>JAPYTP010000031.1 GCA_029941885.1 Myxococcota bacterium
GTTCAGGTGCGATCGCCGTCGCCCGATCGAGGGTATTGCGAGAAGGAACGCCCCACCACGTATATCGGAACGCGCCGAGGCGCTGCATCTGGTCATGGGGGAGATCCCTAAAACGCGCCCCGCTCCCCATGATTGTCTCATATCGCTGTGCGACGGCCTCCCCCGCCTCCTCGGCGACGAAGTCGCGGACGACGGGCGCGTATTCGATCAGATGCCCGTCGCCATCGATGACCGGATGGTCGATCTGTCGTCGAATCGCCTCGACTGCCTCGCTTCGCACGAAGTCCATGCCTACCCCCTCTCGTCTTCCGGAAATCCCACGTCGAGGGTGACGGCTTCCCATTCCTCCATCGAGGCCAGAAATTCCGTGAGCTTCGCTCGAGTCGCCCCGAGCACATCGCTTCCCAGAAGCAGCCGAAGTGGCGGCGAATCGAGACGGCTCAGCATCAGGACCGCCTCGCCGACCTTGCGAGGATCCCCCGGCTCCCCGCCCGAGGACGCACGGATCAGCTCCCTCCGCACGCCGATCGTCGCCTCGTAGTCCGGAATCGACGGTTTCGATTCGTGCATCGAGCGGCTCGCCCAATCCGTCCGAAACAGACCCGGCTCGACGACGCTCACCCGCAGACCAAGGGGCATGAGTTCTTTCGCCAATCCCTCGGAGAGCGACTCGAGGGCGAATTTCGAAGCGCTGTAATAGACGTTTCCGGGATTCGAGACGAGGCCGGTCATCGAAGAGATGTTGACGATGTAGCCACTCCGACGGGCGCGCATCCCCGGAAGAACCGCCTTGATCATGGCGATCGCCCCGAAGAAGTTCGTATCGAACATCTGTCGAACGTCGTCGTCCACGCCCTCTTCCACCGCACTCACGTAGCCGTAGCCCGCGTTGTTCACGAGAACATCGAGCCGACCGAAGGCCGACTCCGTGGCGACGACCGCTGCGTCGATCTGCTCCGAATCCGTCACGTCGAGAGCCAACGCCACCGCTCGATCGGGGAATTCCGCAACCAGATCCGAGACGGTCTCGGGCTTGCGTGCCGTCAGCGCGACGCGCTCCCCCCCCTCGAGGGCGGCGCGCGCGATTTCTCGACCGATCCCTGTCGAGCAGCCGGTGATCAGCCAGACCGGTAGATCCTGTTTCTGTTCGGACATGTCTTCCTTCTTGTTCATGGGGCCTGCCTCGGGAGAGGCTCAATCTTCGGCGGGAAAGCCGAGATTGACCATGTCATCGTGGGTCGAGCTGAGGATGTTCAGTTTCGACGCGGACATCACCCCTGCCATCGCCTTCTCGACGGACTCCATTTCGAGATCGATCGGGGCTGCATCCGTCACGGCATAGACCGCCCGCGCGAACTGACCTGCGCCCGCCGAAAAGACCTCGCCTGTGATCTCACAATCTTCGTGAACGAGATACGCTGCGAGGGGCGAGACCTTCTCAGCCCCGAAATCGTTGCGCAGCCTGGTCTTGAAATCGCTCTCGGGGAGCTGATCGGTCAATCGGGAAAAGGCTGCCGGCAACAGCAGGTTCACGTTGATATCGTGTTCGTGTCCGAAGATCGCGACGGCCTTCGTGAGTCCCCAGAGTCCTGATTTCGTCGAAGCGTAGGACGCGATCGGATTTCCGAAGCAGGCCGCGGAGCCGGTATTGAGAATCCGACCCCGGTTCTGCGCGACCATATGAGGCCAAGCTGCCTTCATCGAGTTGAGACAACCGAGTAGCGTCAAGTCGAAATGTCGCTGCATCTCCGCCTCATCGACGTCGGGAAAGAACTGCGCGCTGGCGATGCCCGCGTTGTTGATCAGGATGTCGAGGCGACCCCACTCCTCGATCACACGATCCACGATCGCACGAGCCGTTGCGGCTTCGGAAGCGCTGCCGGCATTGCTGATTGCCTCGCCGCCGTCTGCACGGATCCGTTCAGCCGCACGCTCCGCCGTACCCAAATCAATCCCCTGGGCGTCGAGACCGAGAGTGCCCCCACCGAGATCGTTGACCAGGACTTTGGCGCCCCGCCTGGCCAGATAGGAAGCGTGACTGAAACCGAGGCCGTTCCCGGCACCGGTGACGATTGCGACCTTGCCCTCGAATTCCTTCGTCATCTTCGTCGACTCGCTTTCGGACGTGAAACGTGAATCACTGACCGCCGCAGAGCCGCGGCGCCAGCGCTTCCAGAAGTTCGAGATCCGGTTTGGTGGGATCCGCGGCGCTCAGCGGCTGGATGCAGACATGGGTCGCACCCGCGTCGAGGTGATCCTGAACGCGCTGCCCGATCGCATCGAGGTCACCCCAGGCAACGACGGCGTCGACGACCCGGTCATTCCCCCCCTCATCGAGTTCCTTCTCCTCGAATCCCGATCGCATGAGATTGCGTCGATAGTTCGGCATCGTGAGCGGCCCAGCCATCGCTGCCCGCGCACGGGCCCGCGCCTTTTCAGGATCCGTCTCGAGCAGGACCTTCTGTTCGGGACACAGCCACGGCGTCGGGCCAAGAATCTCCCGCGTTCGTTTCGTGTTCTCGGGTGGCGCGAAGAAGGGATGGGCACCGAGTGTCCGCTCTCCGGCGAGCTTGATCATCAGCGGGCCGAGGGCGGCCAGGACGACCGGCGGCGTGCCCTCGAGCTCGGGCCCCCACCACATCGAATCTTCCATCGCGTCGAGATAGGCCCGCATGCTCGGAACGGGCTTCGGATAGTCGCGATGGAAGAGACCCTCGATCATGGTCGAATGCGAAACGCCGAGTCCGAGCAGAAAGCGTCCCCCCGATTGATCGTGGAGTTCCTTCTGGGCACACGCGGTCGCCTGCGCTTCCCGAAGGTGGATGTTGACCACCCCGGTCCCCAGGACCAGTTTCGATGTCTTGGACAAGAGCCAGCTCGCGTGGGCGAAGGGATCCCGCCCGAACGCGTCTGGAATCCACAGCGCCCCGTATCCGAGCCCTTCGATCCTCTGCGCGAATTCCGCAGCCGCTCCGACCGCCATTCCGTCCATCCGGGTCCAGACCCCGACGCGCCCGATGTCCATTCTTTCCCACCTCCGAGCCCCTCACCGTAGCGAGTTTCCCGGGCTCGAGGGCGCGCTGCCGTCGACTCGACGGTGGGTCGCTTCGACCAACCGAGCGCTCTAGCCGAACTCGGGAATCACGTATTTGCCCATCAACTCGATCGTCTGCATACACTCCTCGTGAGAGACGTTCCAGGGATTGATCAGGCAGAGGAGCAGGTCGACGCCTGCGGCCTCGTATTCCTTGGCGGCGCGTGTGACTTCGTCGGGATCCCCGCAGAGCACCGCCTTCGAGTCGTGCAGATAGTCGAAAGTGAGTTCGTTGTGCAGGCCAGCATCGACGATCTTCTTCTGATCGGCGAGGTATTCATAGGTCCCCAGGTCCTGCTTCATCTCATCGAGCCACGCGGCCACGGATGTCACCAGTTCGACGGAGCGCTTTGGATACCACTCGAAGGACGGCTTCGAGATGTCATAGGACTGCTGCCGAGTCGGCGCACAGTTGACCATCGTGAAGGCTGCGGCCTGGTTGTTGACCGTCGCACCGATGGGGTTCGTACAGCCCTTGACCGCATCCCGGTAGATGCCCACCCGACGTGCCACGTCATCGGGCGGCGTTCCGACGGAGAACGAGCAAAGTCCAAGGCCCAGTTCGCCCATCATCTGGTGGCCGGAGTCGCTGCCTGTCGCGGCGAAGATCGGCGGATGCGGATCCTGGTAGGGCTTGGGAACGACCCTTCGCTTCGGGACCTTCCAGTATTCGCCCTGCAACTCGTGGTGTTCTCTGGTCCAACTCCCGACGATATGGTCGAGCGCCTCGCGCCACATACCGCGGGTATCGTCGGGGTGAATCTCGAAGCCTTCGAGTTCGAGGCGGGTCGAGGAGCGACCGGTTCCGAAATCGACACGCCCCTTCGAAATGTGATCGAGCGTGGCCGCGGACTCCGCAGACCGGATCGGATGGTTGTAGCCCTTGGGCGCGAGCCGAACGCCATAGCCGATTCGAAGATTCTGCGTCCGCGCCGCGACCGCCCCGTAGAGCACCTCGGGGTTCGAACAATGGGAGAACTCTTCGAGGAAATGATGTTCGACGGTCCAGAACGCGTGCCAGCCCATCTCATCGGCGAAGACCGCCTGTTCGAGAGTATTCTGAAAGGCGGCGTTCTCGTTCTCCCGGGTGAAGGGAGCGAGCACAGGAATCTCGTAGAACAGGGCAAACTTCATCGGTCGTCTCCGTCGGTTGGGGTAGGTGCCGATCGACCCGGCAGGACGATTGCATAGATCAGACCGAGCGTCCGCCCCTCGAGATCACGCATGAGACTCGACAGAGCGGAGTTCCGACGAGAATGCTTTTGCCGGGTGCACGTGCGCTGATCGACCTCGTCCGGAAACGCGGCGAGCGCGCGATCTGTCTCGCGACGTCCAATGGGAGCCGCTGCTCGCGGAACTGATCGACGAAGTTCGCGGCACCCTCCGTATCGGCCCGCCACCGAGTTACACACGCTATGTCCGGAATCCCTCGGGCTTCGGCCTGGTTCCGGAAAAACTCCCAAACTGATCAGCCAGCCCCCCGCGTTCGGCTGGGATCGACTGCCTTTTCAATCGGGCGTTCGAGCGAAGCGGGGCGATCAGAGCGGCTCCGTCTCGTACGCGCCGGGATTGAATTCCGAGATCATGTCCTTGAAGGCGGTCATGTTCTTGGGCCATTGCGTTACGACGCGGCCACTCGCGGAGCGGTAGTAGCCGTTGCAGCCATCCATCCACGGTACGACCGCTTCGATGTCCTTCTGCATCTGCACGTTGTACTCGATCTGCAGATCGCTCTTGACATCGATCCAGGCCAGTTCTTCCTGCGCTATCCGCTGCAAGTGTCGGAGGATGTGATCGACCTGCCATTCGATCATCGTGATCAACGATCCCTGGTTCGTGTTCGGTCCGTAGAGCATGAAGAGATTCGGGAAACCCGCCGTCGTCATGCCCATATAGGCCTGGGCGCCGTCCTTCCACGCATCCTCGAGGTCGAGACCATTGCGACCGGTCACGTCGATCGCCGACAGGAATTCGATGGAGGAGAAGCCCGTCGCCAACACGAGCGTGTCGATCTTCCGCTCCTCGCCGTCGGCCGTCACGATGGAGTCCGCCGTGATCCGCTCGATTCCATCCGTCACCAGTTCGAGATTCGGCCGGTTGAAGGCCGCGTAGTAGTCGTTCGAGAAGAGCGGCCTCTTGCATCCCCACATATGGGTCGGCACGAGTTTTTCGCGAACCAGAGGGTCCGTCACCACGCCGATGGCCTGGCGTACGGTCTCTTCCACCTCGTCGCGGACGCCACCGTCGTAGAAGGCCTGTCCGGTCTCGATTCCGTCGAAAATCGCCTCCCGCACCGCCAGGGCCGCGGACGGATCGTTCCGGAAATGTTCGAGCTGCTCGTCCGTGTATGGATCGTCTTCCTTGGGGAGCACCCAGTTGGCCGTCCGCTGAAAGACATGAACCTGGCCAGCCGTCTTTGCGACCTCGGGAACCAGCTGGACAGCGCTCGCTGCAGCACCGATCACCCCGACGGTCTCGCCCTCGAGAGAATGATCCCACCTCCACTGCGAGGAATGAAATTTCGTCCCCTCGAAGTCGTCGATGCCCTCGATCTCGGGGAGCACGATCGAGTTGAACATACCGATGGCGCTGACCAGGACATCGGCCTCCTCGATCTCGCCCGACTCGAGATGAACGGACCATTTCGCCCGTGCGTCATCCCAGACCGCTCGCTTCACCGCGTTGTTGAAACGGCAGAACGGAAGCAGTCCATATTTTTCCGCGACGCCCTCCATGTACTCGAGGATCTCCGGCTGGGGCGCGTAGGGCTTCGACCAGTCGCGCTTGATCTCGAAGGAAAAGGAATAGAGGTGAGACGGAATGTCGCAGGCGCATCCCGGGTAGCGATTGTGATTCCAGGTCCCGCCGACCTGGCCGCCTCGCTCCAGAATCACGAAATTCTCGAAGCCTGCCTCGCGGAGCTTGATCCCCATGCAGAGCCCACCGGGCCCGGCACCCATGATGGCGATCCTGCGGTCGCGGCCGCCGGTGTTCTTCGAAGTCATGTCCCTGGTCTCCTCATTCTCGACCCGGTTCTGTAGGTCAGTCGCCCCGCCGCTGTCAATGCGCCGCAGAATGGCGCAAGCGCCCTCGAATCCGGGACTGAGGTAGCCTTCTCGAGCCTCGAAAAGGAGTTCAGAGATGGAAACCCGCCCCTATTTCGTCCTGGGAGATCTGCTCGCGAATTGCCTCGCGGGCCTGCTCGTGGGTGCCGCCATGGCCGCTCTCTTCGGACCCGGTTGGAACATGATCGTGGCGATGTTCGTCGGCATGGCCCTCGGCATGGTCCTATGCCTGCCCGTGGCCCTGCCCCTCGGCGCGCTCTTCGGTGCGATGGAGGTCATGGTTCCGGTCATGACCACGGGAATGGTCGCCGGGATGGTCGTCTCGATGAACGCCTCGACGGCGCCGGTCTCACTCGGCGGCGGTGCCGAACTCGGAGTGTATTGCGGTCTGGGAACACTGGCCGCGTGTTATGTCGCCAACATCTGGATCCGCGGGAGGGCGTCGCGATGGACCTCGTAACGAAAGCGAAATGGGACAAGGCCTCGGCCAGTTTCGATCTGATGGCGGGCTACGGCCCAGAGAAGCGCTGGGAGCCCGTCAAACGAGCGCTCTTCTCGAAGATGGCTGAGGGTCGAATTCTCTTCCTCGCGATCGGGACGGGGCTCGACGTCCCCTTCTTTCCGTCCGGGCGCCAGATCACGGGTATCGATATCAGCGACGGCATGATCGAGAAGGCTCAGGAACGGGTGTCGCGGTACGACGGCAATCTCGAGCTCCTGCAGATGGACGTCCACGAGATGCCCTACGAAGACGGAAGCTTCGACCAGGTCTTTACGTCCTGCACTTTCTGCTCCGTGCCCCGCCCGATCGAGGGCCTGACGGCGCTGCATCGTGTCCTCAAGCCGGGTGGGCAGCTCCACATGTTCGAGCACACGGGCAGTCGGTATTTTCCATTCAACCTCATGATGAACATCATGACGCCGCTCTCCCGCCGCCTGGGCCCTGAGATGAACCGGACGACCGTCGAGAACGTGAAGGCCGCCGGCTTCCACCTCGACGAGGTTCAGCACGTCTTCCTGGACGTCGTGAAGACGATCTCCGCGCACACCTGATCACGCCTGACCCCTTCGACTACGACTCAAGATTGCGGCGCCTTCCGACGAGACGAGTATATTCTCGATCCCATTTCGCACGATGGGCTTCCGTTTGCCCGTTTTGGAAGGACTCACCCATGCGACCCGCTCAGCCCGAATCGACCTCGATCCGACGCCTGCTCGCCCTCGCGCTCTCCGCGGCAATCGCCGTTTCGTTGGCTGCCGCCTCGACGAGTGGGGCGCAGGAGGCCAACAAGGCCAAGTCAGCGAACGACCAGAAGCCCCAGGTAGAAGAACCGGCTCCCGACCCGCTCGAGAACCCGCGCCTCGCAAGCGAAACGGCTCCAGCGGAATTCCGCGTTCAGTTCGACACGACAAAGGGAAAGATCGTGATCGAAGTCAAGCGAGCCTGGTCCCCGAATGGCGCCGATCGTTTCTACAACCTCGTCCGGATCGGGTTCTACGAGGACATCGCCGTGTTCCGCGTCATCGAAAATTTCATGGCACAATTCGGAATTCACGGCACGCCCGCAATCAATCGCGTCTGGCAGCGCGCCACGATCAAGGACGACCCGGTCATCGAATCGAATGTTCGAGGCACGCTTTCCTTCGCGAAGACCGGCCGTCCTCACTCACGCACCTCGCAGATCTTCGTCAACTTCACGGACAACACGAATCTCGACGGGATGGGCTTCTCCCCCTTCGCCCGGGTCGTCGGGGGCATGGACGTCGTGGATAGTATCTACAAGGTGGGCGAGGGCGGTCCGCGCGGTCCAGGGCCGAGCCAGCGACGGATCCAGTCGCAGGGAAACCTGTATCTCAAGGAAAACTTCCCGAAGCTCGACTATATCCGGGGTGCGAAGGTCCTCGATTGACCCCGTTGCCAGCGTGTCCTCGCCGGACGTCGTCGCTCTCATCGGGATTCGAAATGATGGACGTCGCAGAAGAAGCGATCATCTAGAATCACGCAGGAGCCACGGACCGGTAATCCGTGGACGCCGAATGGGTCACGATCAACTAGTCTAGAGTGAATGTCGAAAACGAACTTCGCACACCGGCCCCCAATCGAGGCTACATGAACGATCCGGGCCGCCGCGATGCCGACTCCGACAAGACCCAGCCGAATCCGACCCGCGATACCTCGACCCGAATTGCGAATGAGGCACTCGGGCTGACGCGGCCTTACGCACGGGCTTCCTATGCCCGATCTCTGTGGCAGCTCGGAAACACCCTCGTTCTGTTCGCGATCACCATCGGACTCATGTTCGCGACCGTCGAATCCGACTACGCCATCACCCTCGCACTCTCCGTCGTCGCTGCGACCGCCTACATGCGCCTCTTCATGATTGGACACGATACGGCGCACGATTCGTTCATGCCTAAAAGGTGGCAAAACCGCGCCGTCGGCAGAATGATGGGTGTTCTCACGAATACCCCGATCGCCTATTGGGCGCACCAACACCTCCTCCATCATCAAGGCAATGGAAATCTCGACAAGCGCGGAACCGGCGACGTCGAGATGATGACGATCGACGAGTTTCGCGACGCATCCCTCGCACAGCGAGTCTGGTATCGGATCTATCGCAACCCCTTCTTCCTGTTCGGAATCGCCGCCCCCGCCCATTTCGTCCTGATGCAGCGCTACCCCATCGGCGAGCAGGCGAAGACTCTCTCTGGTTGGGTCTCGGTCATGGGGACGAATCTCGGAATCGCGGCCTACTACGGTCTTCTGATCGCCTTCTTCGGGCTCGAGGCCTTCTTGTGGGTCTATGTTCCCGTCGTATTTCTGTCTTCCGCCGGTGCCGTCTGGCTCTTCTATGTCCAACACCAGTACGACGGAACCTATTTTCGCCGGCGGCGGGAGTGGAACTACCAGCATGCCGCGCTCGAGGGCAGCTCATTCTACGATCTGCCGCGCATCCTCCATTGGGCCAGCGCGAACATCGGATATCACCATATCCATCACCTGAACCCCAAGGTGCCCAATTACCGACTGCCCCGGTGTCACGCCGACAACGAGCGCTTCCAGGACGCCTACTCCCTCTCGGTTTCCGCAAGCGTTGGCACGTCGTTCCTCGCCCTCTGGGACGAAGAACAGAATCGGCTCGTGACCTTTCAGGGCGCGGGCGCGACGCGGGCGCAACCCTGGTCGATTCCCACCGACCCGGTCCTCAGCGACGGCGAGCCCGGGGTCTGAGGACGAGGACAATCACGAGCCTACGCGAGCCCTTGCCGGGTTGGCAGGCCCGGGATGCCGCGCGGGAGAGCCGAGCGCTCTTTTCGCACCCCTCGCCTCCCCATCTTCCTCGAAACGCGACACACTGGAGACCCAACTTGGAGGCAGAATGGGTTTTCCGGACGACGTCGGCATCATCGATCTGGGCGTAGGCTTTCCCTACACGAACGTGGAGGAGAAGAAGGCGGCTTATCAGTTCATGCGCCCGCTCTACAAGGACCGGGAAACCATCGACTCGATGGAGTTCCCGGCTGAGTACATGTTCAAGGACGTCCCCGATGTGGTCGATCCCGATACCGACCCGATCGACTGGACCCTGGCCGAAATGGATCGATGGGGCGTACAGATCGCCAAGACAAGTCTGTCCGAAAAGGGGATCGAAGCGAAAAAACGCCATCCGGATCGCTTCATTCTGGGAATGGAGCTGACCAACACGAACGACGTCATGGCCTCCGTTCGTTCGATGAAGGAAGCGAAACAGGCACACGACATCGTGTCGGTCGGCTGTTTTCCCTGTGGTCAGTTTCCCCAGGTCCCGATCAATGACGCCAAGATGTATCCGATCTACGCGGCCTGCGTCGAACTCGATCTGCCGATCTTCATCAATGCCGGCATCGTCGGCCCGCGGATGCCGAGCTACCCGCAAAAGGTCGAGCACCTGGACCGGGTCTGTTACGACTTCCCCGAACTCACGATCGTGACGCGACATGGCTGCGAGCCGTGGGAAAAGCTCGCGATGAAGTTGATGCTGAAATGGCCGGGTCTCCACTACTGCACGAGCGCCTTCGCGCCCAAACATTATCCCGAAGAGATCGTGAGATACGCGAACACGCGAGGAGCTGACAAGATCCTGTATTGCGGCTACTTCCCCGCCGGAATCTCCCTCGAGCGGCAGTTCACGGAGATGCGCGAGTACAACCCCTTCAAGGACTCCGTGTGGCCGAAATTCCTGCGTGAAAACGCGATTCGTGTGCTCAAGCTCGACGAGAAGATGGGGATCTCGTAACCGCTACGCTTCCCGGACGAGAACGAGAACGAGGAGAAGACTATGGCCCATGGCAAGGTCGTGATTCCCGATGGCATGCAGGTGCAATACGAGGACTGGCAGATCGCCCCCGGCCTGTTGGTCGGCGACACGCTCTACTGCTCGGGGCAGATCGGTGTCGGCCCGGACGGCACGCTGCCCGGCGATCCGGAGCAACAGTTCATCCAGGCATTCGAACACGTCGGCCGAATTCTCGAGGCGGCTGGCGGCGGATTCGAGGACATCGTCGAATTATCCTCCTTCCATGTCGGTCTGCAGGAACACATGGAGAGCTTCACGAAGATCCGCTCCCGATACATCGTGAAACCCTACCCGGCGGAAACCGCCGTCGGCGTCGCCGAACTCGGGATTCCCGACGCGCTGGTGGAGATCAAGGCAACCGCCGTGCTACGCGGCGCTCGATCGTGACCCGCGCCTACGAGTTCTTCGAGGTCGAACGAATCGGCACCTTCGGCGCCGTCATCGCGGGCCTCGATCTTCGCGAAAGCGTCGGAGCAATTCCGTTGGAAGAACTCAAGCACGCGCTCGCCTCGTACGAGGTCCTGTTCTTCCGCGACCAGCACCTCGACGCCGAACAACAACTCACGCTCGCTCGCCAGTTCGGCGAGATCAGCCTCTACCCGATCGAGAAATTTTTCGGCAGCGTCGAACCCGGGCATCAAGTCGTCGTGGATGACGCCGAGAACTACCCCGGCGTCGACATGTGGCACACGGACGTGACGTGGCTCGAGAGACCTCCAGTGATCGCGCTGCTCACCTGCCTCGAGGTACCCGCGTACGGCGGCGACACTATGTGGGCCTCGACGAGAGCGGCCTACGAGGAACTCTCGCCGCGGATGCGCGGGCTGGTCGACGGACTCGAGACCCTCCACTCCTGTCACCAGAGCTTCGTCGAGATCGCCGAACGAAAATCCGGAATCGAGGGACTCGGAGACCGGATCAAGGCGGCCTACCCCGCGCTAACACATCCCCTGGTCCGTACCCACCCGGAGAGCGGCCGGCGCAGCCTCTTCGTGACCGACCGCGGCGTCATGCATCACATCGTCGACCTCCCGACGAGCGAGAGCGAAGCGATCCTCGATTTCCTGGCAGCCCATGTCGACCAGCCGCGCTTCCAGGTCCGCTGGAAGTGGGAGCCCGGCCAGCTCGTGATCTGGGACGAGCGCGCCACCCTTCACCGGGGCGTCTCCGACCACTACCCCCAGCGGCGGGTGATCCGGCGCTGCACGGTCGACGGAGAGAAGCCCTTTTTCGATCCCGAGCGCCGTCCAGATCCGAGCTACGTCGCCGCGTAGCCCTCCGCATCAGAGCGATGCACTCGACGATTATTGCGGCTAGCCCCTTCCACTGGGCCCGACCGACTGCAACCATCCCGCGCATCAAGAACCACAGAAGCGGGGTGGCCCTTGGAGGCTGGACTCTTCGGAATGGATTATGCGCTGATTATCGGCGCCGTGCTCGCCCTCTACATGGCGTGGGCAATCGGGGCGAACGACGTCGCGAACGCGATGGGCACGAGCGTCGGATCCGGAGCCCTCACGATCGTGGGCGCGGTCATCGTCGCTGGACTTCTCGAATTCGCCGGGGCATTTCTCGCCGGCGGACACGTGACCGACACGGTCCGCAAGGGCATGCTCGATGCTGTACTCGTCGAACAGAACCCACAGCTGGTGCTCTACGGCATGCTCTCCGCCCTCGCTTCCGCAGGCACGCTCCTGCTCGTCGCGACGAAATTCGGGATTCCGGTCTCGACGACCCACTCGATCGTCGGGGCGATCGTGGGATTCGGATCGGTCGGTCTCGGCGTCGACGCCGTCGCCTGGAGCAAGATCGCCCAGATCGTCGCCTCGTGGCTGACCTCTCCGTTGATTGGAGGCGTGCTCGCCTTCCTCATCTTCAATCTGATTCGAGCCCTGGTTCTGGATCGTGACAAGCCGATCGACGAACTCCAGAAGATCGGACCGGCCTTCTTCTTCTACGTCTTCTTCATCATCGGCCTCGTCACTCTCTTCAAGGGTCTCAAGAATCTCAACCTCGACCTCGACCTGCCCCAGGCCTTCGGGGCTTCCCTGGCGCTGGGTGCTGTCGGCGCGGTGTTTGGGAAAATCGTCATGCGCCGGGCCGCGCGGGGTTCGGACGGGCCCGAGGGCGTCGGGCAGGTTCGGCGCGTCGAGAAGGTCTTCGTCGTCCTGCAGATCATGACGGCCTGCGCCGTCGCCTTCGCGCATGGCTCCAACGACGTCGCCAATTCGATCGGGCCGCTGGCCGCGGTCCACAGCATCGTCACGACCGGATCCGCCGGCTCGGAGGCCGCCGTCCAACCCTGGATGCTGGCCATCGGCGGACTCGGGATCGTGGTTGGCCTGGCGACCTGGGGCTACAGAGTCATGGAAACGATCGGCACGAAGATCACGGAGCTCACGCCGAGTCGAGGCTTCGCGGCGGAGCTCGCCGCGGCCACGACGATCGTGATCGCCTCCCGCTTCGGAATCCCCGTCTCGACGACGCATATCCTGGTCGGTTCGGTTTTCGGGGTCGGACTCGCCCGGGGCATCGGCGCTCTGGATCTGCGCGTGATCGGGACCATCCTTGTATCGTGGGTCGCCACGCTGCCGATTGCCGCGGTACTCTCGATCTTCTTCTTCTATTTCTTCAAGGGGCTTCTCGGCTGATGAGCCCCGAGCGACACGCGAGTACCTAGGGAGGACACCCCATGAGCGTCATTGCGAATCTCTTCGGCCGGTCCCCGATCCGCCCCATGCAGACACACATGAAGGCGGCCGCCGACTGCGCACGCGTCATACCGGAACTACTGGAGGCGATGGCCGCTGGAGACCTTGCGGGAATCGATCGTACGCGGGAATCAATCGACGACCTCGAGCACCGGGCGGACGAACTCAAGCACGAGATCCGGATCCATCTACCCAAGCGCCTGTTCATGGCGGTCGAGCGCCGGGACATGCTCGAGATCCTCGACAGTCAGGACTCGATCGCCGACGTGGCCCAGGATGTCGCGGAGATCGCCGCGCTCCGTGGGATGAAGACGCCGGAGGCACTCAAGGCACCCCTCGCTGCTCTCGCGAGCTCCGCACTCGCCGCCGTCAGCCAGATCGAGGCCGTCGTCAACGAACTCGACGAATTGGTCGAAACCGGTTTCGGCCGACACGAGGTCGCACGGGTCGAGGAGATGATCACGGCGCTCAACGGCCTCGAGAGCGAAGCGGATGAACGCGGCGAAGAAGCACTGAAGGCCCTCTTCCAGATCGAGGAGGAGATCGGCGTGGGCGCTTTCTATTGGTACGAAATCATCAACTGGATCGGTGACATCGCAGACTACGCCGAGCGAGCCGGAAATCGCATCAGGCTGCTCATCGCGAGCTGACGGATCGCTCCATCGCGCGGGGCTCTTGATCGCGGGCCGAGGACTCGCCTAGGTTTGCGGTCTGGGCGCGCTGACGTGTCTCTTCCGAGAGTGGCCTTGCATCGACGACTCAAGATTGGGCTGATCGCCCTGATCGCGATTCCGCTCTTCGTCTGGGTCGCGTTTCGTATCTGGCTCGCAGCGCAGCCCGACGTATTTCGCGCGAGTATCGAGGCCTTCGAGACCCTCGAGTTCATCGAAGTGGTCTACGACCATGCCTTCCCGCGCGAGCTTCCGGACCGCGCCACCTGGGGTCGCCGGGAGTATCCCGACCGCGGGCACTCTCCCTGGGTCATGCGCAGCAGCCTCGATGGCCGGCCGCGAATGCTCTCGATCGCGCTCGCCGAAGGACTCTGGCTCGCCTACAGCACGGAGACCGCCTCGATCCACCAATTCTGGCGGGGCGACGTCGATTTCACGGGCCCGGTCTTCGATGCCCGGCACGGCTTCGAACCGACCAGTCGCGGTGAGGCCTACTTGCGACCGCCCAAGCCGACGGCGTGGCGCATTCGAAGCGGGGAGGAGTGGTCGGCCGCGGACGTCCGATGGCGGGGCCACGGATTCGAGCCGAAGAGTGGTGAACTCTGGATCCGCTTCGAACTGCGAGATCGGGCGGGCGGGCCCGCGCGCGTCGTGACCGAGTGGCCCGAACGCGGCCCGGCGGAGGAGGGTTCCGCGGGCGCACTCGAGCGCCGATTCTCGTTCACCCCGGGCCCGCCGGTGGCGCTCCGGATCGAGCCCGACGCTTTTCACCTCGAGGTCGCAGCGGGCGCCGAGATGAGTGGAACCCTGCTCTTGTTCACCGCGAGTGAGGCGAGAATCGTCCAGCGATTCGACGCCCCCGACATCCCCATCACGTACGCCGTGTCACAGGACCTCGCGAACGACCCCTTCGGCGACTACGACTGCCATACCTGCCACAACGTGCGCGAGCGCGTGGTCGGGCCCGCGTGGAGTGAGATCGCGCTTCGCTATCAGGGCGCGAATCGCGACGTGACGGTGGGCCAACTCGCTGACCGCATCCGCGAGGGCAGTTCGGGGCGTTGGGGTTCGGTCGCGATGATTCCGCATCCCGATCTCGACCGGAATGAGGCGACATTGCTCGCGCGCGTCATTCTCGAGACCGAGCCTTCGGAAGTGCTCACCGCCGTCGTCGACGATCGCGGAGCAACGGCCGCGTGGACCTTCGGATTCCAGACGGAGCCTCCCCCCGACCGACTCCACCCCGCACTCACGTCGACGCCGATCGACCCGCCTGGATTCACCCCTCGCGTCGGCGGCCTGGCCTGGCTCCCGGACGGTCGTCTCGGGGTCGCAACATGGGATCGCGATGGCTCGGTCTTCGCGATCGACGGTTGGCGGGGACCGAGCGATCGCGTCCGGGTCGAACGGATCGCCGAGGGACTGCACGAACCCCTCGGCCTCGCCGTGTCGGAGGGCGCGCTCTACGTCATGCAGAAGCAGGAGATCGCCCGACTGCTGGATCATGACGGCGACGGCTGGATCGATGAGTACCGAACCATCACCAACCGCTGGCGCGTCACATCGAATTTTCACGAGTTCGGATTTGGACTCGTTGCCCTCGGCAAGGACCTCTACGGTTCGCTCTCGGTCTGCGTCCTCGTCGGCGGAAAGAGCTGTCGCGACCAGACCCCCGACCGCGGCAAGATCTTTCGGCTCTCCCTGGCAACGGGCGAAGTCGAGTTCATCGCGACGGGTCTGCGAACACCGAACGGCCTCGCCTCGACGCCCGACGGTGAGATCCTCGTCTCCGACAATCAGGGAGATTGGCTGCCTGCCAGCAAGCTGATCCGGGTTCGAGCGGGGGCTCACTACGGATGGCGGGCGCCGGGAGAAGAGCGTGATTTCGGCGCTGTCACACCTCCCACACTCTGGCTCCCGCAGAACGAGGTCGGTAACTCTCCGACCCAACCCCTCTTCCTGACCGAAGGCCCCTACGCCGGACACATCGTGTTCGGAGACATCTTCAACGGCGGTCTCAAGCGCGCGGTCCTCGAGGAGGTCGGCGGCCAACTCCAGGGCGTCGCGTTCCACTTCTCGGGAGGCCTCGAAGGACCCGTCAACCGCCTGCTCGCCGTGCCAGGCGGAGGATTCATCGTCGGACAGATCGGCAGTCGTGGGAATTGGAGCGAGCGCGGCAAGGACTGGTTCGGCCTCGAGTACATACGCTTCGGCGAGGAGACGGCATTCGAACCCTTCCGCGTGTCCGCCACGACGAGGGGATTCGAAATCCATTTTACTCGTGCTCTCGCCTCGGACCGCGAGCTGACCCCCAAAGATTTCGAGCTCTCCGATTGGTTCTACGTTCCGTCGGAAATCTACGGTGGACCGAAATACGACGTCCGAGAACTCGAGGTCGAGACGGTGACGCTTTCCAGCGATCGGCGCGTGGCATCGATCACGGTCCCGGACCGCTTACCCGGGCGCGTCGTCTATCTGCATCTCGACGCCTCGATCCGATCGCAACGCAACGAAACGCTCTGGGTCAACGAAGCCTGGTACACGATGAACGTGTTGCCGACGAATGCGCAAGCGACGCCGATGCGCGCCCCCCTGTCCGGGCCCGCGGTTTCGGGTGCACCCCCGAATACGCTGTCCCGTGCCGAAGAGGCAGCGGGGTGGCGCCTGCTCTTCGATGGTCGCAGCTTCGAGGGCTGGAAGATCTATGGCGCCGAGGACGATTCCATCGAGTTCTGGGAGATCCAGGAGGGAGCGATCGCCTTCACCCGTGACGTGTCCTTCGCGGGCCTCGTCTGGAACCATCTCAATCCCTTCACCCCCGGCTCCGCCGACCTGATGACGAAGGAACGCTTTGGCGACTTCGAGTTGTCGATCGACTGGCGGATCTCGCCCGGCGGAAACAGCGGAATCTTCTACCTCGTCCCGGACGAGAGCTCCTCCCTCGCCTGGGATCTGGGTCTCGAAATGCAGGTCCTCGATGACGACGGCCACAGCGACGGCCAGATCGATCATCGCCGCGCTGGTAACCTCTACGACCTCCAGGCACTCGCTCGCGACGTAGCCCGCCCGGTCGGCGAGTGGAACACGGCGCGAATCCGCGTCCGAGGCGATCACCTCGAGCATTGGCTCAACGGCCATCGACTCGTCGACATCCGGCGCGGCAGCCCGGAGTGGCAGGACGCCATCGCAACGAGCAAGTTTGCGGACAACGACAAATTCGGCATGGCCACACGCGGGCATATCACCCTTCAGGATCACGGCGATCTCGTGTGGTACCGGAACGTCAAGATTCGCGAACTACCCCTGGGCGAGACCCGCTAGGCGGGTTCGACCGACCCGAAGCGCCCGGGCCCCTCGCGCAAGCGTCGATTCGTCGCGTCCGAACAGGGCAGCAGACCCCGTCTCGGCGCCCACGAACTAGGCGGAGCTGGGGTCCTCGGCTTCGAGGAAGGCCAGGATATCCTCGTTCATCTGCACGTCCGACTTGGACCGACCCAAGTTGAAGAACCCGTGGCCCTCACCGGAATATTCCTTGAGAACCACCTTGCCCGGCCCCGCCCCCAACCGCTCGGCGAAGATTCGCGAGGAACGTAAGAGCGGGTCTTCCGTCCCGACGGTGAGGAGGCTCGGCGGGGCGGAACCGATCTCGAGGTCCATCGGGGTGATCGCGAATTCCGGGCCGACCTCCCGCTCGAAGGCTCCCCGTCCTGCGTAGGATTCCATCATGTTCTCGGCGCCCGGGAATCCATCCTCGATCCAGCTCAATCGATCGAGCACACCATAGAGCGACACGACACTGTGACAAGAAAGCGGAAGACCCCCGCCTCGCTCGGGATCGACAATCGGGATCTGTTCAGGGTTGGTCGCCAACAACCCGATCATCATCGCGAGGTTCCCTCCGGCGGAATCGCCCATCACGTGATAACCCGACACGGTCGGATGATTCGCCTCGATCCAATCCAGAGCCGAAAAGAGCGAACGCAGGATCGCGGGGTGGGGACGCTCCGGCGCCAGTGGGTACTCGACGTTGAAGACCGGGTAGCCGGCCTCCGCGAGAAAAGAGAGATAGCGGGTATAGGACTCCTTCTTGCCGAGAATCCAGCCGCCGCCGTGGAGATAGATGATCGGCGCTCGCGCAGGGGCGCCTTCCCGGGGCTCGATGTACTCGATTCGTTCGTCCGGGTGGGATCCGTAGGCCCGTTCGGTCACCGCGCCCGGAGCCTTCGGCGGGCGCCGCATCAATTGGCTCAGTCCATAGAAGCCCGCGACGGCGAGACGCATGAGTCGAAGCGTCAGATCGGGGGCGTGGGGCTCGGCTCGTGTCGTCATACTGGGTCTCCTGTGCGCGCGGATTTCGAGCCGCCCAGGGCGGCCCGTCGCGTCGCAAGACGCGGGTCCGTCCCCTGACGATGGCACAGTCAAGAGCCCGACGCGTTCCCACCTCGCCGCGACCCGCACCTCCCGCGACCTTTGCCAGCTGCGCCGCAATCGATCACTATTTCACGGGTGGCGTGGTCCGGATCTCACGATTCCATTATTCGCCGCGAACCGCTTGCTCACCTCGACTATCGAGAAAGGCTCCCATGAATCTCAAGGGCGAACCGGCCTTCGTTGGCCGACATTGCGGATCGAACGAGTACACCATCGATGCGGACACCGTTCGTTTCTACCAGGATGCCCTCGACGACACCCACACGCTTCACGAGCGCTTCGCGCCTCCCCTGCTCCACCATTCCGAATGCTATTCGTTCCTGGGCGATTGGTACCTCGCCAACCTCTTCGGAAACCTCCACGGACAGCAGGATTGGGAACTCTTCGCACCGATCCCCATCGGGGCCCGTGTGAGGACTCGTTCCACGATCACCGATCGCTATTCGCGCCGCGGTCGTGACTGGGTCGTCAACGAAACCGACCTCACGAGCGCCGAACCCGGCGAAGAAGGAAAACTATTCGTTCGCGGCCGAACCTATCAATCCTTCCTGCCTCCCAAGGAACCGGGCACGGAGGATGGCTTCGTGGTCGACGAGAAGAGTGCCGCCAAGAAGAAGCAGCGGCCGCCCTTCCCCACAGCACAGGGCCCGGATCTCGGCTCGGTCGAGAAAGTGATCGACGATCGACGTTGTTGGATGTTCTCGGGTCCGGGCAAGAACTATCACACGGATCGTGAGGAGGCCAAGAAACTGGGTTTTCCGAGTATCGTCGTCCAGGGGATGATGTCGACCTGCTTCGTGTCCCAGGTCATGCAGGACCATTTCGGAATGGGCTGGCTCGAGGGAGGCCGGATGTCCGTCAAGCTGATCAACGTATTATGGGTCGACGAGACGGTGACGGCGCACGCACGAGTCCGGGACGAGTCGCCGGAAGGGATTTCGACCCGTGTCCATTGCGATGTCTGGGTCGAGAAAACGGATGGAACCCGAGTGATCGTCGGCGAGGCCTCGGCGCTACGAAGGGAGGAGGAATGAGTCCGATCGGAGAGGGTTTCGGACGCATCGTCCAGGTCGCCTACCTCGTCGAGGACATCGACCTCGCGATGGAGCATTGGCTGCGACACGCGGGCCTCGGCCCCTGGACCTGCTTCCGGAACATCGAACTCGATACCCAATTCGATGGACTTGGCTTCACGATGCGGATCCACGAGGCGCTCGCGTATATGGGTGACCTCCAGATCCAACTCGTGCAATCTCTCGACCCGCCCGGAACCGTCACGCCGTACCAGTCCTACGTCGAATCGAAACGCTGGGGCGTTCATCACATGGCCTTCTTCGCAGATGATATCGAAGAGACGATCGCTCGAGCCAAGGCGCAGGGCTTCGAACGGACCTGTGCCATGCGCGACAAGGGCGGCTATCGCTACTACTATTGCCAGTCGACGGCAATGCCCGATGTCTGGATCGAGTTCCTCGAGTCCTACCCGGACCTGCATACGATCTTCGAGGAGGGGATCGCAGCGGCCGCGGATTGGGACGGCCAGGACCCGATTCGGAATTTCGAGTACGCGGATCTGTAGCAGAAGAACTCTCCTCTGCGGCCTACATCTGCTTGAGCGTCTTCCACCCGAAAACGAGGATTCCGCCCAGCAACGCCGTCGGAATCGCCCCGAAGATCGAAAGCGCGAGTTGATCACCGACCACGTCCGCCAGGGCGCTCACCAGGAGTCCGCCGACGAAGCCGAGCTGAGCCAGGGTGAAGACCATCGCGAGTACCCGCCCCCGCATCTCCGCAGGCACTGCGAGTTGGAATCCAATCAGCGCACAGATATGCCAGAGCTGACCGGCGAAACCCATCAATCCCTCGACGGCCAGGATCCACTCGAACGAAAACGCGAAGGAATAGAGCAGCAGACCGACGGCGTAGAGGAACATCGTGCCCGCGATCAGCGGACCGAAATGACGACTCGGAGGTCTGAGTGTGACCGCAAGCGCTGCGATCATCGTGCCGATGCCATGGGCACCGGACATCATTCCGAAGGACTCGGCACCGACTTCGAGCACGTGCCGAGCGAAGACGACGCGCATCGGGCTGATCGCGCCATTGAAGAGCGCCATCGCACAGCAGAGCAGCGCTAGCAGCAGGTGCGGTCGCGACCGCACGTAGGCGTAACCTTCCTTGAGATCCATGAGCGGTGAGGTCATTTCCGATCGCTTGGTCTGACCCTCGATTGGAATCGTCATCACGATCAGGGCCGCGATCACGACACCCACCGCAGCCGACAAGAAGGTCGACACGATCCCGACCGCTCCGACCAGGACGCCGGCCAGTGCCGCACCTCCGATGGTTCCGAAAGAGGAACCGATCGCGTTGAGGGAGATCGCATGCTCGGTTCGATTTCGTCCCACGACATCGACGACGAAGGTCTGGGTCGCGGGACTGAGGACCGACGCGAGCAAGCCTCCTACGATCGAGACAAGCAGGAGTTGCCAGTACGCAATCGCCTCCGCCCAGACGAGCAGTCCGATCGACATGGCCACTGCGGCAAGACCGAGTCGACCGACGATGATCAAGTATCGCTTGGGCTGCCGATCGACGATGACTCCGGCCAGCGGCGACATCAGCGCAATCGTTCCCCCCTGGACGAACGCGAGGAATCCCACGGCGGTCCTGAGCTCGGTCAACGAAGTGACGAGCCATTGCATCGCGAGAAAGAGCACGTGGAAGCAGATGAACTGGATCAGGTTCGACAGCCAGAGTCGGCCGTAGAAGGGAAGTCGAAACGTCTGGATCGCCTCGTCGACTCCGCCGTGGCCGCCACCCGACTGGGCTCCCTCCGAACCCGGCGGCGGGGCTTCGGGCAACGACGATTCGGGATCTGTGAGGGGCAAGCTGGCTCCGCTTTCTCAGGCGGAGCCCATCATAGGCTTTCTGATCGGCGCGCAATATGGGGATCCGCCGGTTCGTCCGCGCCGCCGGAGCGTGTCGGTCCGGATCCCTTCAGGTCGGTCCCGACGCGATCGAGCGCCGCAGCTCCGAGTAGTCGACGCAGCCGGTGGCCGGGGCGACGACCTCTTCCCAACGCCTTCGCCAGGCGGTCTTCACGGCCTCGGTCAAGTTTGCCACGGGCAGCCCCGGATCCCTCACGCGAACCTTCGTGCTCCCCGCGTCAGCCGGAATCCCCATCGCGTCGTTTCGTTTCTCTCGCAAGCGCAGGTCCTCCCAGAGTGTCGGAAAGCGGCGCATGAAATCGATCGAAGCCTGGCGGGTCGCGATTTCGACCCGCTCCGCAGGCTCTTCCAGAGCAAGGAACCGCGCGACCCTTCGCACTGCGCCTGCGAGATCGGCGACCACTTCTTCGTAGAGGAGGTAGAGAACATCCGCATCGTTTCGATGCGGCCACCAGGAGACGAGATGTCGCCAGTAGTCCCGCTCGCCTTCGCGAGAGAGAACGAATTCCAGGGCGAAAGTCTCGAGGTCGAGCGCTCCGGGCTCGAGAAACCAACCGGAGAAGAAGTGATAAAAGGAGATCAGTGCCGCTTCGGGCTCCCGCAACAGGTAGATATTGCGCCCGCCCTTGGGCAGGCTGTCCCAGCCGAGATGCGTCTTGAATGCGCGGGGATGGGCGCGCTGGTCCGCTGTCGGATCGAGATCGAGATCCGCCGCGAGTTCGAGCCAGGGAACCACCTCCGAGATGTCTCGGAAGTCCATGTCCCCTCCCGTTCGGAGTCCGTGAACGATCTGCTGCATCAGCGTCGTGCCGCATTTTGGATAGGTGGCGACGAAGACATCGCTCGGATGGGGTTCGAAGGCGAGCCCAAGTGCGAAGCCCTGCTTCGTCGAGAAGCGAGACATCACCTCTTGCAGCTCGGACACGGTCCGAGCCCGGCGCAGATCTCCCGAAGTTGGCCGGCTCAATTTGCGCCGGCAGCCGGCTGAAGGCCGGTGTCCTCGGGAAGGCCCGTCCCCCGGCTCCTGTGGATCTTCAAGGCATCCCCCCGCTCCGCCCCCTTCGATCTCCAGTCCCGACGAGCGTCCCGCACGGGATCGAGACGCCTTTGCGGCCATCTGGAGCGATTTTCGCATGACCTCTCGCAGGTGTCATCCTCGCTGGAATTCCCGCCCCATCTCTGCCACCGTTCTGGTGGGAGGCCTCTCGATGTCCACTGCATTCGCAGCCGAGCCGCACGAGTTTCGAGACGAGGAGGATCTCCAGGAGACCTACCACGCCAACGGTTGGACCGATGGGCTGCCGATCGTCGCGCCGACACCTGAACGCGTCGAGGCCTTTCTCGCGGCCGGCGGGCTCGATGCGAAAGAACTCCTCGGCGAGGTCCCGACGCGCGAGGTACGGGTGACCGCTGAGCACGCCGCGATCAATGCTGTCATGGCGGGCTGTCGCCCGGACTATTTCCCCGTCGTCGTCGCCGCCGTTCGGGCGCATCTCCACGAGAAGGCCAACTGCCACAGCACGACCGGCACCCTTTCGGGCGCCGTGCAAGCCGTCGTCGTGAACGGCCCGATCCGACCCCAGATCGGAATCGAGTGTGGTGCCGGCTGTATGGGCCCTGGATTCCGCGCGAACGCGTCAATCGGCCGCGCGCTCCGCCTGGTCATCCGCAACGTCTGTCGGGCAATTCCGGGCGTGCTCGACCGTGCAAGCTTTTCCAGTCCCCATCGATTCAGCTTCTGTTTCGGCGAGAACGAAGAGGGCAGCAACTGGACACCGATGCATGTAGAGCGCGGCTTCCGCCCGGACGAGAGTGCAGTCACCATCCATTCGATCATGAATGTGACCTCCGCGACGGATTTCATATCCCGAACGCCCGAGGCGATCCTCGACTCCGTCCTCTTTACCCTGCGAACCAATGGCGTCGCGGGAGATGAATGGCTCGGCGACGAAAACAACATCATGCTCGTCGTCGGTCCCGAGCACCAACGCTTCTTCGACGGGAAGGGCTGGTCGAAGAACGATATCCGCGAGTACCTGTTCCCCCGCTTCAGTGCCGATCCCGGCCCTGTCGGGCGCGTCGTCGGAGTCGGGAAACCGGAGGGAATCCTGATTGCCGCCGCGGGTGGCGACGGGATGGCGCAGACCTGGGTGCTGCTCCCCCATCTCGGTCTGGCGATCACCGAGCCGGTCGTGGTGCCCGGCTGAATCCAGTTTCATGCTCCGCCGATCTGCGGCTCCCGCAGCGGATCACGGAGGGGCGACCAAAGGAGACGAACGATGAGTGAACGAAGATTGATCGGTCTCGATCCAACGAGCGGTCCGCTCGAGCGGAAGGACGATCGCGCCCTGCCGGGTCGACCGGCGAGCCTCGACGGCGCCGTTCTCGGCCTGGTGGCGAACGGACTCGGGGAATCCAAGACCTTCCTCGATGCGGTCTACGACGAACTCCTCAATGAAGACGATGCCGTCGCGGCCATCCGCGTGCTCAAGCAGAGCGTGTCCGTCGCGCCGGAGCCAGCGGACTGGGCCCGCCTCACTTCGGAGACGACGCTGGCGATTGCCGGCTTCGGTGGTTGAGGGAGCTGCTCTGCACGCAGTTTGCGTGACGCAATCGAACTCGAGTGGGCAGGAATTCCGACTGCCACGATCATCCACAAGGCCGTTCAGGGCTCCGCCGAAGCGATGGCCAAGTTGTCCGGTGTGCCGGACTTCAGCTTCATCATCGTCGACTACCCGTATATCCCGACGGCGATCTGGAGCAAGGAAGAAATTCGCGACCTCGCGCAGGAGGTCGCACCGCGGGTCCGCAAGAGATTGACGGCCAACTAGCGAGGAGAGGGACGATGTCCGCAGGCCCCGAAGAAGTGGTCGATCAGGTCGTTTCGCAATTCAATGAAATCGTGAAACCCGATGGCGGCAGCGTGAGCTTCGTCTCCTCGGATGAGGGAATCCTGCGCGTGCGGTATTCCCCGGGTAACAATGAGGAGTGCGAGGCCTGTGTCATGACACCCGACGCCCTGGCGGGCATGATGAAGGACATGGTCATGACCCTCGACCCAACGATCACGGACGTCGAAGTCCAGAGCTGATCGCACCGATCGCCGAGAAGGGGAGACCCCTGATGAGCCGAGATCCCGAAGCCCTCGTCCTCGAATACCTCGAAGACATCAAAGCGGGCCGTCATGAGGCGGCCTACGCAGCATTTGCCGAAGACGCGACCTGGACGACACCGCCCTCCCTCCCCTGGCCGGGCAAGTTCTACGGCCGACGCGACATCTTCGACGGATATTTCGCGGTCGACAAAGGTCTCTTCACGACCGGAATGGAGGAGTACAACCTGGAGACCCGGCTCGTGGTGACGTCGGGCAACCATGTCGTAATCGAGATGACCCACTATTCGGTCGGCCTGAACGGGAATAAGTACGAGACCGATCATTGCCTCGTCTTCGACGTGAAGGACGGGCTGATTCAGGCGGTCCGGGAGTACATCGATTCGCTCTATCTCAAGGAATCGATGATCGAACCGGTCGCCGCCGCGCAACCGTAGCCACCGAGTCACCCCGAATCACGATCCCGACGCGCTGGAGTCCCAGGCGACCCGTAGCTCGAGCGGGCCTCGCAGACGCGCCGTCCATCGCTGGACGAAATACTCGCCCTCGGGACGAATCGCCGGAAGCCGTTCGAAGAGCACGCCCAGGGCGGCCTGGATCTCCGTGCGCGCAAGCGAGTTCCCCAGGCAGAAATAGGCACCCGCGCTGAAGGCGAGATGGTTCGGATTGCGATCGAGGTCGAGTCGATCTGGATCACGGAAGACCTCTGGATCGCGATTGGCCGCGCCGTAGGAAAGCGCGGCGAAGCTTCCCTCCGGCATCCTCGTCCCGTCGAGATCAATTTCTTCCCGAACCAGCCGCATGGACATCTGAACGGACGCGTCGTATCGGAGCAGCTCCTCGGTCGCCTTCGGCAGCAGCGCTTTGGACGTCCGCAATCTCTCGAGCTCGCCTGGGTGCCGGAAGAGTCCGATCATCGCGTTTCCGAGCAGGTCTGCCGTCGTCTCGTGCCCTGCCTGGATGAGCAGGATGAGGGTCGAGATCGCCTCTTCTCGGCCGAGTTTCCCCCCCTCTTCTTCCGCTGTGACGAGAGCGCTGATCAGATCGTCACCCGGCGCTCGATGTTTCTCTTCGAGGACGCGATCAAAGAAGTCGTGGAAACCGATTGCGGCCGCATTTCCCCGTGTGATGATCTCGGGTGTCGCGGACATCGGATCCCCGGCCCGCGCGAAGTCCCATGCCCAGGCTTCGACAGTCGACTCTGCCTCCCGAGGCAACCCCAGCAATCGCATGATGGCGCGAAGCGGCAGCGGGTACGCGAAATCCTCGACGAAATCCATCGCGCCATCGTGCTCGACGGCATCGATGAGCTCGTTCGCAACCTCTTCGGTCAGACTGCGCAGAGGCGCCACGGAAACCGGCGTGAAGGCCTTGTAGACGAGACGCCTGATCCGATCGTGGGAGGCCTTCTCCAGGAAGAGCATCGCGTGGCTCATCACCCTGTAGAACGCGCCCTGCCCCGTTCCGTCATGATCGAAGACCCGCGCGGTTCGCGGATCGTTGACCGCGCTGGAAGAGCGCGCGACCTGATCCACATAGCGATATCGCGTTAGAACGAAGCAGCCCGGCGGAAGCCCGGGGACCTGGGTCGAATGAGCCGGGGCCAGCGAGCGCAGCCGATGATAGAGGGGATAGAGCTCCCCTCGGCTTTTGGCGTCGAGCAGGCGGGTGACCACTTCCTCGGGATCATCGAGCTCGAGGGCGCGGTCCACCTCTCCTGCCGAAGGGAACACGGGCCGCCGAATTCCTTTTTCTCGATCCTTCATTTCGTCCTCCCGATGCGACGATAGCCGTATCCCCATCGATCGGGCTCTACAGAGGCCCCGCTTTGGTCATCCAGACGCCGGCGAAATGCGAATTGCCCACCGGATCGGCGACGTCTACGCTGGGGTCTCGACAGGGAGGTCGAGAATGTCTGATCAACAGAGTGAGAGCGCCAGTACGGATTGGCATGCCCTCGACGCCAAGCTGCGACCGGACGATCCCCAGCCCGTAGGATGGTATGCCGTCGCCCTCGCCGAGGAGGTGAGCGCTGACAAACCCCGCGGCTTTGATTTTCTCGGTGGACGGGTCGTCGTCTATCGGAGCACCTCCGGTGAGCCGGTCGTAATGACCTCACGATGTCCCCATATGGGTGCGGATCTCGCGCTCGGTGACGTCGTCGGAGACGATATCCAGTGCACCTATCACCATTTCTGCTTCGGCCCCGACGGCGGCTGCAATTCGATTCCAGGAGAAGGATCGATCCCGACGTCCGCGCGACTCTTCAGCTATCCGGCGGTCGAGCATTTCGGCATCATCTGGGCCTACAACGGCGACGAGCCTCTGTTCCCACCGCCCGCGATTCGAGACTACGACGAAGCGGATCTGCTCTTCCGTGCCCGACGCACGAATATCTTCACGATCGCACCCTGGCTGAGCATCGGGAACACCTTCGACTTCATGCACCTCCGCTATGTCCACGACCTCGAGTTCGAAATCGAACCCGAGGGTGTGCACTATCTCGATGCACACCACATCGAACTCGAGATCCCCTTCGTCTCCGCCGAAACCGGCGCCTTCGAACAGCGTATCCGGGTGACCGGAACGAACGCCGTTTCCTTCCAGACCGTGACTGACCATACGACGATCGGACTCTTCACCTCGACGCCGATCGGCACGACCGCCCAGACCTACTACATCGCGGCGGTGCCCAAGGACCCGGACGCCACACCCGCAGACCTCGAGAAACGCCTCGCAGAACAGGAAACCTTCGGAAGCGATCTGCTCGTCGACGACGCCCGAACGTTGACGGGAATCGAATTCCACGTCGGCTCCCTCGTCGCAGGGGATCAGGCGATGGCGACCTACCTGCAGTGGGTCAGCCGCTTCCCCACGGCTTCTCCTGCGGCCGCGTTCCGCTAGACCAGGACCCAGTGGAGCCCGCCCTTCGCTTTCCAACCCATCCCGAGGAGTAAACCCAATGAGTCCAGCCCAACTGACGATCGACCTGAGCGGCAAAGTCGCATTCGTGACCGGAGCCGGGTCCGGCATCGGCCGTTCCACCTCGATTCGCTTCGCCCAGGCGGGCGCCGCCGTCATGTGTGCGGACATCAACGCCGATGGCGCGAAGGTCACCTCCGAATCGATCAACGGCGAGGGCGGGAGCGCGGCATCGCTCCAACTCGACGTGACCGATGAGAGCGCTGTCGAAAAGGGTCTGCAACAGGCGATCGATGCGCTTGGCGGCTTCGACATCCTCTTCAACAACGCCGGGGTCGGCGCACTCGGCTATCAGCAAACCCTCGACGTCAATCAGAACGGCGTCTACTACGGGCTTCGCCACGGCGCCGAACTGCTCGCGCAGCGCGGCGGTGGGGCAATCGTCAGCACGGCCTCGATCGCCGGTCTTCAGGGGCTCGTCTCCCCCCTCGACATGCTGGAAGGCACGCAGGCCGGGATGATCGAAGACGGCGGAATCGCCTACATCGCCTCGAAGCACGCCGTCGTCGGCATGACGCGCCAGTACGCGATCGCCTATGGCCAGCGCGGAGTGCGCGTGAATGCGGTCGCCCCGGGCTATATCGACACGCCCATGACCGAGATGATCAAACAGGACGTGCAGATCCAGCACGAGTACGAGCAGCTCCACCCGATGGGACGACTCGGTCGGCCGGAAGAGATCGCAACGGCGGTCGTCTTCCTCTCGAGCGACGCGGCGTCCTTCATCACGGGCCATACGCTTCCGGTGGACGGTGGGTATTCCTGTCGCTGAGTCGGCCGAGGGCGATCTCGGACCGGGTTCTCGATCGGAAGGCCGCCATCACTTCGCGCGTGATCATGATCGTGAGCGCGAGCGCGATCCACGAGAGTAGGAAGAGGCCGAAGCGGATCACCACGATATCGACAGTGGCCTGCACGCAGGAATGAGCGATTCGCAGGATCGTGAACGCCCACGCACATTGAACGTGGAGCGAAGAAAATTCCTCTCTCCTGGCAAGGAGCCTCAAGGTATCGCCTTTCGTCACGTTCGACGTACGTTTCGACAAAGACCCACGCGAGGAGACCGCAGATGACCCCCGAAGATCTGGTCGAGATCGAATTGATCAAGCAACTCAAGGCCCGCTATTTTCGGCTGATGGACCAGAAACGCTGGGATGAGTTTGCGAACCTTTTCACCGAGGATTGCGAACAGAGCTGGCAAGCAGCACCGGATCAGCCCGCTGCTGGGGGCAAGGGGCGCGAAGGCGTCGTTTCGTTCATTCGCGATTCTCTCGCCGGGATGCACTCGACCCACCACGGGCACATGCCGGAAATCGAATTGACGGGCCCGACGACCGCCGTCGGGATCTGGGCCCTCTACGACCATTGCGCCACCCATGACGAGACCGTCTTCGACGGCGCCGGCTATTACCGGGACGAGTACGAAAAAAGGGACGGTCTCTGGCTCATCCACGCAACTCGGCTCGAAGCCGAAGCCTTTCCGGGACCCGTTTAGCACCTGGAAGGGGATGTCGGCTGATCGGGAATACCCGCTGACGACTCGTCCCCAGGTGTTAGGATCGAGACGGAGGTAAACAATGACCCACGCCCATGATCTTCTCCCCATTCCTGACCGGAGTGAGCCCGAAGAACCGATGCCTGGCATGGAGCTCACCGAGCGCCATCACACCGGGCTCGACATGCACGAGCGGCTCATTCCCGGTCCAGAGGGGGCGCCGGATGTGCGCGTGCTCGTATATCGACCGAAGGCCGAGACCGGCCGACTGCCGATCCTCCTCCACCTGCACGGTGGGGCATTCTGCTATCTGCATCCCGACACCTTCGCGGGAATGGAGGCCAATTGGTCCCTTGGCCACAAATGCGTCGTCGTAAGCGTCGACTACAGGCTCGCACCGGAGGATCCCTTTCCTGCCGGCCCCGATGACTGTTATGCCGCCCTCGAATGGGTTGCCGCGAACTCCGACGAACTCGAGATCGACCTCGACCGACTGGTCGTGACCGGTGGCAGCGCCGGCGGCGCCCTGACCGCGGCCGTTGCGTTGATGGCGCGTGACCGGGGCGGACCCAAGATTGCGTACCAGTCTCTCATGATCCCCGTGACCGACGATCGGCTCGAGACGCCTTCCATTCGACAGGCGATCGATTCGCCCGGCTTCGACGCCGCCGGCGCCGAGGGAATGTGGCTTCACTATCTCGGTGAGGACTACGACCGCGAGAAGACCTCTCCCTACGCGGCCCCCGCGCGGGCAGCGAGCTTTGCGAATCTCCCCCCCGCCTTCATCCAGACCAACGGACTCGACCCACTCCGCGACGAGGGGATCGAATACGCCCTCAAGCTTCTCGCTGCGGGTGTCTCGGTCGAACTCTACAACTGCCCGGGCGCCTATCACGGTGCACCGCCCCTCGATGAGCGAACGGCAGGACTGGCTTTTCGCGTCTACAACGCAGCCTTGGGCGCCGCACTCAACCCCAACGCTCCGACTACGGGCTTCTAGACGTAACGCCCGCAAGCGAGTGAGGGCAAGGATCGATCATGAGCGAGATCAGAGGTCTCGACGTCCCGGCCGTCACCGCTTGGCTCGCCCAGAACGTCGAGGGAGCGGATGCACGACTCAGCTTCGAACTGGTCGCAGCCGGCGGCTCGAACCTAACGTATATCGTCGAGCGCCCCGATGGAAAACGCTGGGCGCTCCGGCGACCGCCCGAGCGCGCGCGCATCGCCACCGCCCACGAGATGAGCCGCGAATGGAAGATCATCGAGGCGCTCCACTCGCATCCCGAGTGCGGCATTCCGGTGCCGGAGGCCATCGCCTATTGCGACGACCCTGAGATCAATTCCGCGGAGTTCTACGTCATGGGTTTCGCCGACGGGTTGATTCTTCGCGGGCCCGAGGAGGCGAAGGGGATGGGTACCCAGGAATGCCGTGCCGCGGCAGAGTCGTTGATCGACGTACAGGTCGCGATGGCCCGGCTCGACCCGGATTCCGTCGGACTCGGCGACCTCGGCCGGAAAGAGGCGTATGTCGAACGACAACTCAATCGCTGGCTGCGCCAGTTCGAAGCGGCGAAGGGCCGTGAGCTTCCGGTCGTCTACGAGTTGCACGAACAGCTGTCGAAGAGCGTTCCCGAGCAGCAGGCTGCGAGTCTCGTGCATGGCGACTACCGCTTCGACAACACGGTTCTCGGCCCCGATCATCGGATCATCGCCGTCCTCGATTGGGAACTCTGCACGCTCGGCGATCCTGTGGCCGATTTTTGTTGGTCCGTCCTCTATTGGACAGACCCCGGGGAAGCCAACGATTTCGGCTCGCCATCACCGACCCGACATCCTGCCTTTCCACGACGCGCGGATGCGATCGAGATGTATGCGGAGCGATCGGGATTCGACCTCGGGAGGCTCGACTACTATCGCGCGTTCAGCTGGTGGAAGATGGCTTGTCTCGTCGAGGGTGTCGCCGCGCGACTTCGCGCCGGCGCAGGGGGTGGACTCGACAGCGCGGGAGGGATCGACTCCGTGCTCGAACGCGTCGATTGGATGCTCGCGAACGCGGCCGCGGCCGCTCGAGACCTGTAGCAGCGGGCAGAGTGCAAGGAGCCGGTCGCGGTCACCGCCGACGAGATCGCCGGAACACGGATCGATCTACTGCGAGCGTGCTGAGCTGCGCCGGGGCCCACCCGGATCATTCGGATCCAGGAGGATCTCGACGAGCGTACCGAAGCCCGGAAGCGCGGTCGGCCGAAGCCTCGCGAAGACATCCTTGGTGTAGGCCGGATCGTCCCGAACTGCGCGTGCCCGCCCTTCGAGTCTCTCGCCCCGAACGAGGGCCGACACCATCGCGGCCTCGCCTTCGAGTTCCTTCCACCAGAGGCCATCCGCTCCCGCGTAGACGCGTCCCTGCTCACGAAGATAGTTGACCGGAATCTCGCGACCGCTCGGAAGAGACAGGAGCATGACCTTCGCGGCTCGATCCCCGTCCGGGTCGTCGGTCAACTCTCGCACGACACCGGGATTGGCCAGCTTCGTCTGAAAGTAGAAAACCAACGGGAGCGCCGCGACCAGCAACATGACGATCGCCAGTCCGATGATGAGGATCTTCACCGGATCGCGCGCTCGGGTACATCGAAATTCCAGAGTCGGGCTGCGTTCAAGCCCAGGATCCTCGCACGCTCATCGTCGCGGAGCTGACCCATTTCGCGTTCGATCGCGGCGGCAGAGTGCGGCCAGCTGCCTTCGTGATGGGGGTAATCGTTGGCCCAGAGAAAGTTGTCCACGAGGTCGTGCGACCGAGCCAGATCGAGTCCCGCAGCGTCTTCCTGAAACGAAGCGAAGCCGTGCTGTCTAAAATACTCGCTCGGCAGCATCTTGAGCTTCGGTCGAGTGAACATGTGGTGCTTCTTGTAGGCCTCGTCCATCGCCTGGATCGCCCAGGGAATCCAACCGATTCCCGCCTCGATCGTCGCGAAGCGCAGCTTCGAAAAACGCTCGAACACGCCGGACGCGCAGAGATTCGCGACCGGCTCGACCGCCGGTGCGAGTGCGTGCGCCGCGTAGTTGATGACCGCCCCTCCATTGCCCCGGGCCGTCCGCGGGTCTCGCCCCGTCCCGACATGGATCGTGATCGGCATGTCGCAGTCCTGGACCACCGCCCAGAAGGGATCGAATTCGGGTAGATTATAATTGGCGTGTGCAACATGACCGGCGCCGAAAACGGGCTTGATCGGAATCGAGATTCCGCGGAATCCCAACTTCGCGCAGCGCTTCGTCTCTTCGATCGCGCCTTCGAGATCCCCCGTCGCGAGGCAGGCCATCGGCGCGAGGCGATCCTTGTAGGGCCCGAACGTCTCCCAAGCCCAATCGTTCCAGACGCGACACATTGCCTGCGCGAATTTCGCATCGGGCGTCGCCCACATCGCGAGTCCCTTGTTCGGGAAGATGATCTCGGCGTCGACGCCGTCCCGGGCGTGATCCGCCAGCCGCTCCTCCGGTGTGCGACCGACGCGATTTCTCTCCGCGTCCTCGCCCTCGAACGCGATGTCGTGAACGCGGATCGGCCGGAAGCCTTCGGTCACCTGGCGCTTGACCGCCTTCTTTTCGTCGAACACGAAAGTCGGAATCCGCTCGTGGTATTCCTCCGCCATTCGTGAGTGCCAGAGATCGGGGGGCTCGTTGGCGTGGCAATCGGCGGAGACCATGAAATACTTGTCGGGGTCGCTCGGTCTGGCGGTTCGCGTCCACCCGGCGGTTCCTGGCGTTTCTTCACGCCAGGCGTTGTTCGTATCCGTGCTCATGAATCGTCTTCCCATTTTTGATCGGTCGAGTCGTAGAGGGTAGGACAAGGATCGGGCTGTCCTCCAGTTCGACTAGAATGGGTCGACGCACCCAAATAGGAGGGTCCTGTGGCCAGTCACCGATCCGAATCCGATGAATTCCCCGGCAGCCGCGGCTGGCGAAGAACACCGACCGACGCGGAAACCCTGGCCTGGGTTCGCGACCGTGAGCTCGTTCGCGATCTCCCCCAGCGATACGCCCATGGCATCGACACCAACGACTGGCAAAAGGTCGCTTCCGTCTTCCACTCGGACTGCCAGGTCGAGGGAACGCTCCGGACGGCGGCGATCCGCCCCTATCTCGAAGCCCTCGAGCCCGGAGTGAAAGCCTACGAGGCCACCCTCCACTTCATGGGCAACCAATACGTGGATCTGGCGCTTGCGGGCGATCCCGATCGGGCACGGGTCGAGACCTACGCCGTCGCCTATCACCTGGAAGCCGAGGACAGCCCGCATGCCGATCTCGTCATGGGCGTGCGATATTGTGACACCCTGGTTCGCGTCCCCGAACTCGCGGACTGGCGGATCCTGCACAGGCGGGTGATCAAGCAGTGGCATCGTGGCCCCCTGCCCAGACCGTCCTGAGCCCCGAGCAAGCCTCGCAAACCGGCGGCGGTGGCGAACCAGGGGGGTATCTTTCATGCGACCGCCACGGCCGAAGGATGCAGCTGCCCTTCGGGCTCGGATCTAGTCCCGCGGCGGGGCATTCGAGCCGACGAGAGGAGTTCGAGAGCCATGAGCGAAACGACTGAATCCCCCGCCCTCGACCTGATCATTCGTGGCGCGAAGATCGTCGATGGGACGGGGGCCCCCGCCTTCGTCGGAGACGTCGGCGTCCGCGGCGACAAGATCACATCGATCGGCACCCTCCCGACCGGGGCAGCGCTTGCGATCGACGGGACAGGACTCGTCCTGTGTCCCGGATTCGTCGATCCGCATACCCATTACGACGCTCAGCTCTTCTGGGATCCCCTGGCGACGCCGTCCTCACTGCATGGCGTGACGACGCTCATCGGCGGCAATTGTGGTTTCACTCTCGCTCCCCTCGCCGCTGGGGATTCCGAGTACACCGCGCGGATGATGGCCAATGTCGAGGGCATGCCGCTCGAGGCGCTGCAGGAGGCGCTGCCCTGGGATTGGAACACCTTCGGTGATTTCCTGGATCGACTCGACGGCCGGATTGCGGTCAACGCGGGCTTTCTCGTCGGTCATTGCGCGATTCGAAGGGCGGTCATGGGGGTCGATGCGACGCGTTCCGAAGCTACGCCAAGCCAGATCGAGGAGATGACGGCGATGCTCGGAGAATCACTCTCCGTTGGCGGCCTGGGCTTCTCGACAAGCCGTGCATTCACTCATTCCGATGGCGCGGGAGATCCCGTGGCCTCTCGATGGGCGTCCGAAGGGGAGGTCCTCGCGCTCTCGCGGGAGGTCTCCGCACACGAGGGAACAACCCTCGAGTTCATCTTCGACGGCTGCCTGAACGGCTTCGAAGAGGCCGAGATCGCTCTCGCCGCCGACATGAGTCTCGCGGCCAACCGTCCGGCAAACTGGAATGTGCTCAGCGTGAGCAGCGCGGACGAGAAGAATGTTCGTGCCCAGATCGCCGCGTGCGAATCCGCCGCGACCCGCGGTGCGAGGATCGTTGCGCTGACCATGCCCGTGATCGTCGACCTCTGTATGAGCTTCAAGAATCATTGCGCGCTTCACAAGCTTCCGGGTTGGTCGGATGTCTTGTCGGGGAACGTCGATGACCAGATCGCACGATTGCGCGATCCCGCGATTCGCGAGCGGATGAAGGCGGGCGCCAGATCACCCGAAGCCGGAGTCCTCCGAGGCATCGCCCATTGGGGGAGCTACAAGGTCGGGGACGGTCCGAATCCGGATCTCGCCGACCTGCGGGATCGCTCGATCGCGGAGATCGCGGCGCAAAGGGGCCAGGATGAGTTCGACACGCTCGTAGAGATCGTAGTCGCGGACGATCTCTCGACGATTCTCTGGCCGATCTCACGAGCCGATGACGACAAGAGCTGGGAATTGCGTCGCGAAATCTGGGAAAGCCCTCATGTCCTGCTCGGCGGGTCGGATGCGGGCGCCCATCTCGATCGCATGTGCGGTGCCCCCTATCCCACGCTCTTCCTCGCCGATGTCCTGCGCGGTCGACGACTCGTGTCACTCGAGCGAGCGATCGAGATGATGACCTCGGAGCCCGCCGACCTCTTCGGCCTGGTGGGACGCGGGCGAATCGCGGAGGGTGCGCAGGCGGATCTCGTCCTCTTCGATCCCGAGACCATCGCGGCCACCGGGGCTCGCACCGCCAGGGATCTACCGGATGGAAGCCTTCGCCTGGTGAGCGATCCCTTCGGGATCCGAAAGGTGATCGTGAACGGCCAGCTCACTGTCGACGAGGGACGGGCGACCGGCGCCCGAGCGGGCACGCTCTTGCGCTCTGGACGGGATACGAGGACGGTGAGTCTCTCTCCTCGCTAGGTGGCCCGCAAGGAACCCTTCGGCTAGAACCAGGCACGCAGGCTCTCGATCCGGCCGTTCCCACCCATTCGGATCACGTAGATCACATCCATCGCCGGCGGACTTCCGGGCTTCTCGAGTCCTGCTCGAACATGCACCGAGATTTCGTTTCCGCCGAGCAGAACCGGACCGACCCGTTCGATCGCCATCGGCCCATTGCTCGCATGGGTGGCCGCGTAGAATTCCCGGATGGCATCGATTCCGCGCCGGACCGGACTGCCAACGGGATCCTCGAGGGTCGCGTCTTCTTCGAAGAGCGCGATCACGGCTTCGAGATCATTGGCAGCATGTTTTTCCAGATACGCTGTCACGAGCGCCTCTGCACTCTCGGGCTGGCTCATGCCCTCATGCTCCTCGACCCGATCACTCTCTCTTCGCGCGACGTTTCCGCGTGCTCGGGTTCAACGGGTCGAGGGACAGGCTAGCCACTCTCGGCCGGGGAGATCAGCCTCCGAGTGGAACCCCGATTCCCTCTACCTCATTTTCTCGAGAAACGTCTAGAATAGGGATGTTCTCTTGTCCCCTTCGAGCCCAGTCCCCATAGAGGAGCACCGCATGGATGCCAGGACCTTCGGCCGCGATATCGCCCACATCGACCTCTCGACCGGAGCCGTCGAGAAGAGACCCGCACCGCAGGAGTGGGTGGACAAATACATCGGTGGCCGGGGACTCGGCGTACGCTACGTGCTCGAAAACGGCGTCGCCGTGGACCCGCTTTCTCCCGAGAACATTCTCTGCTTCATGAACGGCCCGCTCAGCGGAAGCGAAATCAGCATGAGCGGTCGCTGGGCCGCGGTGACGAAGTCGCCACTCACCCAGACGGTCACCGATAGTCATCAGGGGGGATGGAGTGCCGCCCGTGTACGCTGGGCGGGCTTTGACGGACTCGTATTCGAAGGAAAGGCAGAACATCCGGTCTACGTATTCATCGAGGATGGGCAGATCGAGATTCGCGACGCCAGCGATACCTGGGGCAAGGGCATCCACGATACGGTTGCCTTCTACCGCGAGCGATACGGAGCCAAGAATCTCTCGGTGAATGCCATCGGCCAGGCCGGCGAGAACCTGTCCAGATTCGCCGTCTGTGTCAACGAGGACGACCGCGCTTTCGGCCGCGGAGGAATCGGCGCGGTGTGCGGGAGCAAGAATCTCAAGGCGATCATCGTTCGCGCCGGCAACAAGAAGAGCACGGTCCCGGACAAGGGTGTATGGCAATCCGCCCGCAAGCTCGCCCTCGACACGATCCGCGACGAGAAGAACATCACCAGCCCCAAAAAGGGCGGTCTCTCGGTCTACGGAACGAATGTGCTGATGAACGTGACCAACAGCATCGGTGCCCTCGGTGTCCGGAACAGCCAGCAGACCTCCTTCGGTGAGCGCGCCGAGACGTTGTCCGGGGAATACGTCGAGCAGAATATCCTCACGGGCAACCCGACCTGCCATGCCTGTCCCGTCGCCTGCAAGAAGGAAGTCGAGATCAAGGACGGTCCCTGGAAGGGCCTGAAGATGGAGAGCGTCGAGTACGAGCCCGCGTGGGCCCTCGGAGCGAATTGCGATGTCGACGACATCCGTTCCGTCGCCAAATTGATCGACCAGTGCAACGACTACGGACTCGATCCGATCGAACTCGGCAACGTCTATTCCGTCTTCATGGAGTGCAGCGAGGCCGGGGCGACGAACGGCGAGTCGCTCTCCTGGGGCGACGACGCGCGCATGGTCGAATTGACGGAGAAGCTCGCTCTCCGCGAGGGCGTGGGCGACAAACTCGCGGATGGGGCGGTCATTGCGGCAAAGAATTTCGGTCGACCCGAAGCCGCCATGGCCTGCAAGGGACAGGCTGTCCCGGCCTATGATCCACGCGGACTCAAGGGCATGGGTCTGGGTTATGCAACGAGCAACCGGGGAGCATGCCATCTGCGCGCTTACGTAGCCGCTGCCGAGCTCGGTGTGATCGGGATCGAGGCCGACCCCCTCGAGTGGAAGGGCAAGGGCGAGCTCGTGATGATCTTCCAGGATCTCGCGGCCTTCTCCGACAGCCTCGATCTCTGCAAGTTCAGCGCCTTCGCACAGGGCGCCGACGAGTACGCTGCCCAGTGGAGCGGCGCGATGGGAATCGACTGCACCGCGGAGGACGTAATGAAGGCGGGTGAGCGCGTCTACAACCTCGAACGCTATTACAACAACCTCGCGGGCTTTCGTGAGGGCAGCGATACCCTGCCCCGGCGCTTCACCGAGGAGGCATCCACCCTCTCCGGCTCGAAAGGTCACGTCTCCGAGCTCGACCAGATGCTCGTCGAATACTACGACGTGCGCGGCTGGCAGGACGGAGTCGTTCCGGAAGCGAAGCTCGCCGAACTCCAGATCCCCTAGTTTCCCGACGAACCGCCAGAGCGGAAGGATTCGCCGGGGTTAGCCGCCCGCGACCGCGGGGAAGAACTCGATCGACTGGCTGCCGTCCACGACGGTGGCCATCTGCTTCGGCAGGAACTTCGAACTCCGGCCGTCGACGAAGAGATGAACATAACGATCGAGCCCTCCCGACTCGTCGAGGATCGCCTCTCGCAAATCCGGATAGGCGGCCACGACCGCCTCGAGGATCTCCTCGAGCGAGCAACGTTCGGGCAACGGAAGCTCGACGTGCTTTTCGCCTACGATCTTCCGGAGAGTGGCGTAAAAACTGACGCGCATCGCGAAATTGTAGAGAAAAAGAGAGCGGTCGCACGAAGCCGCAATTCGAGCCTCCCGGGCTCCAATAGAACCGTTCAAGAATCAGAAGGACTCTGCCATGAAGGTCGGAATGAACCTCCTCCTCTGGACCGACGATCCCGTCGACGAATCCTGGCTACCGCTCTACGAACGTCTGAAGGACATGGGGTTCGACGGCGTCGAGCTCCCGATCTTCGATGCCGACCCGGAGAAATTCGCGGCCCTGGGCAGACGACTCGACGAGATGGGTCTCGAGCGAACGGCGATCACGGTCCGCAACCCCGCAGACGATCCGATCTCCCCGGATTCGTCGATCCGCGAGACGTCGCTCGCGGTCGCGAGGCGCGCCCTGGATTGTTGTGAAGCCGCCGGATCGTCGATCCTGGGTGGCCCGCTCTACGCGGCGATTGGTCAGTTCAGTGGCGCTGGGCCGACGGAAGAAGAATGGAGCCGGAGCGTGTCGGCCATGCAACAGGCTGCAGACTACGCCGCGGACAGGGGAACCCGACTGAGTTTCGAGTTCCTGAATCGATTCGAAATCTACCTGCTGAACTCGACCGCCGATACCGCGCGGTATGTGACGGATCTCGACCGCCCGAACGTCGGGATCCACTACGACACATTTCACGCGCATATCGAAGAGAAGGACTCCGCCGCGGCAATTCGTGAGCATGCCCGCCAGATCTCCCACGTCCACATTTCGGAGAACGATCGAAGCACGCCGGGGCGAGGACAGGTCGCGTGGGACTCCACCTTCGACGCGCTCGTCGAGTCCGGCTATGACGGTTGGCTCACGATCGAAGCCTTTGGCAGCGCCCTTCCCTCTCTCGCCGCCGCGACGAAGATCTGGCGCCGAATGTTCGACGACGAGGAGCAGCTCGCCCGCGAGGGCCTTGATTTCATCCGACGGGAGTGGACGAAACGAACCCCGCGCTAGCCCTTCGAGGCACAGGGCTCGAGCTTGGTCTCAGCGCTCAGAATCGCTACCTGTCGGTCTGGCGCCGGGCGAACATCGGCCAGTCGAGGACTCGGCCTCGAGTGGCCAGACGGTCGCTTAGACACACTGGAGCGAGGCATCGATTCCGCCCACCACGAGTACCACGAGCGGATCCGCGCCCGCGCACATCCGACAGCGATTCGAGAGGCCGACATGACGACACGTGAACCCGCCCAGCCCGAAACCCGAGAGGCCCTGTCCTTCTGTCGTCAATGTATGGGCATGTGCGGAACGGTCGTCACCCTCGACTCCGACGATCACGTCGTCTCGGTCCGCGGCGACCGGGAGGATCCGTCCACTCTCGGATACGCGTGCTTCAAGGGGCTCAATGCGAGCGAGGCACATAACAGCCCCGATCGGATTCTTCGGCCGCTGAAGCGGATGCCGAATGGCCACCTCGAACCGATCGAGCTCGAAACGGCGCTCGACGAGATCGCTTCGAAGCTCGCGGAACTGCTCGAAAGCGACGGCCCCGAAGCGATCGCCGGCTATCGGGGCGGAGGCGCTTTCTTCACCTCCTCGTCGGTGATGATGCTGCCGGCCTTTCTCCAGGCGATCGGATCGCCAAAGGCCTATTCCTCGGTCACGATCGACCAGTCCGCCAAGGAAGTCGCGGTCGGTCGTCTCGGGGTCTGGCCCCCCGGACGTACCCCCTTCAGTCGGGCCGACGTCTGTCTGCTCGTGGGCGCCAATCCATTGCTCTCGGTGAGTGCCAACGGTTTCGACACTCGCAATCCGACCAAGCGACTTCGCGCGGCGCGCGAGCGCGGCATGAAGCTGATCGTCATCGACCCCCGACGGACCGAAACCGCGCAACACGCCGATGTCCATCTGCAGCCACTTCCGGGCGAAGATTGCACCCTCCTCGCGGGCCTCCTCCACATCGTCCTGAAAGAGGGATGGCAGGATCAAGATTTCTGCGAGCGCTATGCGGACGACATCGAAGCTCTCGAGCGAGCGGTTTCGCGCTTCTCACCCGAAGCCGTCGCGCGACGGGCCGACGTTCCCGCCGAGACTCTTCGCGAAGCGGCTCGACTCTTCGCCTGCGAGTGCTCCACCGGATCCGCGGCGGGCGCGACAGGCCCCGACATGTCCCCCGGCGGCAATCTGGCCGAGCATCTGATCGAATGCCTCAACGTGGTCTGCGGACGCTACTTGCGCGAGGGCGACGAGATCGAACATCCCGGTGTCATTCACGCACGACATCCCATCATCGCCGAAGTCATCCCGGCCCCTCGCTGGTGGGAGCACGGCTACAAGAGCCGGATCGGCGGGTTCGGCCAGTTCTCGGGCGAGCTTCCAACGGGCACATTGCCCGACGAGATCCTCGAACCGGGCCCGGGACGCGTGCGAGCCCTGATTTCCCATGGCGGCAATCCCATGTCAGCGATTCCCGAGATCGAAAAGGTCGAGCGGGCTTTCGAGGCGCTCGATCTGCTCGTGGCGATCGAGCCCAGCATGTCGATGACGGCGCAGATGGCCGACTACATCCTCCCCCCGACCCTTCAGTACGAACGCGCCGACCTGCCCGTCTGGCTCTGGGAGAGCCTCGCGTCCCCCGAGCCCTATACGCGTTACACGCCGGCCGTCGCCCAACCGCCCGAGGATTCCTGCGTGCGCGACGATCACTACTATTTCTGGGCGATCGCGAAGCGACTCGGACTCGAGCTCCGGCTCTTCGATGAGCCCCTCGACATGCACACGGCGCCGACGACCGACGAAATTCTGGCCCGCACCGCCCGGGACGCGCCGCTGCCCTTCGAAGAGATCCAATCCGCAGAGCGGGGCGTTCTTCTCGATCAGGAGAAACAATTCGTCGAACCCGGCGACCCGGAGAGCCCACATCGTTTCAGTCTCGTGCCAACGGATGTCGCGGAGGAGTTGCGATGCTTCGAAGAGCTGTTGTCCAGATCCACATCGGATGAAGACGGCTTCGGTTACCGAATGGCGGTTCGCCGGATGCGAGATTCGAACAACTCAGCGGGCCTCGAACTTCCGTCCATCAAGAAACGAGTCCCGGTCAACCCGGCCTTCATGAACCCCGAGGACATGGCGATGGAGGGGCTATCCGAGGGCGACGCCGTCGAGATCACATCGCGGCACGGTGCGATTCGTGCGCGCGTCACCGCCGATCCCACCCTTCGCCGCAGGGTCGTCTCGATCACGCACGGTTTCGGCAAGCTGCCGCGAGACAAGACGAGTTACGAAGACGCCGGGGTGTCGACGAACTGGCTGACGAGTCTCGACGCGACCGCGCGCGAAACGATCAACGCGATGCCCTGGATGAGTGGGTTCCCCCTGTCGATCCGCCGCGCAGACGACGCATAGCGCTCCCCCGAACTCATACTCGCCCGGCGCCATCACGCCCACCGAAGCCGGCAGGGTCGGACTCTGGAGGCGGATCGATTCGACATCGCCATCGCCATCGCCATCG
>JAPYTP010000032.1 GCA_029941885.1 Myxococcota bacterium
ACCGATGGTGTGGACGAGGCGTGCGACATCGTCCTCGTAGAAGGGCGCGACCCAAACGTTCTGCCGAAAGGTCTCGGTCGCGGAGAGCGGTGGCCTTCCGAAGCGCCACATGTCCTGGCTGTGGAGGCGGGTCAGCTTCTCGAGTTTTCCGAGCATGGGCGCGCCGTAGATCCGTCCGTCGCGGCCGTATCCCTAATCCTCTTCGAGCCAGCGATTGAAGGCGCGAATCGAGGGGTAGAGCACTTCGCGGTGCCTGGCTTCACGCAGTTGAGGTTCGATGCCGGCACCGGTCGTCGGGAGCATCAGACAGGACGCGACACGCTGTTCGTCCATTCGGGCGATTCGTGTCTTGGCGTCGACGAACTCGGGAAGGGCCAGGGCATCGAGCGGCTTCAGGCTGGGGCTGCCCCCGTCCTCGCTCGCCCCCTTCAAGAAGGCCTTCATGATCCCCGGCGCGCCGATGCTGTCGCCCGCGCCGACGCTGAAGAAGTGGCAGCGCTCGTCGCCGATATGCATCCGTCCGGGAGCTTCGGGTGCCGATCGATCGATCCACATCGTCCTGCGCCTGAATCGCTCCTCGATATGTCGAGAATAGCAGTCATCGGGTTCGTAGTAGTGCTGGTCTGCGTCGTGGATTCAGTCGTCGGGGGAGTTCGTGGTCATCGTTCGTCCTTTCGAGGGCGCTCGCGGCCGCCTCGTTTCGGTGGGGCGTGTCCGGTGGATCGGGGTTGGCCGTCAGGTCCGCGGCCGGGTCGACATCGGTGCCTCGAGACCGCCAGCCAGGAAATCGATGAGGTCGATGCCCAGCCTTTCCCGTGCCGCGTCACCATGCTGACTCGCGACTTCCATCTCCGACCCGGAGAGCGTCTCGAGCGCGGCTTGAACGCAGAACCGCATCCGCTGGCACTTCACGTCGAAGGACAGATCGGGGAGGGCTTTGCTGAGCAGGTCGCCGAGGGTGTACATCAGATCACCAAAATGCTTGAGGGTCAGGTCTTCGACCAGAGAACGCTGTTCCGTGAACGATCGCGCGAGGAGCCGAAGCGCGACGGCCTGCAGTTCGTGATCGTCGCCTTCGGTGGGCAGCAGAGGCTCGACGAAGAGTCGCGCGAGCCCCGCGGCCGAGGGCGGCCCCTGCGCCTTCATGGCGGCCATCAGGGTTAGTCGGCGCGCCTGAACCGGCACCAGGGCGCGCAGGACGACCGCTTCGAAGAGACCTTCGCGGCTGCCGAAGTGGTAGTGGATCAGTGCGGAATTCACGCCCGCTTCCCGGGCGATCGCGCGGAGCGAGGCGCCTCGGGAGTCCGATGCGGCGAAGAGCCGGGTGGCGGCGTCGAGGATCTTGTCGCGAGTGTCCCGTGCCATGGCGAGTATCTTAATTGATCATGCGCTTAAACCAATCGGTTAAAGTAGAGACTTCTACGAGCTCTCAGGCGGGCTAGAATCGCCGATCTGGACGACTCGTGCGTCTGGACCACCAGGAGACTCCATGGCGCTCGATCCCCGAATACCCGTTCTCGTCGGCGTTGCCGCGCTGACCCAGCACGCGGCGGATCCCGCAGAGGCGTGGGAACCCCTCGACTTGATGGAAGCGGTGCTGCGCCGTGCGGCGGAGGACGCGGGCTCGAAGGCGCTGCTCGAGGAGGTCGATTCGATCTGGGCGCCGCGCGGATTCTGGGCCTACTCGGATCCCGGCCGGATCCTCGCCGAGCGATTCGGCGCGAGCGGCGTGCGGACGATCGTCGCGGAGGTCGGGATCCTCCAGACGAGCGTCCTCGGCCGGGCGGCCCGCTCGATCGCTTCTGGCGAGGCGGAAGTGGCGATGATCGTTGGCGCCGAGGCGCGTGACCGCTCTTCACGACTCGGGCGCCAGGGTCTCGAGGTTCCGCTCACCGAACAGGCCGACTGCCCGCCGAGCGAAACCCTCCGCCCTCATGCCGAGATCATGGGGCAATTCGAAATCGATCTGGGTCTCATCACGCCGATCATCCAATACTCGATGATCGACAATTCGCTGCGCTTCGAGGAAGGCCAGTCGCTCGAGGCGCATCGCGCGGAACTCGGCGCGCTCTGGGGTGCCTTCAACCGTGTCGCGGTCGATAATCCGGATGCATGGAACCGAACGGCGATGTCGCCGGAGGAGATCGTCACTCCGACGGAATCGAACCGCATGCTCTCCTACCCCTACACGAAATCACTCGTGTCGCAGTGGAATGTGGATCAAGCGGGCGGCCTGATCCTCTGTACGCTCGAGAAGGCCCGGTCGCTGGGGCTCGACGAGAGCCGATTCGTCTACCCGCTCGCGGTGGTGGATTCCGAGCACATGGTGACTCTCAGCGAACGACGTGACCTGTGGCGGTCGCCGGGATTCGAACTCGCGGGCCAGCGCGTCTTCGACCATCTCGATCGGGGTCCCGAAGAGATCGACCACTTCGAGCTCTACAGCTGCTTTCCCGCGGCCGTGCGGGTGCAGCAGCGGGAGTTCGGGATTCCCCTCGACCGAAAGGTCACCCAGACGGGCGGCATGACCTTCGGCGGCGGGCCGCTCAATAACTTCGTCTTGCAGGCGTGGGTCAAGATGGTCGAGTGTCTACGCGCCGACCCCGGGAGCCACGGCCTGGTGACGGCGATCAGCGGGTTGATCACGAAACAGGGTGTCAGCGTGTTTGGCCCGGAGCCGAGTCTTCCCTTCCTGTATGACAACGTGACCGAAGCGGTGGAGCGGGCGTGGGTCAGGACGGAGATCGATCGCGAGGCAACGGGTCGCGCCACGATCAGCAGTTATACCGTGTCCCATAACAAGAATGCCGCGAACGGCGTGGCGATCGTGGCGGATCTCGATGCGACCCGGCGAACCCTTCGGGTCGTCGAGGACCCGGAGATGATGGAATTGGGCACGCGCGAGGAATTGTGCGGGCGAGAGGTCGAGTTGCTCGCGGGCGGTGGGGTGCGCTGGCTCTAGCGGCGTAGAGAGCGAATCGTGCAGGCCGTCCCATTCGACTCGCCGCGCGCTGCGGGCGAGATCGTCGGCGCGCTAGAGAATCGCTGCCGCGCGCTCGATCGTCCAGAAGGCCGCGAGCGAACCCATGACGTAGACCGCCGCTCGGCGAGGCAGGGGAATCGGGAGTTCGATTCGCTTTAGGAGCAGCGATGCCAGCACCACTCCGATCACGAAGACGAGTTGACCGAACTCGATCCCGACGTTGAACGAGAAGAGTGCCATCGGAATCTCGCCCTGCGGAAGCCCGATCTCGCGCAGAGCGCCGGCAAATCCCATTCCGTGGAGCAGACCGAATAGCAGCGCCATCGGCCACGGATATCGACGCATCAGGGTTTCCTTCGATTTGTCGCGGGCCAGTTCGACGGCGAGGGCGAGCACACTTGCGGCGATCAAGAACTCGATCGGGCCCGACGGAAGCTGGGCGTAGCCGAGCGCCGCCAGGCTGAGCGTGATCGAGTGGCCGACGGTGAACGAGGTGATCGTCTTGACGAGGGGGCGGGTGCTCGCGCAGAGCAAGAAGAGTCCGAACACGAATAATAAGTGATCGGCGCCCGACAGGATGTGCCCGAATCCGATCGAGAGATAGTCCATGAAGACCGTCCATCTGCTCGCCTTCGCGGGGACGATCATCGAGGGCTCGCCGCGTCGAAGCACGCGTTGGATCTGGCGTCCATCGGAGAGTTCGATTCGAACCAGGGTGTCGATCTTCGCCGGACCCAGCCCATCCACTCGAATGGGCAGGCCGACGAGGCCGGTTTTCGAGCAATCGATCGTCCAGCGAACGAGAACGGCGACCCCCTGTTCCTCATAGGTCGGCTGCGCGATCGACGGACAGATCTCGGGCACGATTGGCTGGATATTGCTCCCGGGGACTTTCAAGGAGGATCGCTTCCAGAGGATCTCCACCTGGCCGTCGACCCGCTCCTTGAGTTCGAGCAGAGCCGGGGCGAGCGGATGGGCCGCACTGGGCGTGGCGGCGAGCCATACGCTCGCGCCGGAGAGGAAGAGCGCGATCGCGATCGCGATGGATGGACACGAGCGTGCGACGGCGGCGCCCATCCTGCGTCGCGCGTGTCGAGGCGAAGAGGTCTTGCAGGGTGGGCGAGCGGGGATCATCCGGGCTCCTGGCTTCTTGCGGAAGGGGTGTGGCGGGACGGTTCGGGAGGTCCCGGACGCTTCGCGGGAAGGACGACCTCGTAGCGAGCGCGCAGGTCGCTGAGTAGCGCGTCGAGATTGGCGTTGCGACGCCTCTCTTCGATCTGGAGCCGCAACCTCTCGGATACAGACGCGAGCGGTGGGACCTGGCCGGGCTCGCGAGCCTCCACACGGACTAGGTGAAGGCCGTAGGCCGACTCGATCGGAGAGGACCAGCGGTCGAGGTCGAGGTCGAAGGTCGATTCTCCGAAGTGAGCGCCGAAGGTGCGTTCGAGATCGCGCTCCGATCGGCTTTCGAGGAGGTGGCCGAGGGGAAAGGGGTCGCCGAGCGCGGGAGCGTCATGCGGCGCCGTCGCCTGCCGGATGAGCCGCCCGCGAAGCGTGAGGGCATCCGAGTTCATCCGACCCCCGCGGCGATCGCTGCTCAAGAAGACGTGTACGAGATTCAATCGATCCGGCGCACGCAGCGCCTCGCGCTCGCTCTCGTAGGCGGCGGCAACGTCGGGCGCCGAGGGGATCTGGGATTCTTCGAGGGACGATCCGAGGAGTCGCATCTTCTGGACCAGAATTCGGCGGACGACGATGTCCTCGCGGTGCAGGCCGAGTTCGACAGCACGAGAGAGGAGGGCCGGAGCGTCTTCGATCCGGGTGCCGTCCTCGAGAAAGAGCATCTTCTGGATCAGTCGCGTCTGCACTCCGCCGTCGCGTTCGAGGAGCCCGCGTGCGATCGCCTCACGATAGAGGATCTCCTCCTCGACTTCGGCCTCGATCATTCGGTGGATCTCGGCCGGCCCCGCGCGTCGGCCCATCTGCTCCGCGAAGGTCGTCTGCATCTCGCCCAATCGACCGGCCTCGATTGAGATCCGGAAGGCCCCGGGATCTTCCGAGGGGACTCCGGGCGAGCGCCAGCCCCGGGCGACGAAGAGCAGCGTGCCGATCAACAGGAAATGCAGCAGCGGGGAGCGAAAAGAAGAGGGCATCCTTCGGTCGACTTCGCTCAGGCGATGTCGATCATGACCTTCGCGCCCGCGTCCGGTGATCGCGCGACCTCGAAGGCCAAAAGGAACTCGTCGAGCGGAAATCGGTGGGTGATCATCGGGGAGAGATCACGTCGCGCGATCAGCTCGATCATCTCCTCGTATCGCTCAGGGTATTCGATCGACCCGCGGATCGTGACTTCCTTCGTCAAGACGGTCATGAAGTCGATCGGCACTTCCTTGCGGTGAAGCGCGACGACCGAGATCCGGGACCTCGGAGCGCAGCGGCCGACGACCTCCGAGAGGAGCGGGCCGACACCGGTCGCCTCGATGAAGACGTTCGTGCCGACGACATCCATCCAATAGAGCGTGTCGGTTCCATGGATTCGTCCGAGGGCTTCCCAGAGATCTTCCTTGCCGGGATTGATCGTGTGGGCGACCCCGAGCTTTCGGGCCACTTCGAGGCGTGTTTCCGACAGGTCGATGGAGACGACGTCCTCGATTCCGCGGTCGGCGAGGGTCGTGACGGCAGAGAGACCGATCGGACCGGCACCGAGGACCGCGACTTTGTCGCCCGCTCTCACCTCGGCCTGATCGACCGCGTGCATCCCGACGCCAAGTGGCTCGGCGAGTGCGGCAAACTCGAAGGGCATGTCGTCGGGGATCGAGAAGAGGCTCTTCCCCTGTGCCGCGCCACGCACGAGCAGCTTCGGCGCGAAGCCGCCTTCGGGCCCGCCATTGCCGAGGCCGAAGCCGGCGGCTCCCGGGTGTAGCGCGACCCGGTCGCCGATCTTTGCGAGATCCCCACAATTTGCCCCGACGAAGGAGACGGTGCCCGCGAGTTCGTGTCCGATCGCCATCGGCCGAGGGGTGGGGCCCTGAGCGCCGCCGATCTTTGCATAGCCGACGTCGCTCCCGCAGATGCCGCAGGCGCGGACGTCGAGGATCACGTCGTCCGGGCCCGCGTCGGGTTCGGGGACCTCATCGAGACGAACATCGCCGGGGCCGTGGATGCGTGCGAGCTTCATAAGAGATCCTTGTCAGCAGAGGTGAAAAACGATTGGAGTGTGTCGTCTCGGGCTCTGGGCTCGCAAGTCCTGGCACTATCGGCTCGTCTCGCCCCAGAATTGCTGCCAGCTCTCGAGGGTATGGGGATGGCTACCCATGCCGGTCTGGCTCTTTGGCCAATTTGCGGGCTCGAGTCGGAGTGGGTTGACGCCGAGCTCTGAACCATACACTAGATAGTGTTTTCTGCGAACGAAGAGCCACCGCTCCTCGCGTCGTTCGTAGCTGTCGTGATACTGGATCGCATGGATGATCCAGCGGTCGCTATCGAGCCCGCCGTCCTGGATTTCGCCCCGGCAATAGACGATCCCCGAAGCGTGATCCTCGTCGACGATGTCGATCAGGTGGCTGCCGACCTGAAGGAACGTTACACCGACGCGACGAAAGGAAGCGTCGAAATCCTTTCGGAGCGCTTCGTGGCCGTAGGTGTCGCGGCCGACGCGAACGTCGGAAACGAACAGCCCGACGAGCGCGTTCATGTCCCGGGCATCGGAATAGATGGCATAGCGGGACGCGAGCTGACGGATCTCCTCGTAGGCCAGCAGTCGTTGGACATCCGTCATCCGCGCACCCTCCAGCGGCAGCTCAGCCGATCACCTTCTTGAGGCCCTCGGGAGTCCTGCTGCTCGGGAGCTTGCCGTGGTCCCAGGAGACGAATCGCTTCGGCCTGACTTTGAGCAGGACGCGCCGGCCCGCCATCTTGACCTTCACGTCCTCCGGGATTTGATCGATATCCGGGAGAGGGCTCCCGGTCGCCGCGTTGGCCGAGATCATCGTCGTGACGGTCTCGTTGAGGTCCATCGTGATCTCGGCCTCGCCCTCGATCATGACGCCACGGAGTTCGCTATAGGCGGTCCCTGTTTCGACGAGCAGGGTTACCTTCGGATCGCGCTCGGCATTCTTGACCTTCTGGCTCGACGCGTAGGTCGCGAATTTGACCGTGAGGTCCTCGTCGAGCGCGTAGAACATTGCGACCGCGTGGGGGAATCCGTTGCGCCCGTTCGTCACCAGGGTCATCGTATGGCCCTCGCGGAGATAGGCGCGAATCTCCTCTTCGGTCATTCTGATATCGTCTTTGTGGGGCATGGGGGGCGTTCTCCGTCTGGGCGACGTGTGCCCGACAGCGGTCTGTTGCGAATGCACACGGTATCCCAATAGGCGCCGACATGCGGCATGCGCGATTCGCGAGCGAAAAGAGTCCCGAGCGGCGGCTCTCGAAAGGCTGCTACAGCGTAGAGTGGGTGGAGGAGTGGGGGCCGACGGGAAGGCTCTGTGGCCCCTGCCGTGGCCTTGGGGAACCGGGCGAGGCGGTTGAACGGCGTATGGAGCGAAGCGAGCGATGACTGCGGATTCGAAGAGTGGGAGCAGGCGAGGCGAAACGGCGCTCGTGATCGGAGGAACGGGTCCGAGCGGACCCTTCGTCGTGAATGGCCTCGTCGACCGGGGCTTCGAGACGACGATTCTGCACAGTGGCAACCACGAGCCGCCGGAGATCCTGCCAGAGGTCGAGCATATCCACACGGATGCCTACGACCCCGAAAAGGTCGGGTCGGCTCTCGGTGGGCGCAACTTCGACGTGTGTGTCGCAACCTATGGTCGGCTTCGGCGGAACGCAGAACTCCTGGCCGGGCGGGTCGGGCAATTCATCTCCGTCGGCGGCTTCCCGGGCTACCAGGGCTATATGAACGCGCCGCTCTTCGATCCGCCCGGAATGCCCACCCCGACGCGAGAGGATGGGCTACGGGTGAATGATCCGAGCCAGGACGAGAAGGGATTTCGGATCGCGCGGACCGAGGACCTGCTTTTCGAGGCCCAGCCGAATGCCACCCATTTCAGATATCCGTGGGTCTACGGTCCGCGACAGCCGGCGCCGAGGGAGTGGAGCTTCGTTCGCCGTGTCCTCGACCGGCGTCCGCATATCATCGTTGCTGAGGACGGGCTGAGTCTGTCGAGTTTCGGCTATGTCGAAAATCTCGCCCATGCACTTCTCCTGGCCGTCGATCAGCCGGAGAAGGCGGCCGGTCAGATCTACAACGCCGCCGATCAGGAAGTCCTGTCGATCCGACAGGTCGTCGAGACGATCGCACGCTCGATGGGGCACGACTGGGAGATCGTGTCCATGCCCTGGGAGGTTGCCTGGCCGGCGCGGCCCTTCGTCGCTCAGCCCTGGACGACTCACCGTATCGTGAGCATCGGCAAGCTCGAGAACGAACTCGGCTATCGCGATGTCGTCGATCCGCACGAAGCGCTGGCTCGAACCGCCCAGTGGCTGACGGAGAATCCGCCGGAGCCGGGTGGAACCGAGGAGATGGTTCTGCAGGATCCCTTCGACTATGTGGCGGAAGACGAGTTGATCGCGTCCTATCGAGATGCTCTGGCCCGAGTGGCGGAGCCGAAATGGACCGGGGGGATCGAGCCGGGCTACGGGTTGGCATTCAGCGGGCCCGGGGGTCGAGCGCGAAGCAACCCAACGTTCGAGTGAACGGAGGGGCCCTGGCGGGGCCGACCGTTTCGCTCGGCGGATGCTGAATCACTGTCGGGGTCCGACTCGATCGTGCCTAACGAATCGTTTTTCCGACGCGGAGAGCATCGATCGCAGCCTGGGTAAGACCGAGTTCGCGGAGCACTTCCTCGGAATGCTCGCCGAGGCGTGGTGCATGGCGGTCGATCGAAGCAGGGGTGCGGCTGAAGCCCCAGGGCGGGGCGATGTATCGGGTCGCGCCGAAGCGATCGTCTTCGAGGATCCGTACGGTCTCGCGATGTCGTACCTGTGGATCTTCGAGGAATGCCTCGACATCGTTGACAGGGCCAAAGGTCGCCCCCTCCTCTCGCGCCCGGGCAACGAAGTCGGCGCTCGCCCATTTCTTGATCTCCGGCTTCAGCGTCGCGACGAGATCGACGTAGTTGCCGAGCCGTGTACCCATCTCCTGGAAGCGCGGGTCCGTCACGAGTTCCATCCGGTCGAGCACGCGGCAGAGCGCGGCGAACTGGTGGTCCTGGATGACCAACCCCACCACGTGGCCGTCGGCGGTCTCCCAGGCACTGAAGAACGCGTCGGACATCCCGGTCTCGACGAAATCCGGCGGGAAGGCGCGTGGTGTCATCGGGTCGGGCAAGGCGAAGGCGGCATACGCATCCAACATCGAAACCTCCACACGCTGGCCGCGCCGATCCGGATCCCGCTCTCGGGCGAAGAGCGCGGCGTTGATGGCACCCACGGCGGTGATGGCACTCGTCTTGTCGGCGATGGGTCCGTGGACGGGCTTGGGCGGACCGGCACCGCCCTGGGCCGGCATGACGCCAACGAGTCCCTGCATGAGTTGGTCGTAGGCGGGAAGAGAGGCGTAGGGGCCATCGCTCCCGAAGCCATTGATCGATGCGAAAATGAGCCCGGGATGTCGCTGGGAGAGAGTTTCGTAGCCGAGGCCGAGTCGGTCCATCACGTCGGGACGAAAATTTTCGACCAGGACATCGATTCTGGGGATGGTCTCGAGAATGAGATCGCGTCCGGCCTCGCTCTTCAGATCGACGACCAGACTCCGCTTGTTGCGGTTCATCTGGGTGTGCATCGCTGAGAAGAGGGGTTCCTTGAAGGGAGCACCGGAGTAGCGGGTCTGGTCCCCGGTCGGGGATTCGAGTTTGATCACATCGGCCCCGAGGTCGCCGAGTGCCTGGGTACACATCGGTCCCGAGACAACGCTCGTCAGGTCGAGCACGCGGATCCCCGCGAGCGGACCGCTGCGTTCTTCGCTCGTTGTAGTCATGCCGAGCGCCGGAGCGAGTCTTCCTCGGCGGCTCCCAAGTGTTGTCCGGGAACGAATCGAATCGGAAGAGACGCCGGTCCTCGTACGGCGGGATTCGACCGATAACCGATCCCTTCGAAGCTTCCGACGAGTTCGAGGTTCGCCAGCCGTTCCACCACGTGGCCCAGGGCCACGTCCAGTTCGAGGCGTGCCAGCTGCGCTCCGATACAGAAATGCCGGCCGATCCCAAAGGAACTCGAGTCGTGGGGTGTTCGCAGAATGTCGAACCGATCGGGATCTTCGATGACGGCCGGGTCGCGATTTGCCGAGGGGACCGAGAGGAAGAGCATCTGGCCCTTTCGCACCGGCGCGCCACCGATTTCGGTGTCCGATTTCGCGTAGCGAATCAGAAATCGTCCCGGATGTTGGTGCCGGACGATTTCTGCGGCGGCGTTCGCGCGACAGGCGGGATCATCTCGGAAGCGTGCGAGCTGATCCGGATGTTTCAGAAGCTCGATCATCCCGAAGGACAGCGAGTTGGCGGTCGTCTCGGAACCCGCCACGATGATCGTCATGAGGGTTCCCAGGATCTCGTCGGGCGTGAAGCCGCGGTCCGTATCGTCCTCCGCGTGAACCATGTCCGTCATCAGATCCTCGCCGGGATTCGCGCGCTTTTCCTCCATCAATTCCCGGACCTCTTCCATGTGGACCGTCATGCTGTGGAGCGAATGCAGCTTCTCCTCTTCGCTGCACATCGGATTGAAAGCGACGACCACGGAATCCGCGAGGGTCTTGAAGCGCCGTTCGCGGTCGCTGTCCCGCGCAATTCCCATCAATCGGCTCACGATGTTGACGGGAAAGATCTCGGCGAATTCCTTTGCGAAATCACAGCCGCCTCGTTCGATGAAGGCGTCGATCAACTCGTCCGCCAGCGAGTGCATGAGTGGATCGAGATGTTTGACAGCCCGTCGGGTGAGGGCCGCGGAGGCCAGCTTGCGGAGCCGGGTATGCTCGGCCCCTTCGGCGGAGAGCAGATTAGAACTCAGCATGCGGATGACCGGATGTTCGCTGTGCTCCGGCGGAGGAGGCTGCCAGTTCTCCCACAGCATCCGGTCGCCGGAGAATCTCGACTCGTCCGAGAGTGCCTCGACGACGTGGGCGTGACAGGACAGGAAGAGCGCACCGAAGCCGGGGATCTCGTAGACCGGCGCATGCTCGCGCAAGACCGAGAGGATCGGGTAGGGATCGCGATCGTATTCGGGGCTCATCGGGTTGAAGATGAAGCGAGGGTCGCTCGGAAGGATCACTTGGCTGGACATGAAGTCGATTCGTACCCTGTGGCTCAGGCCGGTGCCGTGGCGTCTGGATGGACCCGGAGCGCGAGTTTGCCCCGGACCTTGCTCGCGGCAAGCCGTTCGAGTGCCGCTGGAAGTTCTTCGAAGGCGACCATTTCCTCGATTTGGGTCTTGAGTCGACCATCCTTCCACCAACCCAGGAGTCGCTCCTGGGCGACTTCCTTGAAGGCGCGGTCATAGTTGCTGGGGATGACGCCGACGACGGAGTAGTTCTGATAGACCATGTGGGCGGTGTCGACCGGACCCCAGGATCCGCTCGCGAACCCGATCGCGAGAATGCGCCCCTCATGCGCGACGCATTTGCTAGCGGCTGTGAACGCGGAACCCCCGACCGGATCGTAGACGCACTGCGCGCCCTTGCCGTCGGTCGCTTCCATGACCGCCTCGGAGATGTCGTGCTGCTTGCGGTCGATGACGACGTCGGCGCCCAGACTCTCGCAGTACTCGATCTTCTCCTGACCGGCGACCGTTGCAATCACGCGCGCACCGAGGGCCTTTGCGACCTGGATGGCAGCCGTGCCAGTCCCGCCGGCTCCGCCGAGCACGAGCAGGGTCTCGCCGGCTTCGAGCTTTCCACGGGTAACCAGCCCGATATAGGCGGTGTGAAACGGGATCAGGAAGGCGGCGCCTTCCGCATCGGTCATGCCGTCGGGGACGGGCAGGCAGAAATCGTCGAGCGCGAGGCATTGCTCGGCGTAGCTCCCATTCCCCGTGAAGAAACTCGTGACCGCCATGATGCGGTCGCCGACCTGGCGATTCTCGACCCCGTCCGCCCAGCCGACCACGCGCCCGACGACTTCCTGGCCCTGGGTGAAGGGGATCTGGGGTGTCATCGCATAACTGCCCTGACACATGAAGACGTCGGGTAGGCCCATTCCGGCGGCCAGGACTTCGATCAGCACGGTTCCTTCGTAGGGCACCGGCGTCGGGAGGTCTTCGCCGAGCACGAGGACATCTTTCGGACTGCCGGGTTTCACGGTTTGCCAAGCACGCATCGGTCGATCTCCTCTCGAGGGAAGTTGGATTGCGCTCGTCGCGCGGTCGGGGTTGAGAGCGGGAGACGGAAGCGAGATGCAATCCCCCGTCGGGCTCAGGTGACGGGCTCTCGACGTTGGAGATGACGATGGCGAATCGCGAGGGCCCGACGACGTTCCTCCGGACCATAGCCCGGCGTCCCGGCGGGCAACTGCTCCCGAACGCTTTCGAAGGGGACGATTTTCACGCTCGGCGCCGGCTTCGTCTTCGTCCACACGTACCGGTACTGGATCATGCCCTCGGGATGACCCCAGGTATCGATCCAGTTCTGGACGCCGGGATCCTCGTGGGCGATCACGAAGCGCGCGTGGCCGTCGGGATCGACGTGGGACTGTCTATGGTTGAGTCCGGTCTGGTGTGTCGCCCAATCCATCGTTCGGAACCAGGTGTCACAGAGCTGGATCTGCCAATAGCGGGCATCGGGAACCTCGAACTCGACGATCATGGCCTCGTCCGGATCCAGTGACCACCAATCGTTTCCGTACACGATGTCCCGGGCGCCACCGACGAAGGGGACGGGGCCGAGCAATCTTCCCTTGATGTGGTCGCGTCGCAGCTGGTCGATCCATTCCTGCCAGAATTTCGTAGTCTGCAGGGTCCACAAGCCCGCTTCATCGAGAAGTTCCGCCATCCGGGCCGGAGTGAGTGGGGCCGGCGCGCAGCCTTCGCCCCCGATCCGGTGGATCTCGAAACGCGCCGGGATTTCGGTCTCCCAATCTGCAAAGTATTGGCGCACGCACCAGTAGCGGGTCTCCGGGGGCATGTGCATGAAGTTGCCGCCCCATCCCGCGGGTTTTTGCGCGGCGAGGAGGAGTTCGAAGCTTCCGTCCGCCTCGCAATCGATTTCGGACAAGAGGACGGTATCGAAGACCTGATCGTCCCCGAGCTGCATATATCCGTCCTTGGTTTCGAGGAGTGCCTCGAAAACGTTGTTCTTGTTGCCCGAGATCAGATATTGCGCGTGGGGACCGACGCGACACCACAAATATTGATTGTCGACGTTCTCCGCGCCCCATTTGGCTTCGGAATCGGGACTGCGGACGATGCGCGGAGTGTCCGGATCGGAGAGCTGGAGGGCTTGTTGGATTCCGCCATTGGTGAGGCCCAGGACGTATTTCATGGCTTGCGCCTGAAGTTCACCGGGTGTGGCCGTCTCGCCGGTCGGAAATTCGAGCAGATGGGCTCCAGCCTCTTCGAGAGAGTGACAGAAGCTGCGCCAGGCCTCCCCCGAAAGAAGCCGTTTCGCATTCTCTTCCGAAGTGCGGTCCGGGCCACGCAGTTCATCCCGAAGTGCCTGGCCGAAGATGCCGCTTCCGCCAATCGCTGGTTCTTGGCTCATCGTTCGATCTCCTTCTGCAGTCGTGGCGCCCCGCTGTCGGGCCGATCACGCTTCGTTCTTGACCTGGTATCGCTCGTAGTAGTCGCTGAATCGTGCTCGCTCTTCGTCGAGGTCGAGGCCGGTATCTGTGAAATCGTATTGGTGTGCGCCGTGCCGCCCCTTGGGCTTGCCGTCGATATAGCTCTGCTGGGCTCGGCGAGACGTCTCGGGATAGTCGATCTCGAAATGGTCGTATAGCCCGGCGAGAGCAGCGACCGGATCGTTGATCAGCTCGGCGTATCGCAGGTCGTAGCACTGACTTTCGGGGAGGCGGCCGGAATCACGCAGAGCGGTCATCCCGTCGAGCAGCGTCTTGCAGGTCTCCCCCGTGAACCAGCCGGCCATCGCGTCGGCGTCGACCTCGTCCGAGCGAACGTACGCCGTCGAATAGAGGATGGAGATGACCGAGGGGAGGACCCTGAGAGGGTCACGATGCGTGAAGACGATGCGCGCGTCGGGATAGACCGCGAGGAGCGCATCGAGTTGGCTCATGTGGGAGGGTGATTTGAGGGCCCAGCATTCGCCCGGACATTTCCACTGCAGATTCTGGAGCATCTGTTTGTGAAACTCGAAGCCGGGAATCCGATCGCATCCGGCGTACCAGGCCGCGTAACTCGGAACGACATGGCGACCCATCCATTCGTCGCTGACAAAGGAATGGGCCATGACCTGGACGTCTTCGACGGGGATGTCGCCGCCGAGTTCGTGCATCATGTCGTACTCGGGAACGATTTCGCACCACAGCCGGATCTGTCGATCTGCGCGCGCGATGCGCTCATCGGTCCGATAGGTCGCTGTCTCGGGCGGCGGGCAAGGATTTCGAACTTCCCAGTGAAGCGGGGCGCGATGCCGCGGATCGACGGCAAGCAGTTCGTGTGTAATCGAGGTCCCCGTGCGCGGCAGGCCCGTGATGAAGATCGGGCGGTCGATGACTTCGTCGGAAATTTCCGGGTGGCGCTTGCGTGTCTCGGTGATCTGCAGGCGTACAGTCAGGGAGTTGAGCAGATCGTCTCGGATGAGGAGTGCACCCACCGTGTGGAGCTTGGCCTCCTCGCGAAGGGATTCGACGAAGATCTCGAAGGGCTCGCGAAAACGGTCGTCGCCGAAATCGTCGAGGCCGGTGCGAGCGGTGGCTTCGACCATGAGTGCTTGGGCGTCCAGGCCGATCCAGGCGGGGTCGCTGTTCTCGTTGAGGGCCGTCACCCAGGCGGGGCGCGGGCCGGGCTGCCAGATGGACACGATCGATCCTCTCGGGGCGGTGAAGACAGGTTTTCCCGGGGCCATACGGGAGGGTGGGAGATGGAAGGCGGAAGGAGAAAGGAGGAATGTGAAAGTTCGAAGGCGGAGGGCTAGGGCATGTAGGACCCGCCGCTCACACTGACGAGCTGCCCTGTGAGATGCGCGGATCGTTCCGAAGCAAAAAAGAGTGCGAGGTCGGCGATGTCTTCCGGGCGTCCGATGCGTCGGATGGGTTGGGCGGAGACGTTGAAATTTGCTTCACCGGATTCAGCCGCCGCGGCCATTTCCTCTGGCGTGCCAAAGATTTCGTAGCCGTATTTCTGCCAGAAGCTGCCTTCGCCCACATGGTCCGCCTGATGCGGGACGATCCAGCCCGGGGCGATGCAGTTGATGCGTACGCCTTCTGGTCCCCACTCGTAGGCAAGGCCCTTCGAGAAGGCCATGACGAAGCCCTTGGTTCCGCCGTACATCGCGACCTGGTTGGCCGCTTCGGGCTCGAGGGCGGAGTTCGACGTAATGTTGACGATGCTGCCCGTGTTTCGGGCGACCATGCTGCGGCCAGCGGCGTGAGTGCAATTGTGCACGCCCCAGATGTTCAGGTTGACTTCCCACTCGGCTTCTTCGCGGGGCTTCTCGAGGAAGGGTCTGGGATAGAAGACACCGCCTGCGTTGTTCACCAGGACGTCGACGGGCCCGAATTTCTTCTCCGTGGTCTCGGTCATCTCTTCGACCGCGTCGACCTGGGTGACGTCCGTCGCGACGACGATGACTTCGCCGGGTAGATCCTTCGCGGCATCCGCGACCTCCTGCCCCTTGATCGCGTCCCGCGTAGCGATCACGACATTTGCGCCTTCTTCGGCGAAACCGAGTACGAGACCCCGGCCGATTCCGCCGCTGCCACCGGTGATGATCGTGCTCTTGCCCGCGAGCCTGAGATCCATTGGGAAGCCTCCTCCGAGGAGTCATGCTAGCCAGTCGGAGGTGCTAGCGTCGACCGCCGGAGACAGGAGAATCCCGATGTCCGATGTAGACGAGGCGCCGCAGAAAGCAGTCGCCGATCCCGAAACCTACCGGGAGTCCCTCGATGCGTGGATGAAGACGCAGATGCCACAGGCATCCGATCTGCGAGTGCACGACGTCGATATGCCCCGCTCGACCGGTTTCTCGAACGAGACCGTCTTCTTCAGCACGACGTTCTTGGAGTCCGGCCGTTCGACGACGCGGAAATGGGTCGCTCGCATCGAGCCGCCGGACGGTGGACTCTTTCCGATCCAGACGAAGGACTGTGAAATCTCCTGCGAGGTGCAGCACCGGATCATGAGCGCCGTTCGCGAGACAGGCCTCGCACCGATACCCGAGATGCTCCCCTTCGAAAGAGATCTCTCGGTACTGGGACGGCCCTTCTTCGTGATGGAATTCATCGAGGGACAGATCCCCGCGGACGTTCCACGCTACACGCAGGCCGGATTCCTCGTCGACGAGGCCACGCCGGCCGATCGGGAAACGATGGTACGCGAAGCGTGCGAGACGATGGCGACGCTCGCCGGGCTCGACTGGAAAGCGATGGGCCTCGACTGGCTCGATGTACAGGGGAAGGGCGAGCCCGCCTTCCGGGACCAGCTCCTCCTCTATCGCGATTATTGCGTGACCGAGTTGGCGGACCGTGATCACCCGATCATCATGGCGAGTCTCGACTGGCTGGACGCAAACGCACCGGAACTCGCGATGGGGATCAGCTGGGGTGACAGCCGCCTGGGCAACATCATCTGGCAGGACTACCGCTGCGCATCGGTGTGTGACTGGGAAGCAGTCTCGCTCTGTCCACCCGAAGCGGATATCGGGTGGTTCGTGATGTTCGATCGGATGTCCTACGAGGACCTAGAGGCACCGCGCCTCGCTGGCTTTCCCACGCGCGAAGAGCAGGTTGCGATCTGGGAGTCCAGATCGGGTCGCGAGGTCGCGGACACGATCGACTATTGGGAAATCTTTGGGGCGATGCGCTTCGACGCAATCATGATCAAGCTCGGGGATCGGATGGTACGGGCCGGGATCTTGCCCGAAGAACACAGTATTGCAGTCAATAACGGTACGACCGATGCGCTCGGGCGGTTGCTCGAGCGTGAGGGTGTGAAGATCAGCAAGTGATGGCGGAGTGGGTCAGCGGATGGCGGGAGATCTGGAAGGCAAGGTTGCTCTCATATCGGGCGCAGCGCGAGGGATGGGTGCCGCGGAGGCTCGACGCTTCGTCTCCGAGGGGGGACGCGTCGTGCTCGGCGACGTGCTGGACGAAGAGGGCGAGAAGACCGCCGCTTCGATCGGTGATGCTGCGATCTACGTCCACCTGGATGTGACTCTCGAGTCAGACTGGCAGGCAGCGGTCGCCGTGGCCGAGGAACGTTTCGGCAAGCTCGACGTCCTCGTGAACAACGCCGGAATCTTGCGGTTCGGGATGCTCGAAGAGACGGATCTCGAAGAATACGAGCTGGTGATCCGGATTAACCAGATCGGCGTTTTCCTGGGGATGAAGTCCGCGGCGCCGGCGATGCGTCGCGCGGGGGCGGGATCGATCGTGAACATTTCATCGATGGCCGGGATCAAGGGAATCGGTGGGGCGATCGCGTATACGGCCAGCAAGTTCGCAGTGCGCGGGATGACCAAATCGGCAGCCATCGAGCTCGGGCCCGCGGGAATTCGGGTGAATTCGGTCCATCCGGGCGCGATCGAAACGCCGATGACGGCACCGGTTGGCGTGGGTTCCGAGACGAGTGAACAGCAATATACCTATCCGATTCCGCGGGTCGGGCGGCCCGACGAGGTCGCCGAACTGGTCCTCTGGCTGGCATCGGATAAGAGTTCCTACTCGACCGGGTCCGAGTTCTTGATCGATGGCGGGGACGGTGCCGGGAATCTCCCCGAGGCTTTCCGAGCCGCGATCGAAGCGCGTGGCTAGTTGGACGTACGTTCACACCGGGTTGGCAACGAGCGCGCTGTCCGCAGGATTGCGCCGCGCGTTCATAGCGGTGCTCCTTCACCGAGGATGGGTAGGGAAGGTCCACGTTTTTCCGCCCCCTGCAAAGCGGTGCGGACCTGATTTCGGCAGGCCGGTGGCCGATCTAAGGGAGGAACCATCTATGAGAAACGACGAAAACTCACTCCCCTATCCGAAATGCGGCCCGCGCTCGCCCCAATGGGGTCGGGCGCCGTCTCAGGAACGCGTGGAGCCGCGCAGTCGTGTGCGTGCTGCGCACGATCAGGTCTGCCCTCTAACCTCCGCAAGGGTCGGTCCGACGCGATCTGCGATCTTGCTCATCGCCTCGACATCGAATCCGAACACTTTTGCTGCATTCAAGCCGAGTATCTCGCGGACTTCCTGATCGCTCTCGACCTGGCCAAAGGTCGCCTGGAGTGACTCCATGGTATGCGGCCAGGTGCCCTCGAGGTGCGGATAATCCGAACCCCACATCAACTTGTCGATGCCGATTTCGTGGCGTAGGCCACAATCCTTTGGAGCGAGCATGGAGGCGCCAAAGTAGCACTGCCGCTCGTAGTATTCCGACGGCTTCATCGAGAGACCCGCCCCGAAATACTTGAAAAGATCCGATGTGTAGTGCGTGTCGAAGGTCTCGAGCTGGTCGAGGATCCAATGCGAGCCCTGTTCGGTCATCACGAGTTTCAGACTCGGGTAGCGTTCGAATACACCGGCCCAGACGAAGCACGTGAATGCTCGGTGAGCATGCCATGCGACCTCGCAGACGAACATCGCGGTTGCGGATGGGGCGTCCCCGTAGTCCGGAGACCAGCCCGAGTGACTGTGGATGGGCATTTCGAGTTCTTCGCAGACCGCCCAGAGGGGCTCGTAGCGAGGGTCGTGGTAGTAGGGGTTGTCGCCGGTGCCTGCCGGGATGAGGACTCCTCCCCAGAGTCCCATCTCCTTGGCGGCGATCGTGTCCCCGACCGCGACGTCGATGTCTTCGACGGTAATCATCGCGACACCGGCGTGCCTTCCCGGGCGCTCGTTGCACAGGTCAGCAAGCCAACGGTTGTAGGCGCGCTGTCCCTCGAGATTGTGCGCAGGGTCGACCTTCGTGCGGTACTGAAGCAGACCCCCACCGAAGGGCGCCTGTTGCGGAAAAATGATCTCCCCGGCGATCCCGTCGCTCTCGAGTTGCTCGATTCGCATTGCGGGGTCCCATTCGCCCTCGATCGCTCGGAGCACCGACTGGTCCTTGTTGCGGGCGTCTTCTGCCTCCTGGTCGTAGAAAGTACCGACGCGTGCCTCCATTTCTGCTTCGTAGGCCGCCTGCCATTCGTCATAGGGGCTGCGGAACTTCTCGGGGAGGTACTCTCGATAGGTCGAGGGTTGGGCACCGGCGTGGCAGTCGGCGCTGATGATCATGACGTTGTCGGAGTTTTCGGTGGACATGGGTTGCTCTCCTCGCACGAGGGTTGAGAGCCGAGCCTCTCATGGCTCGACTATTCCTGGTTGCCGTGGGTCGAAAACGGGGCGGCTAGGGGATCCGCTGCTTCACCCAATCCCCGATCCGCTCCATCGCTTCGGTTGCTTCGGGGAAGGCGCCACAGAGACCGATATAGCCGTGAACCATCTCTGCGGAGATATCAACGATGACGCTTCCGCCCTCCTTGCTCGCGCGCATAGCGAGTCGCGTCGAGTCGTCCGCGGTTGTGTCTATCTGGCCGACGCTGAGATACATCGGAGGGAGTCCGCCAAGTTTCGCGTGGATGGGCGAGATGCCTGGGTCTCTGAGGTCACCGGTCGGCCCCGCGTAATCCTTGAAGCGTGCTCGGATCCATTCAGCCGTCACGAAGGGATCGTGACCACGCGGATTCATCGCAGCGTCTCCCGTCTGTTCCGCATCGAGCCATGGCGTGAGTCCAATCAAACAGGCGGGCAGTGGGTCGCCCGCGTCCCGTAGCGCACACATCGCTGCCAGCGCGATTCCGCCCCCGCATGAGTCGCCGGCGAACGCGATCCGCTTGGGGTCGATGCCCTGGGCCAGTAACGCTCGATAGGCTGTGGCCGTGTCGTTCATCGCCTGGGGGTAGGGCGCTTCGTCGGCCCAGGTCCACTGGAAGCACACGACTTTGGCGCCCATATGGCGAGACATGTGTTCGCCGTAGTCGAGATAGTGGTCGATCACCGTCGAGACGAAGGCGCCCCCGTGAACGTGCATGATGATGCGGTCGCTGTCCTTGTTTTCAGCGGTGATGATCCACTTGGCTTCGATGCCGTCGAGATCCACCGCTTCGACGATCGTTTCCGGGCTGGCGCTGTTCGGGTGGATCGAGTGCATCTTCTCGCGGACGACTTCGATCGGGTCGTTGTGGTCGACGTTGCCACCGGGAATCGCGGCCATCAGGGCATCGTGTTCTTTGCTCGCCATCGTGTTCCTTTCAATCTCCGCCGGGGGAGTCGGACGCGATTATAAGCCGCTTTGCGCCGACTGGGGCGCCATCACCGGGCCGGTTCGAGTCGCGGCAGGGGCGTCTGGTGGTGCGTGTGGCCTGACCTGGCGCGCGGCCGGCAGCTCGTGTGCAGCCTCGCTCAGGCGATTGCCGAGGAGGTGGCGGGGGCGTTAGAGTCTCGGCCAAATCAATATCCGGAGAAATCCCATGGCCGCCGCCCCCGATATCACATCTGAGAGCCTTTTCGATCGCTGCAGGCCGATCGACGTCGACACCCACATTACGGAGCCGGCGGACGTTTGGACCGCGCGCGTTTCGACCAAGAAATGGGGCGATAAGGTTCCCCATGTGAAGAGCATCGACGGACGTGACATCTGGCTCATCGACGACCAGATGGTTGGAGGGCCCGGCTTCACGACGGCTGCCGGCTTCGACGGTTCCTATCCCGATTCGCGAATGGGCTACGACGATATCCCGAAGAGTTCCTTTGACGCCAAGGAGCGTCTCAAGTACATGGACGAAGAGGGAATCCATGCGGCCGTCCTCTATCCCAACGTGGGCGGATTCGGTTCGGGCGGCTTCCTCAAACTCGGCGAACCCGAGCTGATGCTCGAATGTGTGCGTGCCTACAACGACTTCCTTGTCGATTGGTGCAGCGAGGATCCGAATCGCCTCGTGCCCGTCGCGGCGATGCCTTTCTGGGACGTGAATGAATGTGTGAAGGAAGTCCACCGCGCAGCCTCGATTGGTCACAGGTCGATCCTGGCCTGTTCCGAGCCCCAGGCTTTCGGCGAGCCTCGCTTGGCGGACAAACACTGGGATCCCTTCTGGTCCGCGGCCAACGAGACGGGTCTCTCGATCAGTTTCCATATCGGCTCGGGTGACCTGAGCGACATCACCCAGGATCCGTGTGGAATAGGACAGAAGGCCGCGTTCTCGCGCGTCTCCTCGACGATCTTCATGCAGAACATGGGCTGCATCGCCGACCTGATCTACGGCGGCGTCTGCCATCGATACCCCGACCTCAAGATGGTGTCGGTCGAGAGCGGTGTCGGATGGATCCCCGCCTTCCTCGAAGCCTGTGATTGGCAGTTCAGCAACGGTCAGGTCCGCAAGGATCACCCGGAATACGATCTGCTCCCGAGCGAGTATTTCAAGCGCCAGATATTCGCCTGCTTCTGGTTCGAGAAGGGAGCGCTGCGTTCGACGATCGATCAGCTAGCCGACAACCTGTGTTGGGAAACGGACTTCCCGCACCCGACCTGCCAGCACCCGGGTTCAGCGAGCGAGTTCACTCAGCACCCGCGCGACTATATCAACGAGACGATTGGTGATTGCGACGAGACCAAAGTCGAGAAGGTGCTGCATTCGAACGCGGCAAAGCTCTACGGCCTCGACTGACCCCGGCACGAGGTCGGCCGCGCACGCCGACGGGCGGATTCGTCGATGACGGTCTTCGCGCGCCTGCGCGGAGAGCACGCGTTCGCCGTCTACATCGATCTCAAGAGTCCCTACGCGTATCTCGCGATCGACCCGACTCGCGCGATGGCTGCGAGCCTCGGCGTCGCGATCGATTGGCGTCCGTTCACCCTCGACATTCCCAGCTATCTCGGTTCCGCCAAGCTCGACAAGAATGCGCGCGGCGTCGAGAGCTCGAGTCGGACGCCGCAGCAATGGTCCGGTGTGAAATACGCCTATGCGGACGCCCGGCGCTACGCGAACCTCACGGGGAAGACCGTTCGAGGCACGATCAAGATCTGGGACTCGAGTCAGGCCGGGATCGCGATGCTCTGGGCGAAAGGGCAGGGCCGTGAGGTCTTCGATCGGTTCCTGGATGAGGCCTACCCCGTCTTCTGGAGGCGTGAACTCGATATCGACGATCTCGCGGTTCTCGAAGGGGCGCTCGAGCGCAGCGGCGCAGAGACGATCGGCTTTCGTGATTTCGTGCGGGGAGAGGGCCGCGCCGAGCACGACGAACTCAACGAAGCGGCATTCGTCGCTGGGGTCTTTGGCGTTCCGACCTATCTCGTCGACGACGAGATGTGGTTCGGCCGAGAGCATCTGCCGCGAGTCGCCTGGTTGTTGGACGGTCGAGAGGGCCACGCACCGGACGTTGCGAATCGAGGCTTCGAGGCATGAGTGCCCCGAGCCGTATCGACGATTCGGCACTCACGATCCTGCTCGATCTTCGGCACCCGCACTCGTATCTCGCGCTGGGCCCCGCGATGGATTTCGGTCGGAAGATGCAAATCGAGATCAACTGGCTCCCGCTGCAGGTGCCGACGCTGAATCCGCCTTCGGAGCCCAGCCCCCGGGATGATCGGGGAGTGCTTCATCGCCGTTCCCGGGCCCGTGCGATCGCGCGCGAGATCGAGATCTACAGCGAGGACCAGGGACTCGAAATGTCCGGGTACTATCGAGACGTGGACGCTCGGGCGGTGCATCGGGGCTGGTTGTGGATGCGCCAGCACGCGCCGGTGCATCTAGGGTCCTTCCTGACGGAGGTGTTTCGGCGCTACTGGTGCCACGAACTCGACGCCACCCGGGTCGAGGAGGTGGCTCGCATCGTGGCGGAGACCGGCGGTGATCAGGGCGGATTTCTCGAATGGTCACGCGGCGAGGGTGCAGCGGTCGTGGCCGCCCTTTCGGCCGAACTCGGCGAGCGCGGGCTCACGGGGGTCCCGGGCTATCTCGCCCGGGGCGAGTTCTTTCTCGGCCGCCAACACCTGCCGATGATTCGATGGCTCCTCGAAGGTCGACCGGGGTCGGGGCCGATCTGAGACCCGGAGGGTTCTGAATTGGATAGGATGACGGGGTCGAGGGATCCCTCGAGATCGCGCGTGCGATCCCACTGGATCGAGTCATCAGGAGCCCGGCTGCCATGGGCCGCTTTCCCTTTGGTATTGCCTTCGGCTGGTACCCGGTCGCGTGGAGCTTCGAGATCGAAGCGGGCGCGGTCGAGAAGCGACGCTATTTCGATCGGGAGCTGATCGTGTTCCGCGGGGACTCGGTGAAGTACATGTTCTCGATGCGTTCTGTCCCCATCTGGGGGCACATCTCGGTGTCGGGGGAAAGGTCGTCGGAGATTCGATCCGCTGCCCCTTTCACGGCTGGCGATTTTCTGGCGACGGCGAGTGCCTCGAGATTCCCTACGCGAAGCGCATTCCCGGGAATGCTCGGGCGGACGCCTATCCGTCACGCGAGCAGGCTGGCCTGGCCTGGGCCTGGTATCACCCGCAGCGCGCCAAGCCGAGGTTTGAACCGCTGGAGATTCCCGAATACCATACCGAGGACTGGGCCGAGGAATGGACGCACTACGCGTGGATGATTCAGACCCACCCCCAGGAGGTCGCCGAAAACAGCGTCGACTGGCCACATTTTCATACCGTCCACATGATGGAGCCACCGCCCGAACGCGACGTCCGTTTCGAGGGGCACGAGATCCGCTGTGAGGCGGCAACGCGCAAGCAGGTGACGACGATGGATGGGGTCCCGGATGAGATTCGCGTGATCGGGAGGAATCCGGGACTGGGCACGAGCTATGTGCGCTACAGCGGGATGGGGGAGACGGTGATCATCATGGGGATGACGCCCATCGACAACGATACGATGCATATGCGATTCGGCGTGATCGGAAAGAAGGACGGGCGGACCGACGAAGAGATGGCGGCTTTCATCAAGCTATACGCAGACGATATGGCGCTTGCCGTCGAGCAGGATTTTCCGATCTGGGAGAACAAGGTCTATCGTTCGACCCCGAATCTCTGCGATGGCGATGGCCCGGTTCCCGACTATCGCCGCTGGGCGTCCCAGTTCTACGTCGAGTCCTAGTCCACCGAATGGATCATCGGGCCGGGCCTTCGGGAGCGTCCTTGAGGACCGGCGTCTCGATCAACTCGAGCATCGTACCGTCGGGATCACGAAAGAAGATGGCATTCAAGCCGTCGATCATTGGAATATCCGGGCCCATCGTGAGCCAACACGCTCCCGAGTGTTCGACGCCGAGCCGGTCGAGTTCTTCGCACGAGGCCGCCGCGTCCGCCACCAGGAAAGCCATTCGGAAGGGGCCGAGATGGTTGGCCTCGACCAGTGGCCGGCCGATCGGCCTGGGCCGCTTCCACTCGAGCAGATCCAGGATCATCGACTCCGGGTTGCCTCCGATCGCCAGGAAATCCGCTCGATACTCGCAATCGCCGTCGAACCCGAAGCCTGAGCCACTCGACGGCGGCGGTTCCGCGCGAGCTGTGATCGGCGTGACGCCGAGCACGAGTTGATACCAATCGGAGGAGTGGTCGAGATCGGTGCAGTTGATGTTGATATGCGACATCCGCACGGGACCGGGTCGTTCGACGAATTCGATGCAGGTGCCGTCCGGATCCTGGCAGCAGAAGAACCTGACCGTCTGACCCGCGAGGACCGGGACCTCGACCGGTGCGCTTCGGGTCTCGATGCCGTCGGCGGTCAGTTTCCCGTGGAGGGCATCGAGATCCTCTACGGCGAGGCAGACTCGCATGAAACCGAGGTGATTCGCTTCGGGGTGTGGCTTGCCGATCGGTCGGGGCTGCTGCCATTCGAGCAGGTCGATCGCGGGGCCAGCCTGCCGCCGATCGTCGTGAAGGAGGTAGGCATCCCAGACGACCTGGCCCGGGAGTCCGAAGCCCGCACCGTCCTGGGGCTCGGGCTTCGTATGGGATTGGGGCGCGAGTCCGACGAGATCGCGATAAAAACGCATCGATCGATCGAGGTCCGAGCAATTGATGTTGATGTGGGTGACAGCGAGAAGGTCGAGGGCCAAGGGAGTCGTCTCCTATTGATTGCGGCCGCGTTCCATGACGGCGCTCCGGCGCTTGCCGATCTCGGCGCTGTCGATCTTCTTGGATGATTCAATGCCGGTCTGCAGTTCGTATTCCATCGCGTCGTCGAAGAGCATCGAATACCCCGTGTCGATCATCGTCTTGAGCTGCTCCATGATTTCGGGAACGCACCCGCAAATGTCGATCGCGAGGGCGCGTGCCTCGTCGAGAAGCGATTCTGGTTCGCAGACTCGATTCGCGAGTCCCCATTCCGCAGCGCGCTCGGCGCTTAGGGCGTTGCCGGAAAGGCTGATTTCCTTGGCGCGGTTGATTCCGATCAAGCGCGGGAGGCGCTGGCTGAGGCCCCATCCAGGGACGATCCCGACTCGCGCATGGGTATCGAGGAATTTCGCTCCCTTCGCGACGAAGATCATGTCGCAGGCCAAGGCGAGTTCGAAGCCGGCCGTCGCTGCAGCGCCGTTGACCGCGGCGATCACGGGACCCGAGAAATTCGCGATGTTCACACGCATCGCATCCTGGCCGGCGACCGAGAGGTCGTACCCGGTCTGGCCTTCGCTGCCGCCACCAATCTCCTTCAAGTCCATGCCGGCGCAGAAGGCGCGCCCCGCACCGGTCAAGATGACGGCGCGAATTTCCTTGTCGGCTTCGAGTTCGGCGAAGGCCGATGCAATCGCGATCCGCAGCTCTGCGTTGAGTGCATTCATCTGATCGGGCCGGTTGAGGGTCACGATTGCGATCGGGGCTTCGCGATCGATCTGCAGGACGGGCTCTTGCATGTAGAGGCTCCTCGAAGTTCGTGTTAGAGATCGTGTGCGTTGACCTGGAGGCCGCCTTCGACACCTAGAACCTGACCGGTCACGAAGGATGAGCGATCCGAGCAGAGATATGTCACGGCATCCGCAATTTCATCCGGACGGCCGAAGCGACGCAGGGCGTGCAGCTTTTCTGTCGATTCGCGAATTTCAGGGTAGGCCTCGAGATAGCCCGCCATGCCCGGAGTCTCGATTCCTCCCGGGGCGACCGAATTGACTCGGATCCCACGCTGGGCGTATTCGGCGGCGGCGGTCCTGGTCAAGGCGATGACCCCACCCTTGCTTGCCGCATAGGCGGCTTGGGTGACCTGGCCCCTGATACCCGATATGGACGAAATGTTGACGATCGAACCGCCCCCGGATTCGATCATCGCGGGAATCTGATACTTGAGGCAGAGCCAGACGCCGGTCAGCGAGACGGCAAGGCAGCGATCCCATCGCTTCCGATCGAGTTCGTGAGTTGCATGGAAGCCGGCGCCCAGCGCGGCGTTATTCGAGGCACAGTGCAGGCCACCGAAACGATCGACGGTCGCGCGAACCATTTTTTTCACGCCTTCCTCGTCGGAGACGTCCGTCTGAACGGCGAGCGCCTCGAAGCCTTCGGCCTCGATCATTCCGACGGTCGCGAGGGCGCTCTGTTCATTCCAGTCCGCGACGACGACCGAAGCGCCCTCGCGGGCGAAGACCTGTGCGGTCACGCGGCCGATCCCACTCCCCGAGCCCGTGACGATTCCGACTTTGCCGTCGAGCAGCCCCATCAGGCTGCTCGATCCTTCTTGGGTGGCGGCCAGCCCGGGAGTAGGCCATTCCTCTTGACGAAGCTCGGCGCGTGGAAGCTCTCCCCGCTTCGCGATCTGCCTTCCTCTGTCGTGAGCAGCCAGACCAACATATTGGCGGGGACCTCCGGAGGTGCGCCACCGGCGATCTGTTGCTGGTAGATCGGATCGTTCTTGCCGAGCATCGTGAGCTGGGCCTCGGTCGGGACATATCCCGGGTCGATGTTGTAGGCGCGAATGCCCTCGTCCTTGAACTCGACGTGGATGAATCCGGCCATGCGATGGAATGCGCTCTTCGATGCTCCGTAGGCAAAGCCCCAGCCGCCCTCGGTCGTCTTGCTCGGCGGATCGTACTGGCCTGCGTTCGACGTCATATTTACGACCGTGCCCGTCTTTCGCTGGCGCATGTGGTTCAGAACGTTCCTCGTGAGATGGAACTGGGCAAAGAAATTGCCTTCGAAGACCAGGGCGAGCTTTTCCTCCTCGAGTTCCATGAAGGGGTCCATCACGCCGGCGCCCTGGTATATGCCGTTGTTGTAGAGCACGTCGATCTTGCCCCACTCTTCGAGGGTCCTCTCGACGGCGGCATCGAGACTCGGTCGGTCGAGGAGGTCGAGTCGCAGGGGGAGTGCACGTTGTCCGCGCTTCTCGACCAGGGCGGCGGTCTCTTCGACACTGCCAGGGAGCGCAGTCTGTTTCCCGGCGTTCGCACTCGAGGACGCGTAGTCGTGGGTTTCACCGGCGTGTAGGGTGCGTGCGGTGACGACGACGTCGTAGCCCGCGTCGGCAAGTGCGAGGGCGCCTGCCTTGCCGATTCCGCGGCTGGCACCGGTGATGAAGGCGACGGGGGCGTCGGGCATGCTCTTTTTCCTCGGGATGTGGGCGGGGTCGACCCGGGTCGGATGTTGGCGCGAATGGTCGCGCGAAACACGTCCCACCGGACACGCCAGTCTCGCGAACTCGGCCGGTGCTGGCCGCCCCTTTTTTCGAGATTTCAGCCCGGCTCGAGCGAAAAATCGTATCCGGCTGCGCCTTGGCTGATCGGTTCGGGGTGCGTAGACTTTTCGGGCTGGATCATCGCCAGGAGCGTCTACATCATGGATCGCCATCTCGTCATCTCATCCGACTGTCACGCTGGTCTTCCGCCGGATCAGTATCGTGATTATCTCGACACGAAATACCATGCGGCATTCGACGAGGCGCTTCCGCTGCAGATCGCGGCGATGACCGAAGCGTCGAAGCGGTTTCTCGTCGATGACATCAACACCGAATGGCGAAAGGGCAACGAAGAGCTACTGACGGGCGCGTGGGATCACGACGCGAGGATCAAGGTTCTCGATGGCGACGGGATTGCGGGCGAGATCGTCTTCCCCGATGGCATCACCGAGCAGAACACGCCGCCCTTCGGCGCCAGTCTCGGTCTGCCGGTCAAGAATGTGGACCCCGAACTCCAGTGGGCAGGGTGCCGTGCACACAACCGTTGGCTTGCGGAACTCGTGTCGATGGCGCCGGAGCGACATTTCGGTGTGGCGCTGGTGCCCGCGCTCTGGGACGTCGACGAGGCCATCAAGGAAATTCGGTGGGCGAAGAAAAACGGGCTGAACGGCTTGTTGTTACCCGTCATCTGGGGTGACCTCGATCCCTATCACCATCCGAAATACGACGCGATGTGGGCCGTGATCGAGGAGCTGGAGATGATCATCCATTTCCACTCGGGCCCGGCACCGATGGAAGACTATCTCGGGCCGATGCCCGCACGCGAAGACTCGGCGGAATTGCCGGGCGGGGTCGGCATCTATGTCGCTGAAGTCCCCTTCCACCTGACCCGACCGCTCTCGTTCCTGATCTGGGGTGGCGTCTTTGAACGTTTTCCGACCCTCAAATGCGTATTTACCGAGGGGACGGCGATCTGGGTCCCCGAATATCTTCGGCTTCACGATCATCGCTTCGAAGTGACTCACTATTCGCAGAAGCTCGGCGACTACCGCAGTCATCTGTCGATGAAGCCCAGCGAGTATTTCGCGCGCAATGTGGCCGTGGGCGCCTCGTGCATGCCGCGGCGCGAAGCCGAATTACGTCACGAGATCGGCATGGGGCAGATTATGTGGGGCAGCGACTACCCCCATCCGGAAGGCTCCTGGCCCTTTACACCGGACCAGATGGTCGAGACCTTTCGCGGTCTTCCCGAAGAGGACATCGCGGCGATGCTCGGAGGCAATGCGGCACGCTTCTACGGCTTCGACGTCGAGGGGCTCGCCTCCCTCGTGGAGGAGATCGGGCCGCTGAAGTCGCGCTTCGTCTAGGCCGCACGTCCCCTATTCTTTTCCTACGGAGAGCGGAATCGCGATCCGGCTTGATCAAAGTGCGTGAGCACGTTCGATGGGACGAAAAATGGGTCGCGTCCGATATACCAAGAGTCTTCGGGATCTCGATGCCGGTGCCGCCGCAGGTGAGGCCGCGCTCGTAAGCACGGTCCGCTCGATTCGTTGTCTCTATGAGACGGATGCCGAGGTCGCCCAGACTGTCGTTCCGAAGCCTCTCGAGGCCCACGTTCAGCCGGAGGTCTTTCTGTCCTTCGACTCCGTCGCGATGCAGGTGTCGCCGGACGTCACGCTCGAGATCCGATCGGCGACTTTTGGCGTGCGCGTCGATTACGACGACAAGCCCGGCTACTACCTGATCACGACCCCGATGTCGCATGAGGCGGCCGTGTTGAGCGGGCGCGAGCGATACGGCGAGCCGAGAAAACTGGCAGAGATCGAGTTCGATAGCTCGGGGGGGCCCGCAGGGGACGCGGTCTCCGCGAGTGTCGAGCGGATGGGGATCCGCTATCTCGCTGCGGTCGGAAAGCGCATCGAGGATCTTGGCCCGAGGGAGGAGATCGAATACGCCTATTGCTTCAAGGCCTTTCCGAGCTGTGAGGAAGGCAAGGGCTTCGATCAGGATCCGCAACTCGTCAGACTCGAGCGGCGTCACAAGTACGAACATGTCTGGCGGCTCGACGGGGGCGTAGAACTCTGGGAGTCCCCCTTCGATCCCGTCGCGGATCTGCCCGTGCGGCGACTCGCGGAATTCGAATACACCGAGGGAACGACCACGAACTCGGGCCGGGTTCTGCGGCCGGTGCCGGGCGATTGGCTGTTGCCGTTCATGCATCAACGCTACGACGAGCCCGAGACCGAGGGCGTCGACGTCTAGCCCAGATGGGAGGATCGAGAAATGAAACTCGAAGGTCGTGTGGCCGTGGTCACGGGGGCGGGTTCGGGCATCGGGCGGGAGATCTCGCGTCATCTGGCTTCCGAGGGCGCGCGGATCGCGGCCGTCGATCTGCGCCCAGAGACGGCGGAGGAAACGGTCGCCATGCTCGAGGGATCGGGACATTTCGCGGCGGCGGTCGATGTCTCGGAGGGAACATCCGTCGTGGAGATGTTCGGGAAGGTCGACGCCGAGTTTGGTCGCGTCGACATCCTGGTGAACAACGCGGGTGTCGATCACATCCCGGGTGATGGACGCGACGAACTTCTCGCGACGGGTCAGCAGACGATCCACATGAGCGACGAGGGCTTCACGAAGCTGATGGCCATCAACGTGAACGGTGTTTTCTTCTGCCTGCGCGAGGCGATCAAGGTCATGCAGCGCGAACAGAATGCCGGGAGCATCATCAATATGTCGAGCGTGGCCGGCCTCTCCCAGTACGGAAACGTGAGCTATTCCGCTTCGAAGGCGGCGGTTCTCGGAATCACTCGAGCGGCGGCGGGGGAACTCGGCCGATTCGGGATCCGCGTCAATGCGATCTGTCCCGGGGTGATCGACACGCCGATGACCGCGGGGATTCCTGATCCGATGCTCGATCCGCTGCGCCGGGCGACCCCGCTCGGGCGGACCGGTCAACCGAGAGACATCGCGACCACGGCCGTCTTTCTCGCGAGCGATGACAGTAGCTTCATCACGGGACAGTGGATCTCGCCGAACGGCGGGCTCGTGATGCAATAATTGGGCAAGCTCGTTCGAGGACGAACGGGCCGCCTGTCGGGCCAGCTTGTGTCCGGCGATAATCTCCTGGGAGAACCATTCGATGCAGAAGCTCTTCTACCTGCTTTTCGACAGTCCGGACACCGACGGCACAAAGCTCCGCGAGGCGCTGTGCACGTCATCGGCCCCTGCGATGCGCGAAGCCGGGGCGACGGAGATCACGGTCTTCGGTGCCGATGCCGATGTCGCCGACGGTTCGCCTATTCGAAGGGTGGATCCCCCGATTCGCGCGATGGTGTCCTTCTGGCTCGATGACGCAGGGGATCGCGGGCCGTCGGAAGCAGCGCTTTCGGCCCATGTGAAGGGCCTGGCGGGCTACCTGGTCTGCGAATCCCGCCCGATGGTCCATACGATGCCAAAGGGGGAGCGAACCCCAGGAATGAAGCAGATCTCCTGTATCACGAAACGCGCGGATATCAGCCAGGAGGAGTACATCCGGATCTGGCACGGTGACCATCGTCAGGTCGCAATCGAAACCCAGTCGACCTTTGGCTACGTGCGCAACGAGATCTTCCGCGCGCTCACCCCGGGCGCCCCGGATCAGTGGGATGCCTTCGTGGAAGAGTCGTTTCCGATGGGTGCGCTCACGGATCAGCAGATTTTCTACGACTCGACGACACAACAAGGGTACGAGGAAAACTTCAAGATCATGATGGAGAGCTGCGGTCGCTTCCTCGATCACGCTCCGATCGAAGTCACCTTCTTTTCCGAGTACTACCTGGGTTAGGCGTCCGGCGACCAGCGACGGAAAGGAACTGCGCGCTGGCCGAAGAAGGTGTCCGGTACGGAATCTCCGTCTGTCCCGATTTGCGGCGGTGGCACGGTCGTAGGGTCCGTCCAGGTTCCGAAGAGTCGATCCCAGAGCGGTGTGATCGAGCTGAAATTCGAGTCCGAGAGCTGCCGGGCCCTGGCATGATGAATCCGGTGGACCGGGGGTGTCACGATCCATCGATGGACCGCGTCCGAAATGCGAAGTCTGAGGTTGTCGTGGGCGATCGAGCCCTGGGTGATGACGAGTGTCTGGTAGACGAAGAGTGCCTCGATCGGGGCACCGACGATCACGAGCGGCCCGGCATCAGGAAGCCCCGAACGAGATTCGTCCTGAAATGTTCCCGCGTTCCCCGCATGATGTGAAGACGTACGATGTCGTGGTGGACGATGTGGTACGCCCAGAAGCGAGGCAGCGCGTGCTCTGCGCGATGCACCCAATACCCCAGAAAGTCCGCGGCAAAGAGCGCCAGGACGCATTGTGCAAGCCACGGCGTCTGGGTAGGTCCCAGCGGGCGAGAGTGTTGAGGCTCGGGGCGACATGGTTGATGACGGGCCAATCGGAACCAACGCCCAACGATCCCGAGAGCACTCCGGCTACTTCATTCGCGGTGAGATGGCCGAGATCGTGGAGTGTCGCTCGCAGGGTTCGAACCAGAATGCCGGTTTTCGTTCGCGTGTCGGGAAGGGCGAGGGAAGGGCGAGGGAAGGGGGGGAAGGATTGGAGATCATCTAGGGACCGCCCCTCTTTTCTATTTGGATCACCGACCTAGGAGAAATGAGTATCGGGCGCTCCGGCGATCCACCTCGGTGCGGCCCCGCGGAAGACGATTTCGAGGCCTCCGATCACGCTCGACTCGAGCACGTCGAGAGTCGAATCTGGATCGCGGAGCCAGCGCGCGACCCGCTCGGTGAAGATCAGGATGTAGAGGTCGACGACCTCGCGGGGGTCGATGTCGTCTCGAATTGCGCCAGCCTTCTGCATTCCTTCGAACATGCGAATCAACACCCGGTCGTTCTCGACCTGTCGTGCGAGGAGTTCACTCGAGAGGAGGCTTGCTTCGCTGCGGCTTCGCAGTGTCGATCCGAAGAGCGCGTCCCGCGCGTTCAGGAAGACCAGTTGCATGAATTCGCGATCCTTGGCGATTCCGCGCAATCCCCAACGCACGAGCTGCAGGTATCGATCGATGGGGGTTCCCTCGGCCGCATGGTCCTCGAGAAACTCGACGCGCATCTTCTCGGCCACGGCGGCCATCGCCTGGAAGCGAGAAGCCGCGATCGCAGTCAGGATCCCCTCCTTCGACGGGAAGTAGTTGTAGAGCGTCTGGACGCTCACGGGGACGTCGGCTGCGATCGCGCGAATCGAGGTCGCCTCGAATCCATTCTTGCGAAACCGCGTCTCCGCGATCCCGAGGATCTCGGCGCGTGTTCGCTCTTTCTTGGCTTCTCTGATTCCCATGGTGCAAAAAAAATAGAACAGTTCCAATAAAAATAAAATCGCAGAACCAGGAAATGATCGGAAAATCATTATCTAAAACAGCTACTTATCGAGTTTTGTCGAGACCCTCGCCGCGACTCTCGCGGCCGTTCAGTCCGTGGGCCTCAACGGGGGAGATTCCTGTGCCCGTCGCTCTCGATTGTCGGATCGCCGAAACGACGTGCCCCGGATCGATTCCAGATCGGGCAGCGTCGCCGATCCGGCCTCGATCCATCGACGCGTAGGGAGCGGGGGGGGGCAGGGGTGTCGCGCGCGGGGTATTAGGTCTTCGGGGTCGGCTCGCTCGAAGCGCGCACGCGCGCATTCAACTCGTTCTGCGAAAACGGCGGAGCGCGACCTGCCGATCCCAATCACGACGCGGCCACGAGTCATGTGGGCGGGGCGCAGCGGGTCGAGTCCCGTGATGTATGCAGCTTGGGCAGAGTAGGTCGAGGCCGTGTTGTCGAAGCGGCGGAGGTTCGCCACCTGCTAGAGGGATGTTCGGAGAGCGCTCCGTTCGGTTGACGCTCTGCTGACTCCGCTCCACCATCGAATGCATCGAGCCGCGCCCGGCTCGTGTCGCGCGCCGTGCGGCGTCGGAGGAACTCGAATGGTGTGGACTCGCTGCTACGGGCACGCGCGGTGTGGTGAGAGGATCTCAATGGCAGGCCTCATTACACTCCTGCTTTTCATCCCAGCGACCGAGTCCGTGGCACGAGAATATTCCGAGACGCGCGAGGAGTGCAGCCAATACGAGGCTCTGCGCCAGCCCTTCTTCGGCGATACCCACGTTCATACCGTCTACTCCTTCGATGCGAATGGCCAGGACACCCGGAATACGCCACGCGATGCCTACCGCTTCGCTCGCGGCGAGCGCGTCGGTCTCCAACCCTACGCGCCCGACGGGACGGCTCGACGCACGGCGAAGCTACGCCGGCCCCTCGACTTCACCGTGCTCTCCGACCACGCTGAACTACTGGGCGAGATTCGAACCTGTTCGACACCCGGATCACCGGGCTACGGATCGGACCTGTGTTGGGTCTACCAGAACTTTCGCCCCGCGACCTTCGGCTTCTTCGCGGTTCGGAACATAATCATGCGGACGCGCTTCGAGTTCTGTGGACCGGACGGTTCTCTCTGCTTGGAGCAGGCCAAGGTCGTCTGGGACGATATCCAGTCCGCGGCCGAAGAAGCCTATGACCGGACGGCGCAGTGCTCTTTCACGAGCTTCGTCGGATACGAGTGGACCGCGTCGGTCGGTAATGGAGAGAACTTGCATCGCAACGTGGTCTTCCGGAACGACAAGGTTCCGACGCTCCCGCCAAGTTGGGTCGACACGCCCTCCGCCTACGATCTCTGGGCCCACCTTCAACGGGATTGTGTGGATGGGGTGCCGGGTTGTGACGCGCTGACCATTCCGCACAACTCGAATATCAGCGGCCCCGGATTGATGTTTGCCTCGGCGAAGCTGACGGGTCCCCAGGATATCGACCTCGCGGTCGACCGGAAGGAAGCGAAGCTGCGACAGCGTTGGGAGCCGCTGGTCGAGATCATGCAGCACAAGGGCGACTCCGAATGCCTGCCCGGTCGGGATACGAAGGACGAACAGTGCGGGTTCGAGAAGCTCAGCTACAACAGCTTCGCGGGCGTGGGTCGAATCGCGGACACTGGAATCGATTCAAATCTGATCGGCGCGCCCGACCTCACACCCAGTCCCCGAGCGATGGTGCGCGGCGCACTCAAGAAAGGCATCCTGCTCGAGAACGAACTCGGCGTGAACCCGCTCAAATACGGAATCATCGCGAGCACCGATACCCATCTGGGGACACCCGGGCTCGTCGCCGAGGACGATGCCAAGGGACATGGCGGGGCGGGCAGTCGCACGACGGTCGGCTTACCCGACGACCTCGAATTCAACCCGGGTGGGCTGGCGGTACTCTGGGCAGAGGAGAACGGTCGAGACTCGCTCTTTGCCGCGATGCAGCGACGCGAGGCCTATGGCACGAGTGGAACACGACCCGTCGTTCGCTTCTTCGGAGGCTTTGGCCTCGACAAGGGAATGTGCAAGGCCGATGACTTTGCCGCCCGGGGATACGAGCAGGGCGTTCCGATGGGGGGTGATCTGCCGCCCCGAAACGAGCAGGACGGCGATCCGAGTTTTGCTGTCTGGGCGCTCCAGGACCCGGGGACCGACGATGCACCCGGCACGCCACTCCAGCGGATCCAGATCGTGAAGGGGTGGATCGAGAATGGCGAGATGAAGGAGGCGGTCATCGATGTGGCGGGCCGCAAGAATCGCGCGAGCGTCGATCTGGAGACTTGCGAGCCAAAAGGGGACGGCGCGACACAGCTCTGCAACGTGTGGCGCGATCGCGATTTCGAGCCAGACCAGACTGCATTCTATTATGCGCGGGTGCTTGAGAACCCGACCTGTCGTTGGAGCCAGCATCTATGCGTCGACGCGGGGGTGAACTGTGATGATCCTTCCACGATCACGGCCGGCTACGAGGCCTGTTGCAGTCCTCGCCACACGCCGGTGATCCAGGAACGCGCTTGGACCTCACCGATCTGGTACACGCCCTGACGTCGCGTCGCCTCTCCTATCGGCCACTCGTGATGCTCACCTGTCTGCTTCTCGGTGGGCTGGGCACGATCATGGGTTGCAAGGGCGAACACCAGGCTCCCGGCACGACGGCGGAAGCTGCAATCCCCGCGCCGATCCTCGAGGCACGGGCGTCCCGTCAGGCGACTGCTCGTTCGAAAACGGCGATGGGGAACCGCAAGCAGATTCTCTTCGGAGATCTTCATGTGCATACGACGTTTTCGCCGGATGCATTCATTACGAGCCTGCCCTTGATGGGCGGAAGCGGCTTGCATCCACCCGCGGACGCCTGCGACTTTGCGCGCCTCTGTGCGGATCTCGATTTCTGGAGCATCAACGATCACGCCGAAGGAATCAGTCCGCGACATTGGAGCGAGACGATCGATTCGATCGCCGAGTGCAACGCCCGCGCGGGCGATCCGAATGATCCCGATTCCGTGGCCTTCCTCGGGTGGGAGTGGTCGCAGGTAGGCGGGACGCCAGAGGAACACTACGGGCACAAGAATGTGATCCTGCTCGAGACGGATCGGGAGCGTGTGCCACGCCGTCCGATCGCGGCCCCGCGTCCGGAGTTTCGCGTCGCGGCGATTCCCTTCGTCGGACAGATGCTCTTTTCGTTGGTTGATTTTTCGAAGCGACAGCTCTACGCGGATTACGCGCTCTACGCCAAGGATGTTTCCGCCGTGCCGTATTGTGAGCTGGGCGTCGACACCCGCGACCTGCCGTCGGATTGTCACGAAGTCGCGGCTCATCCGAGCGATCTCCACGAGAAGCTCGACCGGTGGGACACGCCGTCGATCGTGATTCCACACGGGACGAGTTGGGGATTGATGACGCCCCGCGGATTTTCGCTGGCGCGGGAACTCGAATCCGGCCAGCATGATCCAGATCGACAACTTCTCTTCGAGGTCTACTCGGGACATGGAAGCGCGGAACCCTATCGCGACTGGCCCGGGGCCTTCGCGACAGGCGAGGACGCATTGATCTGTCCCGAGCCGAGCCCCGACTATCTGCCCTGTTGCTGGCAGGCGGGGGAGATCATTCGCGAACGCTGTGAGATGCAGGAAACGTCGGACCCGGAGGCACCGGATTGCGCCGCGCGGGTTGTCGAAGCGCGCGAGCTGTATCTCAAGGCGGGCGCCGCCGGACACCTGAGCGTGCCGGGCGCGGACGTCGACGACTGGTTGGACTGCGATCAGTGCCGGGATTGTTTCAACCCGGCTTTCTCTCATCGCCCGGGCGGGTCTGCCCAATCCGCTCTCGCCCTGCGCGCGAGGGACGAAGAGGGGCAGGAGCGGGCCTTTCGTTTCGGGCTCATCGGCGCGAGCGATACCCATGACGCGCGGGCGGGAAATGGCTTCAAGGAATTTGCACGACTCGAGAACACTGAGGCCATGTCACGCTCTCCGTTGACCGATCTCTTCATGGGTTCTGGCGCTGAACCTGAGGCGCGGAGTCGGGAGATCACACTCGCGGAGGTCCCCCTCGCGGGACGCCGGGACCTGGACCGCGGTGCGTCCTTTCTCTTGACCGGCGGGTTGGCTGCCGTCCACTCCGAGTCGCGAAGACGGGAGTCGATCTGGTCGGCCTTCGAAGCGCGAGAGGTGTATGCGACCTCGGGCGATCGCATCCTTCTCTGGTTCGATCTGCTGAACGGGCCCGGGGGCGAAGCGCCGATGGGTTCGATCATCGCCGAGCAGTCCGCGGCTCCCGTGTTTCGGGTCAGCGCCGCGGGCGCCTATGAGCAGAAGCCGGGCTGTCCGGAGTTCGTTGGGCAGGCGCTTGGACCGGAGCGACTCGAGGCCGTCTGCCTGGGCGAATGTTATCACCCGAGCGATCGGCGACATTCGATCGAACGCCTCGAAGTCGTGCGGATTCGTGCCCAATCCGCCGCGCGTGAACCCATCGAAACGCTGGTGGATGATCCCTGGCAGGTTTTCGATTGCGACGATGTAGGCGAGGGCTGTCGCGCGGAGTTCGTCGACCCCGACTACGACCCGAGCGATCCGGAGAGCCGCGAGGTGATCTACTACGCTCGCGCGATCCAGGAACCGACTCCCGCGGTCAATGGCGGTGGATTCCGCTGCACCTTCGACGCTGAAGGAAACTGTGTCGATGTGGACCCCTGCTACACGGACGTGCGCACGTCGACCGAGGACGATTGCCTCGCGGATAACAACGAACACGCCTGGTCATCGCCGATTTTCGTGCGTTCCTCCTCCCCGTAGCGGCCCGGTGTCCTCCGAGTGCTGGAAATTGCGAGGCCTCGGTTCGTTCCGACCGCGGGAAACCCCTCGAATCGACGGAATCGATCCTACGGCCCGTCAACTCGGGCGTGTCGGAGGCTGGACCGAGCATCTCGCCGCGACACCTTGCTACGGAGGGACGACGAGCCTAGCCTGTGGCTCCCAATGATGACTCAAGGAGCCGCCGGATTCGAACGCGCCCGACGTTCGTGATCGAAACCCCGATCGACGATTCCCTCGACGCCCCAGACCGCCCGTGATCGGTCGTGCCCACTCCGTGGACCGGACGATCACATGTTGCCTCCGAGATGAGGACAGTCTGTGCGGCGAATTGGACCGAGGGCCCCCGGCGCTTCCGTTCCCGATCTGGTCGACTTCGGTGTGTCGCGTGAACGTGAAGACGTCGAGAACGTCAGGAGACCGGAACCATGCGTGGCAAGAGAATGCGCGAAACAGCGCAGAGCGAAGTGAACATGACCCCGATGCTGGACGTCGTGTTCATCATGCTGATCTTCTTCATCGTGACGGCCTCCTTCGTGAAGGAAGCCGGTGTCGAAGTGATTCGGCCCCCCGCCAAAACCGCAATATCCAAGGACAAGGGCAATATCCTGATCGCCATCACCGAGAACGGCCAGATCTGGATCGATCGTCGCCAGGTCGACCCACGCTCGCTACGCGCGAATATCGAACGACTGCACGGCGAGAACCCACAGGGTGCGATCGTGGTCCAGGCCGATCAGAAATCCCAGAACCATCTGCTCGTGCAGGTGATGGATGCCGCGAAAGCGGCGGGCGTGAACGAGATCGCGATCGCCGCTGACGGAAGCTAGTCGGCTAGCGCCGTCGAGGCGTGTGCAACGGTCGCCCCAGGTAGAACCACCCGCCGGGCGATTCGTTTCTGGGTTCGCCGTTCGAGTCAGACGGGCCGCTCTCCGGCGATCGTCACCCGAAACATCAAACGCTCGAAATCGGCGTAATCATCGATCGCATAGTGCTGAAGCCAGCGATTGTCCCAGATTGCGACGGTGCCGTCTTCCCAGCGTAGTCGGCAGGTCAGCTCGGGCCGGGTCGACAGATCGTGGAGCATCGCGAGCAGACCATCGCTCTCCGCTTTGGAGAGGCCAACGATCTGCTGCGTGAACATCGGATTCACGTAGAGACTCTTTCGGCCGGTCACCGGATGCGTCCTGACGACCGGATGCTCGACCTCTTCGTAGATCGCGTCGCTGTAGGCGTATTGGATTGCCGCCCTACCCTCGTACTTTTCAATGCCAGTGGTCCTGGGGTCAAAGGCGGTGCGAGCGCTGTGGATCGCACGGAGTGGCATTAGGAACTGCTTGAGCGGCTCAGAGAGCAGCTCCCATGCGCGTTCCATCGAGGCATAGACCGTGTCCCCGCCGACCGCCGGAACGCTGTCTCCATACAGGATCGTGACGCTGCTCGGGCGCTCGAAAAAGCTGTTGTCACTGTGCCACGAGGTTCCGAAGGAGGCGCGCTCACCTGCGGGCTTGCGCACCTCGATGACCTCGGGGTGCTCGGCCATTCCCATGGCGATGGGATGTACGTCGGGGGTACCGAAGAGCTTGGCCAGCGCGATGTGGCTGTCGCGAGTGAGCTTCTGGTCGCGGATGCACAGGACCCCGTAGCGGTGAAACGCCGCGAGAAGGCTTGCGCGAGCCGCGTCGGATAGGGGTCGGGAGAAGTCGAGCCCCGAGATCTCTGCGCCCAGGGCACCCGAGAGTCCACGGATATGGAGGTCGGTCGTCATCGTGCGTTCACTGTCTGCTGCCTCGGGCAGAGCGCGGCCGCGCTCGGGATGTTTTCCGTCACGAGTCCAGGTACGCACGTTCGTAAGAGCGTCCCCTCCGGCGAGTAGCGCGAAGAGCGGAACCATGCCGCGAACACAGATCGGCAAGACAGTCGAGCGAAGGGTTTTGAGAAATGGATCTGGGTAGGGAAAGCGACGCGCGGAGAATTCGCGCCTAACGCTTTCGGCGAGTGATCACGCTGGCGGCCATCAAACCTGCTGCGAAGAGCAGAGCGGCTCCGGGCTCCGGGATGGCCTGGGTGGTGGTCGTTACGGTGATGTCGAAACCGCTAGCGGTTGTCCAGGCAGACGGTCCGCCGATTTCGATGAACGTGATGCTCGACACCATCAGATCCATGGCCGCGTCGGAATAGACCAGGGAGACACCATCCACGCTATTCACGATGGCTTTGCCGATGTCTTCGCCAAAGTCCAGGGCACTGAGCATGACCGGCGCATCATTGAAGGTGACCGTCGTGACGGCGAGCGCGATCTCCCAGCTGCTCCCGCCTACGCCTGACATCTGTTTGGATGTCATCGATTGATCGATCGAGATCGACTGGCCAGAGACATCGAAATCGCCCGCACTACTCATCTCGACATAGAGCGCTTGTGCTGTCGATGCGGATACGAAGAGTGCGAGCACAACCAGGGAGCAGAGAGCAAGGCCGCTCTTCATGCTCGCACGCAGAGACTCGCCGGCGAGCGCGAACGCGCTTCGCTTTACGGCCGAACTACTTTGTGATTGTCCAACTAGCATGAAAATAATCC
>JAPYTP010000033.1:0-33366 GCA_029941885.1 Myxococcota bacterium
CCACGCTCGGTCACTTGGCGGACGGCTTCGTCCTTGTACTCGGGGGTAAATCGTTGCTGACCCATGGGACTCCTTCAGATAGCTCAATCTTAGCCATCCAGGCGTCCACGATTCCGGGGGAAGTCCATACGTCGGTGTCCGCCCCGCATTCGATTTCTCTGCGCTGGAAGATTCGAACTCGGGCCTGTGGCTGCGCAGGCTGCCCGCGAGTCGTGGACCGCGGGCCCCCGGGCGCCGGTCCCTCAGCAAGAAACCATTGACACGACCGTCCTCCATGGCTGAGTCTGAAGACGAGGGACTTCGATGCAGAATCTTCTTGCCAGCATGCATGCCGCCGCCCACCGGGGCGACCTGGTCGTGAGAGTCGATGTTCTCTCCTGCGCAAGGGCCATGGATCCATCCGAGGGGGGCGAGCAAGGAGCTCCCCTCATGTGATCGGCGTCTGCACAGTAGAAACGGCCACCGCGAGGGTCTTGAGAAATCCCGGTCTGTCGATCAAGACGCTCGCCCAGCCCTCGCCTCCACGCTTCGGCTGCGTCCAGCGAGCCGAAGCAGGCACTCATGGAGTTCGAACCAGACCGTGTGATAGCTGTCGAGCCGTGGCGAGACGAGCCAGCGCGAGTCACCGGCGAGGATGTGGTCGTGGGCACGACCGAGTCGTCTCCGGAAGAGCTCGATCATCGGGACCGTGCGGGCCAGGTCGACGAGCCAGCGGTCGATCTCGACGTGCAGATCGCGCAGCCTTTCGATCACGGCGATGTCATGCTTCGCATCGTCGTGCAGGTTCGGGACCAACTCTCCGTCGATCTCTCGCATCTGCCAGGCGGTGACGATCGTCTTCAGCGCTGTGTTGGGCTTCTCGAACGATTCGAGCAGTCGGGCTCTTCCCGAATCGAGCGGGTCAGCCGTCGCCGCCCAGATTTCGGCGAGCCGCTCGATGCCCGCCTCGCCGAGCTGCCATCCTCGTCTTGTGAGTTCGCCGAGGGTGCCAACGGCCTGCTGGCTGATGAGAAGCGATGCGAGCCGATCCTCGGCGATGCCGAGTGTCTCGCCGAGGCTGGCAGACGTCGCATATTGCTTGATGGCGAGCACGACCAGGAGGTCGCGCACGAGTTCGTCCTCGTCGCGCTCCCCGACCCGCGGATCGGTCTCGGAAGGCACTGGCTCGGCTTTCCCAGCCCGCTCGGGCGTCGGTGTGATCGCGATGCCGAGTTCGGCTGCCCAGCCGAGCAGGGTGTCGACCTCGGGGATCGGCTCCGAGGCGATCTCGATCTGTCCGTGGGCGACCGCGCCAAGCGATCCGTCGACCGTCAACCAATCGCCGCTTTCGATTCTCGTGCCGCCTAGCAGGGCGTGGTCATCGAATACCTCGAGTCGCTCGACGCCGACCACGGCCGGCTTGCCCCAGGCTCGAGCGACGACCGCCGCGTGGCTCATCAGACCACCGGTCGCGGTGAGAATCGCCGCGGCCTCGGCCATTCCATGCACGTCGGAAGGCGAGGTCTCGGCACGGATCAGAATCGCGCGATCGTTTCGGGCAGCCGCTTCGACGACCGCCGCGGGATCGAAGAAGGCCATTCCAGAGGCGACGCCCGGGGATGCCCCGATGCCAGCAACGAGGCTCGCCGCAGGGACCAGGGAATCGAGGGGCGGGGCGGCCTTCGGCGGATCGACCAGAATCTCGAGCACGCGTGTGACCGCCTCCCGTCGATCGAGCGTGAACGCTGGATCCTGGGCGAGGTCGATCGAGATGCGCAGGGCTGCCCCCGGACTTCGCTTACCGACGCGTACCTGAAGGAGAAAGAGTTCTCCCCGCTCGATCGTGAACTCGATATCGCACATGTCGCGGTAATGTCGCTCGAGCCGGGTGGCGATATTTTCGAGCTCGCGGAATAGAAGCGGTGAACGCTCGGCGAGTGCCGAGAGCGATTCGACCCGGTGCGTTCCCGCAACCACGTCCTCGCCTTGAGCGCCCGGGAGGTAATCTCCGACCAGCCCGGCGGCCCCGGTGGACGGATCCCGGGTAAACGCCACGCCGGTTCCCGAATCGGGGCCCAGGTTGCCGAAGACCATCGACTGAACGTTCACGGCCGTACACAGGCTGTCGTCGATGCCTTCGATTCGCCGATAGGCGATCGCCCGCTCGGAATTCCATGAGGCGACGACCGCTTCGATGGCGGCCATGAGCTGGTCCCACGGGTCGGCGGGAAGGGTGACCCCGGCCGCGTCGAGATGCGCACCGACAGCGGCCACCCGATCGTCCAATACTTGATGCTGCCGCTCGCTCTCATCGAGGGCCCGGCCCGCGATTGCGCCGTGCTTGCCGAGAACGATCTCCACGTACATTCGGACGAATCTGCGGTAGCAGCTCCACGCGAAGCCGTCGCCGCCCCGAGACGCGAGCCCATGAATGGTCTGGGGCGTGATCCCCAGATCGAGGACCGTGTCCATCATCCCGGGCATCGACGCCTGTGCCCCCGATCGGACGCTCAGCAGCAGGGGCGTGCCTTCGTCGCCGAATCGCTGCCCCGACTTCTGCTCGATTCGCTGGACGGCCTGCTGGATCTGCGGGCGCAACATCGATGGCGTGCCCCGTTCGAGCATCTCACGGCAGGCCGCCGTGGTGATCGTGAAACCCGCCGGAACCCGCAACCCCAACACGCTCGCCATCTCGGCCAGATTCGCGCCCTTTGCGCCGAGCTCGAGCGCTCGTGTACGCGGTGCGGTCTCTACCTGAGCGTCGAAATCGACGACCCGGGCGAGCGCAGCCGTCCGGTCCTCGGCTCGACGGTCGTCGCGCTGCAGCCCCTCGTCGTCGCCGCCGGTTTCGAGGACTTCGAGCCTTCCCGTGGTCCCGTCGATCTCGAGCAGATCGCCGGTGCGCAATGCGCTCGTACCGGTCTTTGTGTTGACGACACAGGGAATGCCGATCTCGCGGGAGACGATCGCGCCATGACTCATGGCGCCACCGATATCGGTGACGACCCCCCCGGCCACGAGGAAGTAGGCCGCCCAGCTCGGATCCGTGGTCTCACATACCAGGATCTCGCCCGGCTGAAGGTGTGCATCCCGCCGGATATCCTTGATCACCCGAGCGCGCCCTCGAACCACTCCAGGGCTGACACCGATTCCGGACGGCACAGGGTGGTTAGCCTCTGCTCGCTTCTCTTCCGGTGTCGGCTCACCGACCCACGTATCGGGAAGCTCGAGATTCGCGTAATGCGCCCGCTGAACACGCCGTCGCGCAATCGCAGCTCTTGCATCCGCGGGCAGCGACTCGAGGAGCTCCGGCATCGTCAGGTAGAAGACGTCCTCCACCTCGTCGATCAGGCCCCTGGCGACGAGGTCGCACCCAAGTGTGTGGGCCGCGGCGCGCGCCGCATCAAAAGCCATCATCATCGACGCCTTGCCGAACTCGCGACAGGGGATGTAGACGTGCAAGCCCGCAAAAACGATCCGCGCCGCAGCTCGCAGCGCCGGACCCAGCGTCGAGAGCAGCTCCTGCTCGGCGCTCTCGCGGTCCTCCACACGTCGGCGCTCGATGACCCGCGGATTCATCTCGTCCGCCATCTCGGCATACGCTTCCAACAGCCGCTCGATCGGGCCCACGTCCTCCCGCCAGGAGGGGCTCGAGAGCTCGCCCATGAGCGGTCCCTGAAAACCGTGCCGGAGGGTGAATTGCTCGATCGGCAACCCCTCCCGCGCCACCTTCCACAGATCGTGCGTCGTCTCGAGTTCGACGGACCCGTGACCCCCGAGCAGCGTCATGATGAGATCGGGTCGGCCGGCATGCGTACACAGTTTCGTGAGCAGATTGCAGATCGCGCCCGCGATCTGAGCCGCAGCCGAGTGGGCGCTGCCCACCCAGACGAAATAGTCGTGGGCTTCTCTGAGTCGCGCCGCGGCACCCTCGACGTCGGAACAGACGGATGCGGCGACATTTGCGGCCCACCACCGCCTCGTGTCGTGAAAATTTCGTTGGATCTTTCGGTGGATGGACAGGCCCACCGGTAAGGACCGGGCAAAGACGATCGGGTAGCGCCAGCGCCGCTTCTTTCTCTTTTCCCCGGTTCGGGCCATTCCAAAATAATATTCGTTGAATGCCTCACTCGACGTCCAGGGTGTTGCGTCGGCGATCTCCCGGAAGAGGTCGATATTCAGAGCGCTTCGTCCGTAACAGATCGTGACGAGCCGCTTGTCGACATCCGTTGCGGGCGGGACCGGGAGTCCGGGAATCACGCCGAGAAGGCGGTAGCCTTCCCGCATCATGAAGTCGAGCGAATCGTCGGTAAACGACCAGCTGAGGGGCGTCTGTACGCCCGGGACGGCTTCCGCCATATTCACCCGCGTCCACGTCGTTCGGGGGCCGGAGATGCGATGGAGCGGATCGAGTCCCACGACGGGCTCGTTGTGATGGGTCATATCAGATTCAGGGTGTCGGAGTCGAAGCGTTGAGGGATCGCCTGAACGAGCGGAATTTCTCGAGATGCCAGGTGTCCTGGAGCTCTCCCCATCCCACCACATCCGAAAACGCCCAACGAGTCAGACAATTCCAGGTGAACATCCAGGGCGTAGCCAGGAAGGCCATGCCATTCACACACCGGCCGGTGGCCTCGAGTCTTCGGCCGAGCGCATCCTCCGCCTCGATCACGACGCGGGTGGGGGCACCGTTGTCCTGGCGCTCGATCTTTCTCGTTCCGGATACCAATTCGGCCGCCGTCCCGTCGCGCCAGAGGAAACCACGCGTCACGGGTGAGCCCGGCTCGTCGGGGGACGAGTAGGAGAGAAACGCGTCGGTCGCCGTTTGTGCGTGATCCCAGCCGAGTCGGAAATCCGGGTCTTCGACGCGCGGCCCCCACGAACGGTCTCGCATGGAATAACAGTCCACCGGGATCTTCTCGCCCTCCAGGACGAGATGCCCGGTCAGGTGCCCGGGCTGGTCAAAATGGGCTGAGAAGGCCGCATCCCAGTCTCCGCGACCGACGACATGCGGCTCGATCAGCGCCTCGAAGGTGAGGTCGAGTGCACATCCCGGTCGCTCGTAGGAGAGGTGATAGGCTTTTAGTGGCTCGAGGCATCGAATATGAATGCCCGTCGGGAAGGTGAAATCGCGTAGATCGCCAAGCTCACCCAGGGGATGATTCCAGGACCAATCCCACCAGAGCGCATCCCAGGGCAGGTGCCCGCGATCATCCCATATGATGACTCCGCCGCCGTAGAGATTCTGGTTGCGCCGGATCCAGGGATAGACATAACCCTGGATGGCGCGCTCGGGGACGCTGAAGGAAAACCAGGTCGTCTCGTTCCAGAGCGGATCGGGGGTCGGGGAGGCATGGAACGAATCGTCGGTGGGTCCGAGCTGGATGGTCTTGTCTCCGAGCATCACGACCTCCAATGAGCTGTGTCCGGTGGACGCCCGAGCCTAACCCGTCGGGAATCTCCCCGGCTCTGCCGCGGCGCAGCAGAAAATCGACGATCCCGGAAATCCCCAAAGAGGAGACTCCCTCTCGCGTGCCGTCAGAGCATCACCAGAGGCATTTCGAGCGCCGATGGACGATACACGACAGCGGTCCGCTCCAACAATCGGTTCACCTCGGGATCATTGAATCCTTCCCATATCCGAGCGGGCCGATTCCTCTTGCCGGTGCGCAAGGTCCGGTGGGAGGAATGGCGAGAGTGGGGGCCGCCCGCCCCGCCGGACTTCAGAGGCGGTGTGCGCGTCCTAGCATTGAGGCACTCCCCCGGTTGGGCCCTACAGATGAGGTCGCGACCCCGGTCGGTCGGCAGGCGCATGGCTGAAGGCTCCTCAGTTCCACCGGAGGGTCCGAGCGACTACGGATTCGCGTCCGATCTGCCGATCGAAGTGGGGACGACCCGCGCTACGCCGTGGCCAACCGCGAGTCGTCGCACCGCCCCTCCGAGTGAGTGAATGTCAGGAATCTGAGCAATCGTGCAGACGCGTCCGCCCATCCAACCGGCAGAAGAACGTCCCCATCGCTCCGCCGAGGACGGCCCCGAGACCGAGCGATGGCGTGATCGCGGCCGGTCCGCACCGGCGGAGGGCCCGACCGCCCGCGCCGTCGACGAATGCGTCGCGCTGCTCCGACAGAGTCTCGTGCTGTTCGAAGCACTCCCCCACGACGACTACGTCGCGCCGCAGCCGAGCCCCCACTCGGTATGGTCGAGCCCGGGCGCCCACGCGCGACACCTGCTGGACTTCGTCGACTGCCTGCTCGACGGTCTCGAGGCGCGACGCATCGACTACACGGCCCGGAAGCGCAGCCCCGAAGTCGAGGCCTCCCGTGGCGCCGGCCGCCGCGCGATCGAAGGCGCGATCGAAGGGCTCGACAGACTGCGCGGACTCGACGGACACCTGCCGCTCGAGGTGAGACCCGAACTGGACCAGGACTGGACGCCGTCGAGCCTCGCCCGAGAGATCCAGTCCGTGTCGGGCCACGTGGTCCACCACCACGCGCTGATCCACATGGTCCTTGCCCATCGCGGGATCGAGGCGCCGAGCGACTACGGCGTCGCTCCCTCTACGCTCGCCCATCGGGCGGCCATCGCGGACGACGCCGGCGGAGACGACTGAGCCCGGTCGCTTTCCATCGTCCCGACGATTAAACAACGCGCCCCCGGGCTTCGTTCCCGCCCGAAGAACCCATTGACATGACGGTGCTCCCTGGCGGACCCTGATGTCGAGGCCTCTCGATGCAGAATCTCCCCGCCAGCATGCGCGCCGCCGTCTACCGCGGCGACCAGGTCGTGACAGTCGATGCTCTACCGACTCCCTCTCCCGGTCCCGGTGAGGTGTTAGTGGAAGTGAGCCACTGCGGCATCTGTGGGACCGACCTGCATCTGGTGATCGAGGGCATGGGCCAGCCCGATAGCGTAGGCGGCCACGAGTACGCGGGACGCATCGCCGCCCTCGGCGCCGACTGCGACGGGTGGTCCGTGGGCGATCGGGTTGCGGTCGACCCCAATACACCGAATTGCGGCCAATGCGAGTACTGCCGCGTCGGTCGAGCGGCGCTCTGCACCCACCGCAGCGGGATCGGGGCCTCTGTCGGAACCGGCGCCTTCGCGGAGTACACGCTCGCCGATGTGCGTCAGCTGCTCGGTGTGCCCGAGGATGTGTCCCTGCGTGACGCCGCGATCATGGAGCCCCTGGCCGTGGCACTCCACGGCATCACGCAGAGTCGGATCGCGCCGGGCCAGCGCGCTTTGGTGCTTGGCGCCGGGCCCATCGGCAGCATGGTCCTGGCGGCGCTTCGGGCCCGCGGCATCGAGGACATCTCCGTCAGCGAGCCCTCTCCCATTCGACGCGAGTTGGCGCTCCGCCTGGGCGCTCGCCGCGCGGTTCCCCCGGACGAACTCGCCCCCGCCAAGAGTATTTTCGACGTGGCCGACGATGCGGCCGACGCCGTCTTCGAGTGCTCCGGGAAGCGCGAGGCCGCCGAGCAGGGCCTCGCCATGCTGCGACGGGCCGGCACGCTGGTGATTCTGGGGACCGGCATCACACGGCCGCGCTTCGACTCCATGCGCATTCTGCTGAACGAGCTCACCGTCACGGGCTCGTACAACTACGACCCGGATGGACTGGCAGAGGCGCTCGCGCTGTTGCGCGATCGGGCCGTGCCGATCGAGCAGCTCGTCGAGTCAGTCGACGTCCCGCTCGAAAGCCTGGGCGAGACCATGCGAAGTCTGGCAGCCGGCGAGATCGGCGCGAAGGTGCTCGTCGTGCCGAGGCCACCCGATTGAACCCAGGTCGGTCGGAAAGACCCGGTCAACGGAACGCCGTCCGAATGAAACCCGCTCGAGCCACCAAGCCAACAGAGGAATCCATGTCGAAAACACCCGCCCCTCGCTTCAACCATGTCGCCTTCAGCGTGCCCCCCGAGCTGCTCGACGAGACCGGCCGCAAGGAGATCGTCTCGTTCTACGAGGAGGTGTTCGGGTGGAAGGAGCTCGAGATGCTGCGCATCGACCGTGCCCGCGTCGTTCTGCAGTGCCATCTCTTCGACCAGTTCGTGTACATCGTGGGCGGCAGTCCGGTTACGACCTGCGCCCCCCTCGATCACTTCGGTCTCGCGGTCGGCAGTCTCGAAGAACTCGAAGCCGTCCTCGAACGGGCCAAGAAATATCAGGAGCGGGACGACCGAGTCGAAATCATCGACCACGAGATCGAAGACCACGGCGTGCTCAAGTTGCACAACTGCTACTTCCGCTACCTGCTGCCGATGATGGTGGAGATTCAGTACTACGAGTTGGGGAAGGAGGGAGCGCTGGAGACCTTCTAGTGGCCTCATCCGGTTTCGGCCCTCTAGAAGGCGACGACACCGTCTTGGCGCAGCTTGGACAGACGTTCATCGTCGATTGCTAGATCTTCGCGCAGCACCTCGGCGGTATGCCTACCCAAAAGGGGGGCGGCGCGCAGCGGGACATGACTCGCCGAGAGACGGATGGGCGAGCCCAGGATGGGGAGTTCGCCCTGTTCCTCGTGCTGGACCTTCTGGATGAATCCTCGGGCGAGCAGATGGGGATCCGAGAAGAGGTCCTTGGTGTCGAGCACGGCGCCGCAGGGTACGCCCGCCTCCCCGAGAATCTGCATCACGTCGTGCTTGCTGCGATCGCGCGTCCATTTGCAGATCTCCTCGTACACGTTGACACCCTCACCGTCTTCCTCGGGCCAGCCGGGCTGCAGGACGTCGATCAGGTCGGCGCGACCGATCGCCTGACACAGCGCCTCGAGATGGCGGGGGACGAACGCCAGGATGAAGACGTGGTCGTTGGGCCCACCCGGGGCACAGGGATACAGGTTGGCCGTTGCCCCCATCCCATTTCCGGTGCGGGCGACGGCCTGGCGCCCCCAGTCGCTCCCCGTCGCGATCGTCGTTCGCAGAAAGTACGTCGTCGCTTCCTGCATCGAGATCTCGATCTCTTGCCCGATCCCTTCGCGCAGCTTCTGCACGTACGCCGCGGTAATCGCGAGAGCGAGCTGAACACCGGAGCCGGAGTCGGAGATCGTTGGTCCGGGCCGCATCGGAGGTCCGTCCGCTTCGCCGGTAATGGAGAGCGCCCCACCGGCGGCCTGGGCGATCGTGTCGTAGACCTTCCACGCCGAGTAGGGGCCGTCCGTTCCGAAGCCCTTGATGCGTGCGTAGATGAGCGAGGAATGGACCTCCTTGAGCCGCTCGTAATCGAGCCGCAGCTTCTCCATGACGCCGGGCCCGTAGTTCTCCACGAATACGTCGTAGTGGGGAAGCATCTCGAGAAACAGTTCGCGACCCGCTTCTCCATTCAGATCGATCGCGACACTGCGCTTGTTGCTATTCCAGTAGAGGAAGTAGCCGGAGTCTTGTTCCCCCCCGTCGATGTGTCGGCCCGGGTCTCCGACACCGGGCCGCTCCAGCTTGACGACGTCGGCCCCCAGCCAGGCCAGCCACTGCGTACACGACGTCCCCGCCTCGTACTGCGTCATGTCCAAGATCCTAAGGCCGTCCAGTGCAGGCATGCCGATCCTCCTGCGCTCATGATGGCCCATCCTCCCCATCCCGGACATGCCTGCTCGCGACAGGGCTTCGACGGCGAGCACTCCGCTGAATTCCGGTTCCGCAATGGAAATCGGCCTCCCGCGCGACCGTAACGAAGCTCGATTCGAATCTCGTTCTCGGCGAGGCATAACGTTCGTACTCGAAGGAGTGGCGCAAAGGGCGCTGGTTCTCCTACTCTCGGATGTGAGCGGGCCTGCGCACGATCACGGGAATCACAACCCCGAAGCTGAAGGAGGAGCAGTGAGCACCGCAGCGAATTCGGCCGAATCGCAAGAGTCGCGCCCCTACGTGGGCTGGGTCCTCGTCGTCCTGTTCTTGATCCAGTTGTTCAGCATCATGGATCGGCTGATGCTTTCCGTCCTCGGCGACGACATCAAGCAAGAGCTCGGACTATCCGATTCTGCGCTGGGCTTCCTGCTTGGCTTTGCATTCGCTGCGCTCTACGCCACGGTCGGAATCCCACTCGCCCGACTGGCCGACCGAAGTTCGCGCCGTACCGTTGCCGCGGCTTCTGTGGGGCTTTGGAGCCTGGCCACCGCGGCGACCGGTCTGACCCAGAACTTCTGGCAGCTCGCGCTCGCCCGGGTGTCGGTGGGAATTGGTGAGGCCGGAGGCTCGCCCCCGTCTCACTCGCTGGTCTCCGACTACTTTCCGCCGGAACGCCGCGCTCGTGCCCTGGGCATCGTCAGTGCGGGGGGCAGCGCCGGCGTACTGGCGGGACTCTTCATTGGCGGACATCTCGGGGAAATGATCGGCTGGCGGGCCACCTTCTATGTGGTCGGGGCAGCGGGGATCGTGCTCGCACTCGTGATTCGATACACGATCCGCGAGCCACGGCGTGGCCGCTATGACTCCGAGAACGCCGTGCGTTCACAGCCGCCGCTGATGAAGGTGGTGCGACACCTGTTCAGCATGCGGTCCTACCTCCACCTCTCGTTCGCCGCGAGCTTGCACTCTTTTGCGGGATACGGCGCAACGTCCTGGACACCGATCTTTTTGATACGGGTCCACGGTTTCGACAAGGCCGACATCGCCAACACGCTCGGTCCGATCAGCGGAGTGACCTCGATGCTGGGCATCCTGGCGTCGGGCTTCATCGTGGAGCGGCTCGCGCGACGCGACGTCCGCTGGTATATGTGGATGCCCGCGGTCGCGAGCATGATCGCGCTGCCCTTCTCCTACGCGTTTCTGCTCATCCCCAATATCTGGCTCGCGTTTGCGCTGATGATCCCCTCTTCGTTCCTCGGAGCGGTCTACGCGGCCCCGACCTGGACCATGGTCCAGGGGTTGGCCCAGCCGGCGATGCGCGCCATGGCCTCTGCGATCACCCTCTTGCTGATCAATTTCATCGGCTTCGGTCTTGGACCCTGGGTCGTGGGAGGGATCAACGATTTTCTCGAGCCGCATTTCGGCGCGACGACTGTCCGCTACTCGCTGTTGATCATCGGCGTCTTCCACGTGTGGGCCGCAATCCACAACGTCCTCGCCGCCCGAACGCTTCGGAAAGACTTGGAACGGGCCCAGGAGTAGCCGGGGGCAGTCACGATCGCAGTGAGAGGCAGGATGCCCGCGGATCCCGAGTGGGATCAGGCGCTCGCGTCCTCGAAGACCTTCGGCAGCATCTCCTCCGGGAAGCGATAGAGGTCGACCGCGTTGTCCCAGAGGATCTTGCGCTTGCTGTCCGTCGAGACCTTCGGGAGATCGAGAAAGGTCTGCGTCGCGTTCGGGTATTTCGAATCGGGGTGCGGGTAATCGCTTTCCCATACGATGTGGTCGTCCCCGAGCTCTTCGATCAGCTGGTAGACGAGGTGCTCATCGGGTTCGACAGAAATCCAGCAGTTCTGCTTGTAGTACTCGGTCGGCGACTTCGAGCACTCGGGCATCTCGAGCCAGCCCGAGAGCTCGACGTGCTCCTCGATGCGCCACAACCACCAGGGAACCCAGGAACAGTTCGCCTCCATGTACGCCACGCGGAGGCGCGGGAAGCGCTCGTAGACCCCATTCACGATCATCGAGAGCATCGCCTGCTGCGCCTCATAGGGATGGACCACCGTATGCCATTCGGTGAAGGAGGTGAAGCGATCCATGCCCGACGCCGGGCCGTTCAAGCCCATGAAGGCGTGGGTGCTGAACGCACAGTCGTAGTCCTGGAGGATCTCGTAGATGGGGTCGTAGTAGCGATCGCCGAGGGTGCGGCCGTTGAAGGGGTTCGGTCGCGCCCAGAAGCAGCGAGCGCCGAGTTCCTCGTAGGCGTAGCGGATTTCCTCGACGGCGCGGCCCATGTCGTTCAGCGGGACGGGCGCGGCGGTGATCACGCGCCCGCCCGAAGTGTCTCGCATTTCGCAGCCCCAGCGGTTGTAGGCGCGGGCCATCGCGGCTTGCAGCTCGGGATCGATCCCATCGACCCACATGTCGTAGCCCGGGCCGTACAGAACCATCAGGTCGATGCCCTCGGGACGCATCGAGTCGCGGACGCCTGGGCCGTCGAACTCCCGAAGCACGACGTCGCCGTACTTCTCGATCATCTCCTCTTTCGTCCAGCGGATCGCCTTCAAGATATCGCCGAAGAGCGTTACGTGACTTTGCGTGTATTTTCCGTCGACCGTGACGGGACGAAACGCCTCGCGGCCCTCGACCTCTTTCCAGCCGACACGCCACTGGTACTTCTTGTCGAGGAAACGCTCCCAGAGATTGCGGGGCTCGACCACATGCGCGTCGGCATCGAAGACCTTGAATCCGTGGCGCATCGTGAGAACCTCGAGTCGCGGGGCTTCTTTGGGGGCCGGCTGCGCCGAGGGTAACACCGGCGCCAACCGAGGGCAGTCGGGTGGCCCCTTGCGCCTCGTCGCGCACGGCAACGTCTGAGGTCGACGGCGAGAAGGCGATGAACGCCGGGCGGTCTACTCTCTCAGCCGCTCCTGGCTCGAGGGGCGGAGTCCCTTTCAGGAGGTCGTGCGAGCGATGGAAGTGGGGCAGGGCGAGTCTCGGCAGATCCGCAGGTTGTTTCTGATTGGCCTGGGCGGTGTTTTCGCTTGTGCGTTCGGGTCGGCCGCGGTCCAGATCGACGGATTGATCGGACCGGACGGGATCCTGCCGGCGGCGGATTACCTCGTCCGTGCTCGCGACCATTTCGGCGGCGTCGCCGCTTTTCGCATTCCGTCCGTCTTTTGGCTCGGGGCAGGGTCCACTGCGCTCCAACTCGTCTGCGGATTGGGAGTGCTTTTCTCGGGGCTGCTCATTTCAGGCTTTGCCCCGCGTCTCTGCATCGCGGTTCTCTGGTGGCTCTACCTTTCGATCTCATCGGTCGGGGACGTCTTCCTCGGCTATCAGTGGGATGTCCTGCTGATCGAAACCGCAGCCTGCGCATTCTTCTTTGCGCCCGCCGGGTGGACGCCGGTGGCGACCCGCACGATTCCAGCGAGCCGCCTGGGTCTCTTCCTCCTGCGGTTCCTGCTCGCGCGCCTTTTCTTTCTCTCGGGAGCGACTAAATGGCTCTCGGGTGACCCGAGTTGGCGAGACGGGACCGCGCTCCAGTTTCACTTCTGGAGCCAGCCGCTGCCCGCGATTCCGGCGTGGTGGGCTGATGGGATGCCCGACTTCGTGCTCTCCGCCGGAGCGTTCGGGACATTGGCGATCGAGCTCATCCTGCCGATCCTGGTTTTCGGGCCTCGCCCCCTTCGACGGGTTGCGTTCGTCGGCTTCATCGGGCTTCAGTTCCTGATCGGCTTCACCGGGAGTTATGGGTTCTTCAATCTGCTGACGTGCGTGCTGTGTCTCACGTTGCTCGACGACCTCGATCTGGCGATCGCGAAGCGGTGGTGGGTGGCGAGGGTCCGCACTCATGGCCGCGAGGCGCCCGAGCCGCTTTCGTCGGAGCGGGCAGTGGAGGCGCGGGTCGATGGGGCTGCGTCGGGGGTGCCGGACGGGGAGGTGGCGACTAATTCAGACGATCCGCCGCCGGCGGGGGCGACTGCTTACGAGGTGGCACGAATCTATTTTCGACGCGTCCGACGCGTGGGGGAGATCGCGGTCGCGGTTGCCCTCCTGGTGTTTGCGATCACCACGACGCTCGCAGCGCTCGGCGTGGGTGAAATCGTCCCCGAGTCGATTCGGATCGTCCGACAGAACCTGGCGCAATTTCGTTCTTTCAACGCCTATGGGCTGTTCGCGGTGATGACGACCGGGAGACTCGAAATCGAGGTCGAAGGCAGCACCGATGGCGAAACTTGGAGGCCCTATCTCTTCGACTACAAACCCGGCCCTCCAGATCGTGCGCCCAGACTCGCGATGCCTCACATGCCTCGCCTGGATTGGCAGATGTGGTTCGCCTCGCTGCGGGGGTGTGAAGGCAGCCCGTGGCTTCGTCGATTTCTCGCGAAGCTTCTCACGGGCAGTGAGTCGGTCGGCGGCTTGCTGGCCGAGAATCCCTTCCCCGATGAGCCGCCGCGCTACCTGAGAACGCCCACGCGGAAGGCGCGATTTGCCGCGCTTGGCAGCGACGAGGGAAGCTGGTGGACGTATGAGGCGGTGGGGAAATTCTGCCCGACGGTCGAATTGCGCGGCGGACGACTCGTCCGGGCGGATCTCCTGGATTGAGCGATTTTCGGTGCCGACTGGACCGGCCGCCCGCTCACCCGCTCGATTCGGCGGATTATCCCGCGAGTGCGTCGCCAAGCTTGCTGTAGTCGACGGTCCGCCAGCGCGCCGGGCGCATCGTGTAGACCAGGCTGCCGTCCGCCTCTCCACTCTCGGTGTACAGGTCGCCGAGCTTCTCCCCGAAGTATCGTCGGGCCATCGGGCGAGAGTCCTTCTCCCGGTCTGCCGGGCGAACCTCCGTGACGGGACCCTCGACCGACACGTAGCGATAGTTGGGCGGCGTCTCTTCCTGAGCGCAGAGCGAGAACCGTCCGGCGGCCTCGAGGGCCCGTCCCTTGGCGGACGCCTCGTCCGTCAGGATCCACAGACCCACCTCCGGCTCGAAGTCGTACCAGATCGGGACCGTGAGGGGCGGCGCGTCCGATTGTTCGATGCTGATGACACCCACGTGTACACCGGCGAGGAATTCTTCGCGTTCCGCTTTCGTCATGTTGAGCGACATGGAGTTGAGCTCCTTGGAGGGTTGAGCGCCAGATGGTTGGGTGCTTGTTAGGGTCGATCCCATCTGGGCACGGCTGGCTTAGGAAGGTCGCAGCCGATACCGGATGGGCATTCGCTTGACGCCGCCCAGGAAGCTCGAACGCGCGCGTTCGTAACGACCCGCCAGCTCGACCTCTTCCATTCGCTCGGCCAGCTGGCGAAAGATCGTGCGCAGCTCGAGCCGGGCAAGGCTTGCCCCCAGGCAGAAGTGTTCGCCGAGCCCGAAGCCCAGGTGCGGGTTGGGTCGGCGGTCGATGCGGAAGACGTCCGGATCCTCGAACACGTCTTCGTCGCGGTTGGCCGACGGATAGAAGAGGCACATCGAGTCGCCCGCCTTGATCGGCTGGCCGGCGACCTCCACGTCTTCCACGGGCGTTCGGCAGAACTGGATCACGGGCGTGGTCCAGCGGACGATCTCCTCGGAAGCGAGATCGACGAGGCCGGGGTTCTTGCGAAGCTTCTCGAACTCGCCCGGGTTCTCGATCAGGGCGAGCAGGCCGCCGCTCGCGGCGTTTCGGGTGGTTTCGTTTCCCGCGATGACGAGCAACATGAAGTAGGAGAGCAGCTCTCGGATCGGCATCGGGTCGCCGTCGATCGTCGAGGCGGCGAGCACGCTCACGATGTCGTCCCGGGGATCGGCGCGTCGCTTCTCGCTCAGCGCGGTGAAATACTGAAACATCCCCATGCGCGCGTCGTTGAATTCCGTCTCGGGCGAAGCGTCAGAATCGTCCGTCTGGAACTCCGGATCCGAGGAACCGGCGATGGCGTTGGTCCAGTGGAACATCAGTCGCCAGTCCTCGCGCGGAACGCCCAGCATGTCGGCCAGCACCGCCAGCGTGAGTGGGGCGCTGAGATCGTGTACGAAATCGCCTTCCCGCGTATTGCCGTCCCCCGCCATCTCGTCGAGCAGCTCGCGAGTGATGCGCTCCACCTCGGCATGTCGGCTGCGGATGGCGCGCGGGGTGAACCAACTGCTCGCAGTGGCGCGGTACTTCGGGTGCTCCGGCGGATCCATTACGAGCAAGTGCCGGATGTCTCGCTCGGCCGGCGGAGCGCCTTCTTCGAAGATGGCCAGCCGGGGCGCGTTCAGAAAGCGCTTCGGTTGTTTCGAGAGCCAGAGGATGTCCCGGCGCTTGGTCACCGCCCAGAAGCCGACACCTCCCGGCACGTCGAACCAGTGAACGGGCGACTCCTGGCGCAGTCGCTTCCAGGCCGCGTGGGGGTAGCCGTTCTTCACGTACTCATCCGGGTCGATCAGGTCGAGCGTATCGAGAGACGAATTGTCGAGAGACGTCTGCGAAGGCATGGGCAGACGATATCGCCTCGTGTGCCTCCGCCGCATCCAGCCTGGTGGACTTCCCGGGAATCGCGGGTACCCGAATGGCTGGCTGGCGAGCGGACACGAATCCTCATGGTGCTTGTCAGCTTTCTACCCAACCTCAGCACTCGACGAGTTGCGCCTCGCCGGAAATCTCTCCAACGACGATGGCGAGCTGCCCGAAGCGCTTGCCCAGCCGCATTGCATCTTCAGAGGAGATTCCCAGGACGAGAAAGCTCTCCTCCGGTTCCCAGCCTGGGTGGGCCCCGATTCCACGGCCCCCGAACATCGGATACACGCCCGCGAGCAGCTGCTCCCGAAGGCGCTCATTGCGCTCGGAGTTTTCATCGGAAGGAAGGGGCAGAGAGGACGGATTCCAGGCGGTAATGAAAGCCCAGCGAACGGCCTGGTGATCGCGAAGCAGTTCATCGAGGCGAGCGTGGGTCTGCCCGATGCGGATCCGGATCGGATCCTTGTCCTCGGCCAGGTCCGCTTCGAAAACGGTTTCTGCGAATGCTTGCCAGAGATCGGGGTCGATCGCGCCGAGACCGTCTCTGGCGTCATCCTCCATGAGGGGGTCTTCCTATGAGCTGAGCGGTGGTCTGGACCGGGACGATTCGGAATGGGCGGGATCAGGACCTTGTTTGTGGGTTCCTCTATCGTCATTCTATCAAACGGGGCAAGTGGAGAGGGGAGGCGCCTTCTTTCTGGCCGGGCTGCTATGGATCGGTCGGTCGTCCAGGCGGATCCCCCTCGAACCCCGGGACTGTCAGACGAGTCGTTTCGAGGGCTGCGGCGCTTCGAATGTGGCTCTTCTCGGGTCGGACGCGGTAGAGTGCGCAACGGGAGGTTCACGTAAATGCATCAGCGCATCCGGTTCGGGGTACTTACGCTCTCCGCCGCACTCGTCGCCAGCTCACTTTCGGGGTGTGGCTTTCAATCGATCCCCCAGGCACTCAACAAGGTCGAGGCCGCGGTTGCCGAGGTGACGAATCAATACAAGCGACGTGTCGACCTGATCCCCAACCTGGTGCGGACCGTGAAGGGCTACGCGAGCCACGAGAAGGAGACGCTGTCCGCCGTCATTAGCGCGCGCGCCCGCGCGACCCAGATGACGATCGATCCGTCGAACTCCACGCCCGAACAGATTCAGGCCTACCAGTCCGCTCAGGGCGGCCTGTCCCAGGCCCTTGGCCGCTTGATGATGGTGAGCGAACGCTATCCGGACCTGAAGGCGGACCGTCAGTTTCGCGAACTGCAGGCACAACTCGAAGGGACCGAGAATCGGATCGCGATCGCACGCCAGCGGCACATCGAATCGATTCGCGAATTCAACGACCTCGTGACGGTGCCACCGTCCAGTATCACGAACAGCTTGCTCTATCAGCACGAGAAGATGGCCCAGTGGACGCTCGACGACGCCGAGCGCGCGGAGGCCGAGAGAGCCCCAGAGGTCGCGTTCTAGATGACTCGCTCCCGACGCGGGCGGCTCTGCGGAATCGCCACGGCGCTCTTCGTCACCCTCACGGCTGCGAATGGGCACGCGGCAGAAGAATTCGAGGTTCCGAAACTCACCGGGGCGGTGGTGGATCACGCGGGCTTGTTGCTGCCCGCGACCCGCCAACGACTCGAGGGGGCGCTGCGCGAACTGCAAGGGAAGGGCGGCACGCAGTTGGCAGTGCTCACTCTGCCCAACTTGTCGGGTCTGACGATCGAACAGGCGTCGATTCGCGTCGCGGACGCGTGGAAGCTCGGTGGCGAAGAGGCCGACAACGGTGTGCTCCTGTTGCTGGCTCGCGACGAGAGAAGGGTGCGCATCGAGGTGGGCCAGGGTCTCGAGGGGGATCTTCCCGACGCCTTCGCGAAGCGCATCGTCGACGAAGCGATGACGCCGCTCTTCAAGAGCGGCGACTTCGATGGGGGCATTACGGTTGGGGTGTATCAGATCGCTCGGGTCACAAACCCCGAGGTCGACCTGCTTCCGTATCTCGAGGGCAGCTTGCGCGCGCGACGAACGACGCGAACGCGAGGGAGTCCCGCGCAGAGCCTTCTGTTTCTGGCTCTCGGCCTTCCGATCATGTTGATGCGGGGCATGGGGATGGGTCGATTTGGTAGGCGCCGTGGCGCCTACTACATGGGCGCGGGCATGCTCGGCGCCGGTCTCGGAAGCCGTGGCGGTTTCGGAGGCGGGGGCTTTGGTGGTTTCGGCGGCGGGGGTGGCGGCTTTAGCGGCGGCGGCGCCTCAGGAGGATGGTAGTGGCGGAATCGACAGTTCCCGACTGGGCGGCGCGTATCCTCGGAACCGATGGACTCGAACGGATCGAGGCCGCGATTGCTGCGGCCGAATCGAAAACCTCGGGTGAGATCGTGCCCGTGCTCGTGCGACGCTCGTCGACCATCGGCCACGTCCCGGTGCTGGCTTTCAGTCTCTTGCTGATCGCTTTTCTGCTTGCCGAACTTCCCGCGGTGTTGGGGGATTCGCTCGGAGGCTACGCGTTAGTCTGGATGGCAGTGACCTGGCTCCTCGCCGCAGGCGGGGCGGCGCTGTTCGCCCGCTTCGACTTCGTGCAACGGATGCTGATCCCGCAATTCGACGAGGTGCTGCAGGTGGAGCGCCGCGCGCAGTTGGAGTTCTACGAACTCGATCTCAGTCAGACGGAAGGGCGCACGGGCGTCTTGTTGATGGTGTCGCTCATGGAGCACCGCGCGGTCGTCCTCGCGGATCGAGGAATTTCAGAGAAACTCGACCAGGAGATCTGGGGAGAGGTCGTCGACTTGATGATCGACGGCGTCAAGGCGAAGGATCTGGCGGGGGGAATGTCGCGAGCAATCTCGCGTTGCGGCGAGCTGTTGGCCACGCATTTTCCGGTCGCCGAGGGAGATGTCAACGAACTGCGGGACCACCTGGTCATGAAGGACTAGTTCGGCTGCATGTGGCGCGATGCGAGCGGGTCGCTCGAAGAGCGATGCCCGGGAGCGACCTTCGCTACGATGGCCGGTATGTCGGAAGAAACGACCCCACCAGAAACGAATCCCGATTTCGGAATCAGCTACGCGAATCTTGCGAGCGATTTCCATGCGCGAGTGGGTCCGACCCCCGTCTCCGATCCCCATCTGCTGCGGCTGAATGCCGATCTGGCGAGCGATCTCGGTTTTTCGCGTGAATACCTCTCGGGTCCGGAGGGTGTGTCGATGCTCGCGGGGAATCTTCCTCTGGGCACGGCGGATCCGATTGCGACGGCCTACGCGGGGCACCAATTCGGGAACTTCGTGCAGAGTCTGGGGGACGGGCGGGCGATCCAGATCGGCGAAACCGTGGACGGCAACGGCACCCGGCGAGACATTCAACTGAAGGGTGCAGGGCCGACGCCCTTCTCACGAGGCGGGGATGGGCGTGCTGCGGTCGGGCCCGTCCTGCGCGAATACGTGCTGAGCGAGGCGATGTTCGCGCTCGGTATCCCGACGACGCGCGCTCTCGCTATGGTGACCACGGGCGATCGGGTGATTCGGGAGCGCGCCGAACCGGGCGCAATCCTCACGCGCGTGGCCACCGGATTTGTCCGGGTCGGCACTTTCCAATATTTTCACGCACGAGGGATGACCGACCATGTCCGCGCGTTGGCGGACTACGTGATCGAGCGCCGATTCCCCGACGTGTCCGGCGCGCCGAACGCCTATCGCGCACTGCTCGACAACGTCATCGAATGCCAGGCGGAGTTGATCGCACGCTGGCTGCTGGTCGGATTCATTCATGGCGTCATGAACACGGACAATATGTCCATCATGGGGGAGACGATCGATTACGGTCCCTGTGCGTTTCTCGACGAATACGACGTGGGGAAGGTCTTCAGTTCGATCGACCACGCCGGGCGCTACGCGTACGGTCAGCAGCCGGAGATCGGTCACTGGAATCTGACGCGTTTCGCGGAGACCCTGCTTCCCCTGCTGGCGGAGGAGGAGGAGATCGCTGTCGAATCGGCCCAGGAAGCGCTGGGAGCCTATTCCGCTCGATTTCATCAGTCGTATCACCACGGGCTGAGCCAGAAGATCGGGCTCGTAGAGGCGAGTGACGCAGCGCAGGCGATCGCGTCGAGTCTGCTCGAATCGATGGCGAGAAACCGGGCGGACTTTACGCTCACCTTTCGAGGTCTCTCGGAGCTTCGTCTCGGCGATCCAGCTGGCGATACGAACGTCCGCGCACTTTTCGACGAACCGGCGGCATTCGATGCGTGGGCGCGCGATTGGCGCGATCACCTCGGTCGGGAGGGGCGGGATGATTCCACGCGGAATCATGCGATGCGCGGGACGAATCCAGCCTTCATTCCCCGCAATCACCGAGTCCAGCAGGCGATCGATGCGCTCGCAAATGACCAGGACCCGCGTCCTCTCGAAGCCCTCTCGACGGTGACGAGCCGACCCTTCGAGGATCATCCGGAGCTTTCGGAATACGCGGCCGCACCCGAGACGCACGAGGTCGTCCAGCAGACCTTCTGCGGAACCTGATTCGATGCAGCGATCGCGTCCACCCCAGCCAGGAAGTGTCGAATCATGAACGAGAATGAGATTGGCGCGGTCTCTGCCAGCCTGGCGGACACCGGAGAGCCACCCTTGATCGCTCAACTCGCACGGGCGTCGTGGCTGACCGGTGTTGCAAAGTCGGCGGTCGGGCTCGAGATTTTCACCCGGCTTCGAGCCGAAAAACAGAGTTCGGATTGGATGGCAAGAGAGCTCGAGGCGGATCCCATACACACACGAGAAATACTGAATTCCTGTGTGTCGATCGGTCTGCTGGAAAAGCGGGGCGACGAGTACCAGAACACCTCCGTGAGCGCCGAGTATCTGGTCAAAGGGGAGCCCAAATACTTCGGCGATGCCTTCATCTATCTCGCGGGTCTCGGGTCGCTCTTCGATCAGGTCGATTCCGCGATGCCTTCGGGTGAGGAAAGATCGCACGAGGAGGAGTTCCAGTCCAAGGAGGATGAAGCCGCCTATTGGCGTGGTCACCTGCTGGCCATGGACCAGTGGGGCGGTGGGACGCTACAAGACCTGCTCCTGCAGAACGCTGATCTGACCGGGAAGAAGAAGATGCTGGACGTGGGGCCCGGATCGGAGTCACGTCATGGCCGCGCTCACGCTGAAATTTCATCTGGCCGCGACAGAGGGAAAACCCGTGGAGCTCTGGGGCAGTGGCAAACCGCGCCGCGAGTTCCTGTTCGCCGAGGATCTGGCCCGCGTCGTACTCTGGGCGGTCGATCACTACGACGACCCCGAGACCGATATCAGCATCGCAGAGCTCGCGGGGGTCGTCGCCGAGGCGATCGGATTCGAGGGTGACGTGCGCTGGGACACGACGCGTCCGGACGGAACGCCCAGTCGTCGAACCCCGGCCGCGAAATTGAAGAAGCGGTTCGACATGGAGTTCATGGGAATTGGCGCTGGAGTGGAACGCGCCGTCGAGGACTTCCGGGAGAATTTTCCGAACGTTCGAGGTTGACGTGCTGAAGCGACTTCGCCGGTCTAGAGCTTCGCGGTCTGCTCGAGGGCAGGGCGGGTCGTCGCTGTTCAACACCGACCGGAATCGGGGACGTCGAGACCCATCCCTCGCCCATTCTGCAAGGCCCGACAAATCGGAGTCGTCTATCCTGTCTCCGTCACAAGAGTTCACCCCCGCACGACACGACGGGGCCATCGGCAAAGGATCCTTGATTTGAGCATTCGCGAGATCGTCGAGTCCAACCTCAGAGCCTCCATTGCCACGAAGCAGTCTCTGCTCGGAAAACGAGTCCAGGAGATTTCGGACGCGGCGGAGAAACTCGTGGCCACGCTCGAAGCGGGACACAGGGTCTATCTCGTCGGGAATGGTGGCTCCGCAGCGGACGCGCAACATATCGCTTGTGAAATGGAGGGCCGCTATCTCGTTGGCGATCGAATCGCGCTTCCCGTCCAGGCGCTCACCACGAACACCTCGACGCTCACCGCCATCGGCAATGACTACGATTTCGACACCATCTTTTCACGTCAAGTGGAAGCCTACGTCCGACAGGGCGATGTGCTGATTGCGATCAGCACGAGCGGGAATTCTGCCAACATCCTGAAAGCCGCCGAAGAGGCCCGACGCATCGGGGCCTGGGTCCTGGGGATGACTGGGGAGACGGGCGGCAAGCTCGAGACCCTGTGTGACCTGTGCATTCGGGTCCCCGACCGCGACACTCCGCGCATTCAAGAATGCCACATTCTGATCGGTCATACCCTGTGCGACGCGATGGAGCAGATGATGTTTCCGGACGCTCCGCGCAAAAGGGAGACCTAGGACGTTGCAGGCCGCTGTCTTCCTGGATCGGGACGGGACACTGATCGAAGAGATTCCCTATCTCCACGATCCGCTTAGGGTGAAGCTAGTGCCGAACTGTGTCGAGGCGCTCGGACTTCTCCGAGGAGCCGGCTTCAAGCTCGTACTCATCAGCAATCAATCCGGCGTAGCGCGTGGCTATTTCAAAAGGTCAGACGTGGATGCAGTGAACGGCTCACTGGCCGACCTGCTGTCCGCCGGTGGGGAACGGCTCGATGGGATGTACTACTGCCCTCATCACCCCGACGGCGATCTGCCGGAGATCGCGATTCGATGTCGGTGTCGAAAGCCGGGACCGAAGATGATCTTTCAGGCCTGTCGAGAGCTGGGTCTCGAAGCGTCTCGCTCGTACATGGTCGGCAACGCGGACGTGGATGTAGGGGCTGGAAACGCCGCGGGCTGCACCTCGATGTTGATCTCGGGCACTGCCCAAGCGGATTCGAACGCAGACTGGATCGGGCCCGACCTGCTCTCCGCTGCTCATTGGATCCTCGATCGCTAGAAGCGCGTGACCGTGAGCGTCCGTGACTCGTATTAGTCGACGGGGTCGCCCTCTGGGTGGGGCTGGGAGCCGATCAGGAGTTGCGTGCCGTTCTGGTCGAAGCCAAAGGGGACGTGGGGCATTCCGTTCAAAGCGCCGAGCAATTGCGTGCGGTGCTCGTGTGGCACGTAGAAGACCATGAACCCGGTCCCCCCGGCACCGAGCAGCTTGCCTCCGAGCGCGCCGTTCTTCATGGCGGCTTCATAGATGGCGTCGCTCTCGGGATTCGAGATCTCGGAGGACAGCCGGCGCTTGCAGATCCACGCGTGATTCAGGAGCCGACCGAAGTCGTCGAGATCTCCCGACTCGAGGATCTTCTGTCCCGTGTCCACCATCTCGCGCATCTTGAAGAGCACGTCGGAATGTTCGTCCAGGTTGGCGACCACTGATTTCGCAATACTCGAGCTCAACCGGCTCGATCCGGTGTAGATCAGGACGAGGCGGGAGGCGAGTTCTCGGCGTCGCTCCTCGGAGATCGCGACCGGCTCGATCTCGATCTCCCCACCCGGTCGAAAATGAATCACGTTGAGGCCGCCGTGCGCCGCGGCGATCTGGTCCTGGCATTCGCCCTCGTCCCCCATCACGTCCTTCTCGAGCTCGATGGCTCGGAGCGCCAGATCGTGCTTGCTCAGATGCTCACCTCGAAGCGCGGTCAGTGCGTGAATCAGGCCAACGGCGAACGCGGAGCTGGAGCCAATGCCAGCGCGAGCGCGAAGATCCGTCTGGTGGTGAATCTCCAGACCTTGCTCGTCGGTGAAGCCCAGGCAGCGCATCGCCTCCCGTACCGCCGGGTGCAAAATCTCCGCCACCGTCGAGACCGTCTCGATGTGTGACCAGACGATGCGGTGCCGCTGCTCGGGCGAGAATCCTCGGTGGAAGCGACAGCTGATATAACAGTGCTTGTCGATCGCGGTCGATAGAACGGCGCCACCGTGCGCTTCGTACCACTCTGGAAAATCCGTGGCTCCCCGAAAAACGAGATACGGTGCGGCGTCTTCGTGACTATCAATCCTAGCCTCCTGCCCGGGTTCGAATGCTCTCGACACGCGAAACGACCCGAGTATCGCACAAGCGATTCGACTCCGACGAGCTCGTCTCAAACGCCCTCCGCGCCGGTGAGCTTCGACCCATCCAGATGGGCGTCTGCGAAGGCGTAGCTTTCGGGCGTCTCGATATCGATGAAGGGTCCATCGCTTACGACGCCGAAAAGACCGTCTCCGACCCACTCGGGGAAGACATCTCCCACGACCAATAGCGGGTATGGCATCGGGCAAGAGGGCATTCACTGCGACGAGCAATCCCCGCTGCGCCCGGTCTCCCTCTACGGACGCCTGAAGGTGGATGCGGAACAGCGAATTCTCGACGGCGGCAGCGGGATCACCTTTCGGCTCGCGACCGCATTCGGCATCAGCCCGCGCATGCGCCTCGACCTGCTTGTCAACGACTTCACGTGGCGTGCGGTCGAGGATCGCTTCATCGTGCTCTTCGAAGCGCACCACAAGCGGAATTTCATCCACGTGCGTGATATCGCTCGAGTCTTCCTCCACGGCATCACACATTATGAGAACATGAACGGCGAGCCCTTCAACGTGGGTCTGGACGATGCCAATCTCTCGAAGCTCGAGCTGTGTGAGGCGATTCGCCGCGAGGTGCCGCAATTCGTGTGGTCGGAGGCCGCCGTCGGTGAAGATCCGGACAAGCGAAACTACATCGTGAGCAACGAGAAGATAGGCCGGGCCGGCTTCAAACCCGAGGTCAGTCTCGAGCAGGGGATCGCCGAACTCGTTCGCGGTTTTCCCATCCTTCGTCGAGGAATGTTCTCGAACGACTAGAGCGACTCCGATGGAGTGCGCCCGGTACGAACAGGATTTTTCAATCGAATGGACTCCGAAGCGCCTCTGCTGTCGATCGTGACCGGCACCCGCAATCGGCCGGATCTCATCGCGGACATGGTGAATTCGGTCCTCGCGCACACCAAACACCCCTTCGAGCTTCTGATCGCGGACGGTTCGGATGGCGAACCCTTCGTATGCAATGATCCGCGGGTTCGGGTTTTCCCAGAGACCGAACCACTCGGGTCCGTGCGGGCTTACAACGCGGTCTTCGAGCAGGCCCAGGGCGATTTCGTCTGCTTCCTGAACGACGACCTGGTGGTGCTTCCGGGCTGGTCGGTGGCCATCTTCGACGATCTTCGATCGCCATCCCGAGGTGGATCTCGCTTGTATCCCCCTGATGGAGCCGGACGAGCCGGAGCCGTTCATTGCGGTGTATGCCCAGATCCCATACGCCCAGATGGGCGTCATCCGCAGGGAGGTGGGTCGCGAGCTTGGTTGGTTCGACGAGCGCTATGTCACGTATGGGCCTGATCAGGACCTGACGATGCGGGTGATCGATTCCGGCCGAAGAGTGGCCCCGGTGTACGGCCAGATCGTGAGGCATCTCAAGGTCGAAGACGAGTTGAGAGACCGGAACATGCGGCAATTCAATGAGGACAGTGCGCAGCTCTCGCGCTCCTGGAAACCGCGTCGTACCGAGCTCAGAAAGAAATATCGAAACGGATCGTTTCGCTATTTCAAGGGCCTCGATACCGGACACAGCAAAAGCTACGACTGCTATCTGTTGACCATTCCCGAGGGTCCGGACGCGAAACCCAAGCGACCCTCACGGCCCCATCGAGTCAAGCGGCCGAGTCTCAAGCGGTGGCTGGGACTTCGCTAGCGGATTCGCCCAACGGACGAGGAAAACGACGTGAATGCTCTAAGCCGCAAGCTGATGTCCGCTGTCTCGGTCCTTCTGCCCAGCAGATCTGCCAGCCCGAGAGAGAAGAAGAAGATGAACAGTCCGTTAGTTCGCGAAAGCGATCAGCGGATCCGAGACGACGAGTACATCCCCTGGATATGCCACACGACGGGTGGGTGGTTGCACGAGAGCAGCGGGAACCTTCGAGCCTTCGACTACGCAATCAAGAACATGCCGATCAAGGGCAGTGTCGTCGAAGCCTTCTCGGATGACTTTTTCGATCGCTGGGAATCCGGTCTCGCGATCGAGGACCTGTTCGATCGCCCGGTCAAGCTCGGTGGAGAGATCAGCTTCGCCTATATCGACGGCGCCCATTCCTACGAGGCTTCCAAGAAGGATTTTGAAAATATCGATCGCTACCTGGTTCCGGGTGGCTTCGTGTTCTTCGACGACTCGAAGGGCAAGGGTCCGTTCGAGTCGAGTCGTACCGCCCAGGAAGTCCTGAACAATCCCCGCTACGAGTTGGTCTTCACGACGCCGAATTATCTGTTCCGCCGAACCGAGTCCAGCTAGCGGTCGCCGCAACCTCAAGAGAGCAGGTTCTTCGTTCCGCTATTGGCCCGGACCCAACTTCGAGGCCGCTCGATAGGCCGCGTCGCGGAGCGATTTCTCCCGCGGATCATCGACGAGGTAGCCGCCCATCTGGTTCATCACGTAGCTCATCCCGAGCCGGGCATCCGGATCGGCGAAGCCGAACGACCCGCCGGCGCCGGGGGTCCCAAAGCCCCGCATACTCGATGCGAAATCAAACTCTCGATCCGGTTTCATGAGGCCGAGAGAGAAGATCGTCTTGGTACGGAGAACCAGGTCGTCGAGTCCTCCGCTCGGATGGATCGGATCGGCCATCAGGTCATCGAGGGTCTGCTTGCGGAGGCCGATTTCGCTGCCACCGGCGGCGAAGACGCCGTAGAGCTTCGCGATGCTGCGCGCGTCGGACATTCCGTTTGCCGAGGGGATCTCGACCCTTCGCAGTGCGCGATTCGAGTTGAAATCCGAGGGGCGTTTGATCGCGGGGTTGCTGAACGAGCGGGCGGTAATGGATCGCCGATTGAGGGTCCCGAGGAGCATGCGGGGCGGAATCGTATTGCGCTTCCCGAGCAGACGGAGTGTCGAGAGCACCGAGTTGGACTGGATCCATCCGATGCGCGAATCGGGAAACGACTCGGGCAGTCCGATATGGAGATCGAGTCCGAGGGGTTCGGCGAGCTCGTCGCGGAAATAGACGCCGAGACTTCTCCGCTCCGGGTCGACACGACGGAGCAATTCGCTTTGGTACCAACCGAGGCTGATCGCATGGTAGCCGTGGCGCGTCCCTGGAATCCAAGCGGGTGCTTGCGCCGCAAGGATCTCCGCCAGCCGGTCGAAGTCGCCGAGAATCTCGGGGGTGAGCGGTGGGTCGATCGCACTGAGGCCCGCTTGATGGGCGAGCAGCTGGCGGATCGTGATGTCCTGCTTGCCAGCCTGAGCGAACTCGGGCCAGTAGGTCGCGACCGGTGCGTCCCATTCGAAGAGTCCCCGAGAGTGGGCGAGCGCGAGCGTCAAGGCAGCGATGCCCTTCGTGCTCGAGAAGATCGTCGTGAGGGTGTCCTCCTCCCAGGGGCTCGTGCGGTTGCGATCGCGATGGCCGCCCCAGAGATCCACCACCTTCTTGCCCCGGTGATACACGGCGAACGCGGCGCCGAGTTCACCGCGGTCCGTGAAGTTTCGTTCGAACTCGAATCGAACGGCTTCGAAGCCCGGCGCAACCGTGCCCTGAAGGGTCGAGAGGAGGGCTTCTGTGGACTTCTTCATGGGGGGCCCCGAGTGTGGATGAGCCTCGATGATACCCCGCCAGAAACCCGGCCACCCGCTCGACCGATTCCGCTCGACCGGTGGAGTGGGCGCAGGCTGGCTACGCTTGCCCGCTATGAGCAACGACCCGACGCCGTCCGATTCGACTGAACCCGCTCCGGTCCGGATCGGCATCCTCCACGACCGCTTGCAGAGTGACGGCGGTGCGGGCTTCGAACGCATCGTCACGATCGGCGTCGACGAGGTGATGGCCACGCGCGAGATCGATCGTCCGATCGAATTCATCCACGCGAGCGGGCTCGGACTTCCGACGGGCACCGCCCGGGCCGTGGAGGACGCCTTCGCGTCCCTGGTCGAACGCGGCGTGCTGGCGATCATCGGCCCCGCGATCAGCGACAACGGACTCGTCGCCCGGGACCTGGCGGATGCCGCGCGGATTCCGTGTATCAACTACACGGGCGGAGAGCAGACGCGCAGCGAGTGGATGTTCCACTACCAGGTTGGATCCCTCGAAGACGAGCCCACCGTGCTCGCGCGCCATCTGCTGAAGCGAGGCCTCGAGACCGTCGCTCTCGTCCACGATCGGTCGCCGATCGGGCAGCGAATGGCGACGTATTTCGATGAGGCGTGTGCTTCTCTCGGCATCGACCTGGTTGGCCGAGCCTCGATCTCACCCGTCTCGAAGGATCTGTCCGAGGTCACTGCGAAGCTTCGAGCCGTCGCGCCCGCTGGCCTCGTCTACCTCGGCCTCGGCTTGTCGGCCTTTCCCTTGGGCCAGGCGGTGGCGCAGGCGGGCTGGGAGGTTCCCGTCGTAGCCAACTCCGCCCTGATGTTTGGCTATGCCTATCCGGAGTGGACGAAGGTCTGGGAGGGCTGGGTCTACGCGGACGCCGTCTCCGAGGACAATCGATTGCTTGCTCACCTGAAGCGTGAGATCGGTTCGGGCGCGGCACCGGGCCCCGGCCTGGCGGCCGCCTACGATCTGGGTCGGCTCGTTGCCGAGAGTGTGGGACGCTCCGTTCATCTGACCCGTGAAGGCCTTCGCGATGGCCTCGAGAAAATCAAGTTGCTGCCTGCGACGATCGGAAGAGAGGGCACGACGATGGGTTTCGGCCGATGGGAGCGGTCGGCGCTGAAGGGCGAATTCCTGGTGCTCCGGCAGTGGCGGGACGGTCGCACGCTGGAGCTGGATGACTGATCCACACGTCGATCCAACCAACCCGCCGCTCGGAGTCGTCGTCGTGGGGACCGGCTTCGGGGCGCGAGTCCATGTTCCGGCCCTGCGCGCGGCGGGGTTCACCGTTCTGGCGCTGGTGGGTCGCGACGCTGCGCGCACCGAACGCCGTGCGCACAGGCTCTCGATTCCCCGAGCCTCGACGTCCCTCGACGAGGCGCTGGCCATTCCGGGAGTCTGCGCCGTGACCGTCGCGAGCCCTCCCGCGACTCACGCGCCGGTCGTGCTGGCGGCGCTGGCTGCCCAAAAGCACGTCATCTGCGAGAAGCCCTTCGCGCTGGATGTGGCCGAAGCATCCCAGATGCTCGCCGCGGCGAAGCAGGCGGGGGTCGTGCATCGGGTGGGCTTCGAGTTCCGCTGGGCCCCCGATCGTGCCGCCGTTGCGCTCGCGATCGCGGCGAACGCGATCGGGGAGCCGCGCTTTGCGAGCCTGGTGAGCTACATCGACCTGGTGGCCGATCCCGAGAAGAAGATTTTTCCCGCCTGGTGGTGGGACGCGTCCCGAGCCGGCGGGTGGCTCGCGGCCTCGGGTTCCCATTCAATCGACCAGATCCGGGTCTGGCTCGGGGACATCGACTCGGTGAGCGCGGATCTCATGACTCTTTCGGAGCGAGGGGAGGGCGCGGGGGATCGCGTCGCCGACGACAGCTTTGCGATGCTATTTCGCACGCGTTCGGGGGCGAGCGGTGTGTTGCAACAGACGGGTTCGGCCTGGGGGCCCATGGCGGGCATGACTCGGATCGCCGGAACGAAGGGTAGCCTCTGGACGCAAGGGGATTCGATCTGGCAGGCCGATGCCAGCGGGTCGCGCGAACTCGAGATCCCGGGTGATCTGGCTCTGCCGCCGATCGACGAGGCTGCTCCGGACTCAACGCATCGCTTCAGGCACCTGGAGCTTCGACCCTATACGCGGCTCTGCGAATCCTTTCGCGATGCGATCCTCGCCGGGGGGAACCCGCTCGGCGACCCTCCCAAGAACGGGGTGGCGCCTGCGACATTCGAAGACGGACTGGCGACGGTGAAGGTGATCGAAGCGGCGCGACTCTCGCGGGAGCGCAGACAATGGGTGGCGGTCGACCAGACCGACCTTGCGGAGTCGTCGGGTGGCTAGCGCGAAGGGTACGGGTGCCCTCTCGGGCCTACGCGTGATCGACCTCTCGACGCTCTTCTCGGGTCCCCAGGTATCTGCGACCCTCGGTGATCTCGGTGCGGATGTCGTGAAGGTCGAAGCAACCTCCGGCGACCCGATGCGACGCATGGGCGCGACCCGTGAGGGGCATTCCCTCAACTGGGCGATGGTCTCGCGAAACAAGCGCTCCGTCGTCCTCGATCTCGACACCGAGACCGACCGCGCGCGCTTTCATCGCCTCGTTGTGAGCGCCGACGTGTTGGTCGAGAATTTTCCGCGTGCGATCCTCGAACGCTGGGAAGCCACCTGGGAAGAACTCTCGACTCTGAATGATCGGCTCGTCTATGTGAGTGTGAGCGGCTTTGGGCAGACGGGCCCCTACGCGGGCCGCGCCGCCGCAGGAACCCTCGCGGAAGCCTTCGCGGGACTCACCCACATGACCGGGGAGTCCGAGGGTCCGCCGATGCTCACATCGGTGGCCATCGGCGATATCCTGGCCGGCATCTCAGGAGTCGTCGGGACCCTCGCGGCCCTCTACCACCGCGACGCCCGCGAGGGACAGGGTCAGCACATCGACGTCAGCATGTACGAACCCGTACTCCAGCTGCTTCAGGGCAGCGTCGTCGGCTACGACGGCGAGAGTGAGCCGCCAGGGCGCATGGGCAGTCGGGTTGCGGGCGGCGTTCCGCGCAACACCTATCGCGCTCGAGATGATCATTGGCTCGTGGTCTCGGCGACGACCGATCCTCAGGTCGCTCGAGTGCTCGCGACCCTCGGCCTCGACAACGAAGCGCATCGCGCCCGCTTCGGAAAGTCGACGGACCGTCTGCGCGCGGCCGATGAGCTCGATGGGCTGGTCGCATCCTGGATCGCCCGGCACGATCGCGCCGAAGTCCTCGAGATCTTCGAGGCCGCGCGTGTGCCCGCGTCTCCCGTAAACGATCTGCGTGACCTGCTGGCGGATCCGCACGTGCGGGCGCGCGAAAGCATCGTGTCGGTGAACGATCCCGAGCTCGGCCCCGTGAACATGGTGGCGCCCGTCCCCAAGCTCTCGGCGACCCCCGGTCGCATCCGCAGCGCGGGCCCAGCGCTCGGTGCGCATACCGAGGAAGTGTTTCGCGAATGGCTGGAAGAAGAGGTGAGAGAAGAGGAGAGTTAGGCGCTAGAGCAGCGCTCGGATTTCTTCCGCGGCCTCGAGCGCGGCTCCGACGGGGTCGTCGAACGGCCAGCCGCGGTCTGGCAGGTCGAAGTACTCGACGGACAGACGCCCGGAATATCCGATTCGATCCAGCTCGCCGAAGATCGCGGCGAAGTCGACATCGCCGTCTCGCGCCTGGCTCTCGCCGACCTTCGCCTGGCGCAACTGGATATGAGAGGCGTGGGGCAGCAGCTCGATCACGTCGCCCCCCCAGGCGGTCACGTGGCCCACGTCGAGCAAGAGTTCGAGACCCGGCACCTGGCGAAGGATTTCGAGGGTCGCCTCGTTGCTGCCGATCGCGCCGCCCACCCAGGGCTCGATGCGACAATTCGGAACCTGCGCAAAGTCCGTTACCGTCTTCTCGAAGCTGCGACGATCGGCGGCGAGCGGGCCGGTGCTGAAACCCGGCGTGGGCCGCGGGGCGAAGCGGTCGTGGATGGGCAAGGCCAACTCGTCAGCCACGTCGCCCGAGACGTCGATATGCTCGAAGCCGTGCTGCTTGGCGAGTTCCGCTGCCTCCTCGATCGGCAGACCGCCGTAGACTATGGAGACGACACCCAGGGGCCAGCGCATGACGGCGACGCTACTCGTGAAGAGCGTCGGGTTCAAGCGACATACGAAGCGATGGAGCGCCTATACTGGTGAGCCTACACACCGGACTCTCGGAGGACTCGATGGAAAAAATCCGCGTACTCGATCCCACGGCGCCGCCGCCGGCGGTCTCGACGGACCCTGGCCCCGACGCCGGCCCTCTCGCGGGCAAGACGATCGGCTTTCGATTGGATCAGACCTGGCAATCGTTCTTCCACGTTCGCGACGAGTGGGTGGCACGGTTCGAAAAGGCCGGTGCGACGGTGCGCGTCTGGAATGCCGGCCACCGGGTCGGGGAAGAGGGAGAACAGACGCGTCGAGAACTCGAGGAATTCGTAGAGGCCGTGGACATCGCGGTCGTCGGCCTCGGGAATTGAGGCTCCTGCACCGCCTGGACGGTCCACGACACAGTCGCGGTCGTCGAGGCGGGCAAGACGGCGGTCGCCGTTGTGACGCAGGAATTCGAATCTCTCTCGCATACCATGGCGTCGAACGCCGGCCGGCAGGCGCTGCGCGTGCACGTGCTGCCCTATCCACTCGAAGCGCGGCCTGACGAAGAAGTGCGGGAGATCGCGCGCGAACACTATCCGCAGTTGCTCGAGGTGCTCGGTGCCAGCGGCTGAGCCGGGAACGAGGGGATCCACATGACAGAAGGGGTCATCGACCGAGATTGCGGGCCGGAGGGCTGTGAGATCGACTGGCTCGCGAGTCCGCGCGTCGAGGTCTCCGCCGACGTGACGGCCTTCACTCAATTTGCGACGGATGCGGGCTGGGGCGACGGCTTGCCTCTCGTGCCCCCGACCGAGGCGCTCGTGCGCGAGTATGTGAGCGCTTCCGGGCGATTTCCGGATGAGCACCTGGGCGATCTGCCTCCGCGCAACGGGCGTTGCACGGTCGAAAAGGTCGCCGTCAACGCCGTGATGGCGGGGGCCCCCGCGAATTCCATGGCGCTGTTATGTGCATCCATCGAGGCGATGATCGAGGCGCCGCTCAATCTCTTTGCCCTCAATACGACGACCTGCTGCGTGGTTCCGGGTGTTTTCGTCAACGGCCCGGCTCGCCACGAAATCGGGTTGCCCTATTCGGCGGGCTGCTTCGGCGGCGAGGCTGGACCTGCCCCACCGATCGGCCGGGCACTGCGTCTGCTCATGAGGAATGTCGGGGGGCAGGTCGTCGGCGTTTCTTCGAAGAGCGTCTTCGGACAACCCGGCCGGGTGACCGGCATCATGGTTGCGGAGTGGGAGGAACGATCGCCCTGGGCTCCTCTTGGCGAGCGCCGCGGTGTTCCCGGAAACGCCCTGACGGTTCACGGGGTGACGGGCACGATCGACGTTGCCGACACCGTGGCGCAGAACGGCGTCGACCTGCTCGAGATCATCGGCAAGTCCCTGGCCTTTCCCGGGACGAACGCCTTCATCGGAGGCGATCACGGCGCCGAGGTCTTCGTCGCCATCGCACCGCCCTGGGCGTCGCTGATCGCGAAGTCCTATCCCGATATCGAGACGGTGCAAGAGAGGCTCTGGGAGCATGCGGCGCTTCCTGCCGACTGGTGGCCCAAGGCCCATCAGCGCGAACACGAGGCACTCGGTCGAATCGATGAACACGGTCGCGTGCCGCTCGTCAAGTCGCCCGAACGCATCGTCGTGTTGGTCTGCGGTGGACTCGGAAACCTGCACGCGCTCGCGATGCACAGCTTCGGGCCCACCCAGGCGGTGACCCGTCCCTT
>JAPYTP010000033.1:33466-39846 GCA_029941885.1 Myxococcota bacterium
GCGCTCCCGAACGATCAAGGACCAGGTTCGCCGGAAATCGAGGAAGCGGCCGGTCTCCTTCGACTCGCGTTCCGCAACGTCCGGCCCGGACCAATAGCGCTCCCGAAAGTCCTCGAGGCTCGCGAACCAGATCTCCGAAACGCCGTCGAGATCGGGCGAGCCGACGGTCGATTCCTCGACGACGTTCTGCACGTACTTTGCGATGCCCGGTTGGTCGTCCCGAAGCTTCTCGACGTGGTGCGCGTACATCTCACGAAAGTCTTCGCGCGAGACACTGGCAGGGCGGCGCAAGAAGGAGAGCTGCTTCACGCCGGGCCGCCATCCCTCGGCGTCGCGCGGAGGCAACTCATCGAAGACGGGTCGCTCGCGGACGAGGTAGCCGTGATCTCCCTCGGCAGGGAGTTCCGGTACGGCGTTTCCCCACTCCCAACTGATCAGCTCGTAGCGGACGGGAAGGTGGGGCGGCATCCCGTGTAGAGCGAGGAGGTCCTGGTCGCTGCCCACGATGTCGACCACCCGGGTGTGGGTTTCGATCGGAGCGAGGGCACCCAAGGCAGCCTCCGGATCATGGGGATCGCGTGATCGCTGGACACATCGCAGCCATTTTGATTCGGGCATGTTCGCTCCACCTTTTCGCTTCACCGGGACGAAGCGAGTCCTGCGACGATAGCGGAGGCGTCATGCGAAGAGGTGAGCGCGGGTAACGCGTTTGTCGGGGCGGGAGCCACCGGGGCAAGAGGGCCATCGATGCTGCAGCCCGTTCGCCGATGTGTCCCACGCGATTCCCCGGGAGTCGACTCCCGGCAGTCCGACGCATCCAATGGGCGATCCAAATCTCGGAGATACGCTGCGAGTAGACGTCTCCCCCGACGTCCACCTCGACACTTCCGGGCCCGTAGGCAAACCGGATGGCGTCGTTCACGATCGGTCCCCATAGACTGAAGAGATTCGAGTCGATCGCGTCGCTCCCGGTGAAGGTCGCCCCGACGCCAACGCCGGGAAGCAGACCATCGGGGTCGTTCAGCGTGTTGAGCTCACCCGCGTAGTACACGGTGAGCGGGTCGGAGGCGACCGGCCCGGCGAGTGTGACCCACACGATCGCGGCAATCGAACCGAAGAGTCGTGAGAGAAGTCTCGAGGTCGTCTTGTCGGTGTCGATCGCAGGCATCGAATCCTCCCCGTCGGCCGAGGTCCATTCGACACCGACCGGCGTTGACGGTGTCAGAAATAGGCTCGGAGCGGTCGGGTCAGGCCCGCCCAACGCCTAGCGCGGGGACTTTCGACCGAGGGTCAACTCGATACGACCCCCCCGATCGCTGCACGGCTGGGTTAGGATTCGAGCGAATCGAATAGGGACTCCCTCCATCCCGTCAGGACGGATTGCGGGCGGACGAACTGAATGTCTCGAAGGGGGCGTGAGGGCCGAGTGAAGATCGACATGTTCAGTGAGCTCCAGCGGGCGGGCTGGGCGCGAAAAAACGAGGGGCAGCTGATCGAGGATTCGATCGAGCTCGCGAAGATCGCGGATGAGACGGGATATGGCGCCTGGTGGCAGGTCGAGCATCACGGCTCGAATTCATTCAGCATCAGTTCGGCGCCCGAACTCTTCAATACGATTCTGGCGCGGGAGACGAAGAATATTCGCATCGGCCACGCCGGTGTCCTCTCGCCTTTCAAGATCAATCATCCGCTGAAGATCGCCGCACGCGCCGCGTTCCTGGACATCCTGAGCGGCGGCCGCTTCGAGCAGGGCCTCGCGCGCTCCTCGGGCAACGAGTGGCTGCGCTTCGAGGTCGACGGGGACACCAGCCGTGTTCAGACGAGCGAACTCTGCCGCATGCTCCCGCGCATGTGGTCGGACGAGCGCTTCAGCTGGAAGAGCGACCTGATCGAGATCCCCGAGATCGACGTCGTTCCGAAGCCGGTCCAGAAGCCGCATCCGCCGATGTGGTTGACGGGGACGGCACAGGCGGCTTTCGAGCAAGCGGGTTCTCTCGGTGTGGGCGCGATCGCGACAACGATGCTCTGGCCGGTCGAGAGCATCAGTGGATTGGTCGACGCCTATCGGAAGGCGCTCGAGGCCTGCGATGAGCCGGCGGGGGACGTGGTAAACGACCAATTCGGCTGCTTCACGTTCGTGCATTGCGCTGCGACCAAGAGCGAGGCGATTGCGAGTGGCGCTTGCGAAGCCGCTCTCTGGTATGCGAACGCTGCCCCGGCCGTCTTCAATAATCCCCGCGGCGCCTTGATCGACGCGATCCGCGGCCTGCATGCGCCGGATCTGGACAGCTGGCGCCACACCCACGACGTCGAGGCCGCCTACGAGGTCGACCCCGACGACCCGGTGCCGGTGGTTCGTCTGCTGAACCGGCAATTTCTCGGGATGGAGATCGATCCGGAGGAGGCCTACGAAGTGCTCGATCCGATCGACTCGGTCATCATCGGGGATCCTGACACGTGTCTGGCCAAGATGAAGAAATTCGAGGACGTCGGCGTCGATCGGCTGCTCGCACTCCAGCAACTCGGCACGCTCAGCCACGAACACGCCCGCCGCAGCGTGCGCCTGATCGGCGAGGAGCTGGTGCCGCAGCTGGATTCCTGAGAGCGAATCCGGTCGTGATCGGGGAAGGCCGGTCGCGGTTGGGGCTCCGAGTGTGGGCGAACCCGCCTAGCGCGGCAGCCCGACGAGCTTGCGGGCGATGATCATGCGTTGGATCTGGCCGGTGCCCTCGACGATGTCCATCGCCTTGACGTCGCGGTAGAGCTTCTCTATCAGGTGCTCGCCCGTGGCGGCGAGGGTCCCCACGAGTTCGAGACCGAGGGTCGCGGCCTCCTGCGCACATTGCGCGGCCACCGCCTTGGACATCGACGCTTCGATGATATTGGGACGCTCCTGGTCCGCGAGCCAGCCGGCGCGCAGACAGACGAGGCGCGCCTTCCGCACGCGCCGAGAGATCGCTTCGATGCGGTCACGGACGCGTTCGCGGTCCAGGAGGTCGTGGTCGCTCGCATAACGAATCGATTCGTCGAGAGCGGCGCGCGCCATGCCGACGGCGTTCGAGGCGATGACGGGACGGCCCGCGTTGAAGGTGGCCATCGCGGTCTTGAAGCCCGCACTGCTCTCGTATCGCGCCTCGCCCCCGAGCAGGTGGGTGGCGGGAACGCGCACGTTCTCGAGCGTGAACGAGGTCGACTCGTACGCCTTGAGACCCATCTTCTTTTCGATCTTGAATCCTCCGAGCCCCGGCGTGCCCCGCTCGACGAAGAAGGCCCGTTGTGCGGCACGGCCCTGGCTCGGGTCGAGTGTCGCCTGGACGAGGATCCAGTCCGATCTCGACGCGCCCCCTATGAAACATTTGGCGCCGTTCAGGATCCAGCCGTCTCCGTCCTTGCGGGCGAGGGTGCGGAGCGCAGCCGCATCCGAACCCGCTCCTGGTTCGGTCATCCCGAAGCAGGCCCAGCGCGGCTTGTCGGGCTCGACGAAGGGACCGAGAAAGCGCTCCTTCTGCTCCTCGGTGCCCATCGAGAGCACGTTGTCCTCGGGGAGTCCCGGGCCCGGAGTGGAGATGATCACCCCGCGGTCCCAGTACGCGAGCTCCTCACCGACGAGCAGCTTCTCGACCACCGAGACCGGCTCACTCGTTTCGGTCCGCCCCGTCCCGGGCCAGCGGGTCCGACCTTCGCCGCGCGCGACACATCGATCGAAGAAGGGGTCACCGACCGGAATCGGGGCGCCCAGGCGATCGGCTTCGAGTCCGGCAGGTCGGAACTCCTTTTCACCGAGCTCCCGAGATTCTTCGACCCGCCGCCGGAGCCTCTCGCCGATCTCGAAATCCATCAGGATGCGCCTTCGTTTGCAACCGGGGCGGCGAGGGCGAGGGGGCAGGCCGATTCGATGAGCCCGCGGCCGGCCTCTTCGATGGCGGCGTCGAATCCACCTAATAGAAGTCCAAGGGCACGGGCCTCGCGCATGTGTTTCTCGACGGGATAGTCGGCCATGAAGCCGTGTCCGCCCAGGATCTGGACAGCGGTGGGGCCGATCGTTCGCGAGATCTCGATGCATTCCGCCCAGGCGGACGCGGCTTCGATGGCGCAGGCCCAACCCTTGTCGACCCGCCAGGCCGCTTCATGGACGACGAGGCGAGCCGCTTCGAGGGCCATGTGCATGTCGGTGATCTGGTAGGCCAGGGCTTGATGGTGTGCGATCGGGCGACCGAAGGCTTCGCGTTCCTGGGCGTAGGCGGTCGAGAAACTGCAGGCCGCTCGCAGGATGCCGAGAAGTAGCGACGAATAGTAGAGGCGGGCACGTGCCCAGGCGCGGCGGGCTCCTGCCGGATTCGACCAGCGGAAGGCGATCGGAGCCTGTCGGGCGCTCAGCCGTGCCGAACCGGCCGCACGGAGGCCGGCACCGCGAGTCGGGCCGAGTTCGAACGCGGCCGTCACGAGCAGGACCTCGTCGCGCATCAGGATGACCAGGGCGCTTGCCTGGTCGGCGGGAACCCAGGGTACGTCGAGGTCGATCGCGTTCCCCTCGATTCGGATCCGGGCGTCGGTCTCGGCGATCAAGAGGGCGCGGCTCGCACCGTGGCGAGTCGCCTGCGCGAGCGCCTGGGCGGCGTCCTCTCCGCCGACTTCGAGTGCGGCGGTGAGCGCCGGGCCGTAAGGGTCGAGATCGAGGGCGGCGCCCACATCCGCCGCCGCGAGTTCTTCGTTCACGAGCACGCGCGCGAGGCAGCCGAGTCCCGCACCGCCGGCGGCTTCGGGCAGTTCGAGTCCGGCGAGGCCGACCTCCTGCCACGCGGTCCGCAGTCGGCCGGGCACACCGCGTGCCGCTTCCGATTCGCGGAACATCGGGGCGAGTTCGGATTCCGCGAGCCTGCGTGCCGTTTCGGCGATCAGTTCGAGTTCGTCCCCGGGCGCCAGGTCGATCATGCTGCGCCTCCACTGCGAAAAGGACTGGGTGCGCCTTGCGGGTCGCTCACGGCTCGATGGTATCCATGACAGGAGGTTGCAACAACGTTGGGGCCGCTCGTGCCACGGCTGCGCGACGCGACCGGCTGATCGCCTCACGCGCCTCCCTGCGAAGGCCGGACTCTCACATCTTCGTGCTGGCTTCCTTGATCGCGGACCAGCGAAAGGGCGAGAGCATCTGCCGCCACCAGCTCATCGGGAAGTCCGGAAGTCCGGCGATACCGATGTCTATGGGGGCCTCGCGATCTGCGGGTAGGAACCGGGTCCGGAAGACGATGTCCCAGATGATCAGGTTCGAGCCGTAGTTGCTATTCGACTCGCGCTCCCGTCGCGAGTGATGCCAGCGGTGCAGCTCCGCCATGCTGAAGATCCAGTTGAGCGGTCCGCAGCGGATGGACATGTTCGCATGCTGAAAGAGCCCGTGAATGGCGGAGGCCACGATCCAGAGAGAGAAAACCCGGGTATCGGCGCCGAGCGCGATCAACGGAATGGTGAAGCCGAGGTTCAGGAACGCGGTGTCGATCACGTGGAAGCGGTTCGCATTCAGCCAATAGAGACGCGGAGCGCTGTGATGAGTCGCATGGAAGCGCCACAGGATGTCGGTCTCGTGCATCAGACGATGCGTCCAGTAGTGAAAGAACTCGACGATCACGAAGGAGAGCGCCAACTGGCCGACGAGGGGCCAATCGACGGGCCACAGCTCTGAACCAAAGCGCGCCGAGAGCCAGCCGCCGATCGGAATCGCCAGGAGCAGCCCGAGAGGGCGAAGAGCCAGGCCGGTCGAGTTGCCCGTCAGGAACCAGGCGACGTCGGTTGCCACGTCGTCGTGCGAGCGACTCCATTCGGTCGCGTGGGGATAGAGGCGCTCACCGCTGATCACCAGGAGATAGCCGAGGCCGAGTGGCACGAGGAGGGCGACGAGCGGACCCACCTCGAGATGGTGGAGATGGATCGCGAGTCCGACGCAACCGATCATCGTTAGCGGAAAGATCGACCAGGCACATACGGTCTCGCCGGGTCTCGTGAGATCGCCGCTCTCGTCCGTCTCGCTTGCTGCGCTCATGGAACCTCCTCGGACCCCAGAATATGTTGGTCGATGCGCCCCATCTGGCGCCCGCTGCTGCGCTCACTGCGCTTCACGAATCACCGCGTCCTTGGGATGGGTGGTGACGACAGCGATCCGCCAATCCTCTTCGCCCTCTCGGTGCAGGGTATAGGTCACCCCGTACTCATCGTACTGCTTTTCGTCGACATCGAATCGCGCGATCTCGAGGCTCAGCAGGACACATCGTGAGCCCAGAAACGTGATCTGCGGTGGGCCCAGTCCGGTCCGGAGATAATGCTTCGACCGCATGTCCAGCATGACCTGTTGGAAATGAGCGGCGAGGTCCAGGCTCTCCGGATAGAGG
>JAPYTP010000034.1 GCA_029941885.1 Myxococcota bacterium
ACCATGCACAAGGTGGGGGCGCATCTTCCCGTCGAGTGCATCGAGTGGACCTACTCGTCTTTTGTCTCCTACGCATTCTCGGCATCCTTTTTTGTGCCGAACTACACGAAATTCGTCGCGGAGAACGACCACGCTTCGGCCTTCGAGTGGCACAAGAAAATCTTGAAGCTGCTTCAGTCGACGGGTCGACCACACCACTGGCTGCTCAAGGGCCCGACGCATCTTCCCGTCATGCCCGCACTCTTCGATGCCTACCCCGATGCGCGCATCGCCCTGATGCTTCGCGACCCGGTCAAGGCTGCTGCCTCCGTCGTCGATGTGAGCGGAGTGCTCTTCTACATGCGCAGCGACAACACGGGGCTCGGCAAGGGTTTCGGGAAATCGGTGGACGGCAAGGACACCTACCAGACCCTCCAGGACCTGATCGACTGGATGGAGAAGGGTACGATTCCGCGCGAGCAGATCTACCCGATCGATTACCTCGAATTCTTCGCCAATCCCGATGCCGCGATCGAAAAGCTCTACGGGGCGATGGGATTCCCGCTCTCGGCGGGATCCAAGCAATCGATGCTCGACTACATCTCGAACAAACCGAAGGATAAGTTCGGAAAACACGAATACGAAACCGGGGACGACGAAACGATCGCGACCGCCCGAGAGGCGTTCCGGCCCTTCCAGGAATATTTCGGAGTGCGAAGCGAAGTCTAGACCCGGCGCGGCGCGGCGCGGCGCGTAGGATCGAGCTCGACGTCCCTAGATCTCGCCCAGGTCTTCGAAGGCAACCCGTCGAACCTGCGGGCGACGGTCCTCTTTTGCTTCCATCCAGCGAAGGGTCCAGACCCCGCGATCGTGACCCGCGGTGTCGAGCCAATTGGTCTCGGCGAGACCGGGATTGCGGTGCGCGATGATGATCCGAACGCTGCCGTCGGGGCGAAGACAGGCCGTGTGATTGCTGACGTTGATATTCCAGTAGCGATAGTCGAAGGACCCGCCCCAATAGTCGCAGAGTGCGAGGCTCCAATAGCGGCACTCGGGCGGCGTCACGTCGACGACGAGCGCCTCCTCCACGCCGCATTCCCACCAGCCGCTGTTGTAGAGCTGGTCTGGAATTCCCAACGTCGATGCAGCCTGCTCACGGTTGCCTTCATGGAAGACGTTCGGCGTCGGGATCCAGGCGTCGACGATATCGAAGAAGGACTTGGCGCTCCCGCGCATGAATCGGATCGAACGGCGGAAGGCGTTGACGACGAAGTCAGGGGTCAACTCGGGCGGTGGATCCTTTGAAAGGCATTCGATCTTGAGCACCGATCGATCCTGCTCGAGCTTGTTCGAAAAGATCTCGCGAACCATCAGGGTCGTGGCGTCGCCGTCGAGCGGAATCCAGTTTCCCGGCCGCTCTTCCTGGCTGAGGATAATCTCGAAACGACCGTCCTCGTCGACTTCGAGGTCGTCGATCTTCGTATAGGCAACCGTCCTGCGCCCACCCGCTCGTCCGAGTGATCCCCCGTACACCGCGAAACTCATGTAGTGGCAATCGCCCTTTCGACCGGACACACGATACTCATACGCGCCATTGATATAGGCGTTCGTGTGGTGATTATCGGGGTTGTCCCAGCCGCTCTTCTGTACCTCGCACAGACTCGCAAAGAAGACCGGGAGGCGCGGGTCACCGGCCTCCATGATGTGCTCGAGACCGAAGCGCACCATGCGGGCCAGATATCGGTGACCCTCCGCGAGATCGAGGGGCGACCGGGGCGCGAACTCACGAAAGATGTCCTGACCCCCTTCCTTGATTCCCTCACAGTAGTCCGCCCAGGCATCTCCCGACTCAAGGTATTCGACAGGATCTCGGCTCATGTCCATGGCGATAGTCTCCTCACTCTCTACCGGCCGAGTATGGCATCCGATGGCCCCGATCGCAGAACCCCACCCCCCGCGGACGGGCTACGATTCCGGGGCGAAGAACGCCGACTGCCGCGACCCTCGGCGGGCGAGCGAATCTCGAAGAGGGAACGAGACCCGATGGAATTCGTGATCAGCTACGACATGCGCGCGCCCAGCATCGGTGCTCCGGCCCGTGAGATCTACAAGACGGCCCTCGATCAATGCGAGTGGGCGGACGATCTCGGCTTCGACGTCATTGGACTCGGCGAACACCACGCGTCGGACGACGGCTATCTACCCTCACCGATCCCGATGGCCGGTGCGATCGGGGGTCGAACCAAGCGCGCCACGATCCGTCCGAATGTATTGCTGGCTCCGCTTTACGAGCCCGTCAAGCTCGCCGAGGATCTGGCCGTCCTGCAATTCATCTGTGACGGTCGGCTCGAAGTCGTGATCGGGGCCGGCTATGTGCCCTACGAGTTCCAGATGTTCGGCAAGCGGCGTGAGGATCGGAAAGAGCTCTACATGAATGCCTTCGAGGTGCTCAGGCGTGCCTGGACGGGTGAGACCTTCGACTACGACGGACGCAGTATCACGGTTCGGCCGATTCCGGATCCGCCGCCGCGGCTCCTGCTGGGGGGGACTCACAAGGCGGTCGCTCGGCGGGCCGCGAAGATCGCCGACGGATTCTATCCACCGGGTGGCGAGAACTGGCATGTCTACCGCAAGGCCTGCCTCGAGCTGGGCAAGGCCGACCCGGGAGAGAATTTCAAGGCGCTCGGTCCGATCTACACTCACGTGACGAACGATCCCGATGGGGATTGGGCGAAGATCGCCCCGCACGCGAAACACGTGGTCGAGTCCTATGCGAAGTGGACGACCGAAGCCTACGGGAAGGCGGCGGGTCCGTTCGCGGGTGGGGTCGATCCGGATGACCTGCGATCGAGCGGGAGCTATCTCTGCCTTCGGCCCGAGGAAGCGGTCGAGATGATCCAGGGATTGGGTCGCGAGCGAACTTTCATCCTCACCCCGCTCCTCGGCGGACTCGATCCTGCACTTTCCTGGGCGGGGCTCCGACTCTTCGAGAACGAGGTCTGGCCCCACGTTCAAGATCTGCGCGACTGAGCCCCTGTCTACTCGCGGGGAGTGAGCCAGAGCACGGGTCGAACCCTCTCACCCCTCGGCCGCGTGTCGTGACACGCCCAAGGAGACGTACGTGAAAGAAGCACTCGTTCTCGCCCATGGCGCCTTCCACGGCCCCTGGTGTTGGGACCCCACTGTTGAGCGGCTCGAAGCGCGAGGCATCCGATGTGTCGCGGTCGACCTGAATCGGGGCGGCTTGCACGCCGACCGCGATGCTCTCCAGGAGGCCGTCGACGCCCTTCGAGAAGAGGGCTTCCGTGTCCATGCGATCGGCCACTCGCTCGGCTGTCCTTCGGTCGCCTTGATCGATCCGACGACGATCGCGACCGCGACGCTGCTCGCCGGGCCCGTCGAGGGCCCCAGCATGCCGGATGCGGCGGACTGCATCTTCCCGAATTTTCTGGCGAAGCTGCTGCCCCAGGACGACGGCCGTGCCTTCATGTCCCAGAAAGACGCGCGCGATGCTTTCTATCACCGATGCACCGACGCACAGGCCGAGTGGGCACTCGACCGACTTCGGCCGACCTACATCTACGGCGGCGAAGTGACCGAAGCTCCGATCTGGCAGACGATCCCGGTCACGTATATCGCGTGCAACGATGACCACGCCGTCCGCCCGGACTATCAACACGCGGCGGCCCAGCAATTCCCCTTTTCTGTAACGATCGATACCGACCACTCCCCGATGCTGTCTCGGGTGGACGAACTGGCGGAGATCATCGAGACGGCGATGGGGCGCGCGAACTGAAACGCGCTCGCTCCCCTCCCCAGCGGGGGGACCGGGTCGAAACAAAGGCGTCTGCTACGTATTCAATCATCAGACCCACCATCGTGGGCAGGTGACGGCGATGCTCAGCCAGGCGGGGATCGATCCCGGGATGACGGACTTCATGATCACCGCGATGATGCCGCTCCCCGAGCTCGATTGACGAGGACGGGCACCCATTTCCTCCACAAGATTCGGGTTGAGAACCAAGCCCCGCTCCGACTACCCTGGATTGCTCACAAGGCCAGGGAGAAGACGATGGGTAGCGCTGACGGCAGACTTGCAGGTAAGGTGGCATGGGTATCCGGCGGCAGTGGGGGCATCGGCTCCGCGACGCTGCGACGATTCGTGAAGGAGGGTGCCGCCGTCGTCTGCTGCGATATCAACGACGAGGCGGGTCAGAAGCTCGTCGAGGAACTTTCGGCCGCGGGTGGACGTGCAACGTACTCCCACTGCGATGTCACTCAGCTCGACGAGATCCAGAAGAGCGTCGACGCCACCGTCGAAGAATTCGGAAGCATCGACATCCTCTTCAACAACGCCGCGACCAGCACCGGTGGCTATGTCGCCGACCTCGACCCCGAAGGCTGGGACCAGAGTCTGCGTGTGATGCTGACCGCCGCGATGTACGGGATGAAGGCTGCGATCCCCTACATGATCGAGCGGGGAGGTGGTTCGATCATCTCGACCTCGTCGATCTACGGTCTCGTGGCGAGTCCGGGCAACGCGCCCTACGCGACGGCAAAGGCTGGATTGATCAACCTGACCCGGTCCGCCGCACTCGAATACGGGCGCAAGGGAATCCGCGCCAACTGCATCTGCCCGGGCGCCGTCGAAACGCCGATGCTCGATGCGGTCGTTGGACTCGGGCTCAAGAGTCGGGAGGCGATTGCGGAAATGCACGCGACCGGTCGAACCATCCAGCCCGAAGAAGTGGCGAGCCTCGTGCTCTTCCTGGCGAGCGACGAGTCCTCCGCGATCACGGCGCAGGCGATCGCGGTCGACGGCGGCTTGCTCGCGGGCTGCGATCTGACCGGCATCCCGCCGTTTAGCTGAGCAGAAGACAATGAGCGACACCCTCTCGGAACTCTCGGTCGACTCGATTCTCGAAGAGGCGAGCCGACGTGCCAGAAACCTCACCGACACCGGCGAGGATCAGTTCATGGAAGGCCTGCGGAGGCTCTCCGAATCCCTCGAGAGCGAGGCGAAGCTGAATCCGATCGGCCGCATGATCGCGCGGGAGCGCGCGATCCTCTCGACTGTCAACCGATTGAACTACCTCGAAGATCGTCGCCAGAATCCCGAGATCGCCTCGGAAAAGATCGTGGCACCGCTGGTCGTCGTCGGCATGCCGCGAACGGGCTCGACGATCCTGCACGATATCTTGGCGCAGGACCCGGACAGCCGTGCACCGCTGACCTGGGAGACGATGTTCCCCTCGCCTCCCCCGGAACCCGAGAGCTTCGATTCCGATCCCCGGATCGAAGCTTGCGATGCGACCTTTCCGGGTGTCGACGCCCAGATACCCGCCTTCAAGGCGATGCATTCGATGGGGGCGCGGCTGTCTCAGGAATGTGTGACGACGATGGCGGATACGATGGTTTCTCCGCTCTTCCACAACCAGTTTCGCGTGAACGGCTATCAGGACTGGGTCGATCACGAAGCCGATTGGTCGCTCGTCTACCAGTTCCACGAATGGCAGTTGCAGCATCTCGGCTGGAAGGTCAAGCGCGACCGCTGGGTGCTCAAGACCGGCGCTCACATGTGGGGCCTGGAACATCTGCTCACGCGCTATCCAGATGCGCGAATCGTCTTCACCCATCGCGACCCGGTCAAATCGATGACCTCCTACTCGAGTCTGACTTCGCTCGTGCGCTCGATGGGCAGCGACGATGTCGATCCGGTCGAGATCGCGGAGGACTGGACCGCGCGGATCAAGCGCGTGCTCGAACGCTCGATCTCGATCCGAGACGCGGGCGACCACCCAAAGGCCCGATTCTACGAGATGCATTTCCAGGATTTCGTCGCCGACCAGTTTTCCGTCGTCGAGCAGATCTACGACACCCTCGGCCTGCCGATGACTGGAATCGCGGCGGATCGAATGAAAGCCTTCATCGCGGACAATCCGAAGGGCAAGCACGGCATCCATCGTTATTCGCCGGAGGAGTACGGGATCGATCCCGATCGTATCCGCGAATCCTTCCGCCCCTACATGGAGCGCTTCGGACTCGAACCCGAAACGCTCTGACCCACCATCTGACGCGTTCGGCACCCTCGCCAGTCGAGGACCCCGGGCAAAGAGGTTCCGATGACCGATCAAGACACTCTCCCCGAAGCCATGCGCGCCTGGCGTGTCCACGAGTGGGGGCCGGAGCCGAACGAGGCGCTGCAGCTCGATACGATCCCGCTCCCCTCACCGGAAGTCGGCGAACTGCTCGTTCGCGTGCAGGCGATCGCGCTCAACCTGAACGACATCGAACGCATCAACGGCAAGAACATGATGGTTCGCCCAGAACTCCCGGTGACGCCCGGCATGGAAGTCATGGGCATCGTCGCTGCCTGTGGATCCGGGGTCGAGGACTGGCTCGGACGTCGAGTCGTCGCGATGCCCAAGCAGGCAACCGGAGGGTTCGCCGAGTACGCCCTGTGCCCGGTCGTATCGGCCTTCAACATGCCGGAGGAGATTCCCCTCCCGGACGCCGCGGCGCTCTACTTTCCCTATCACCTGGCCTGGCTCGGGTTGATCGATCGCGCGCAACTCTCCGCCGGCGAGAGCGTCCTGATCCACGCGGCCGCCGGAGGCTCGGGATCGGCGGCCATCCAGCTGGCCAAGCACCTCGGTGCGAAGGTCTTCGCGACGGCCGGAACCGACGAGAAGGTCGAGTTCTGCCGAGCGCTCGGGGCCGACGTCGCCATCAACTACAACACCGAGGATTTTCAATCCGTCGTCCTCGAAGCGACGAACACCGTCGGCGTAGACGTCGTCTTCGACAACGTGGGGGAGGCCGTGATGGAGAGTTCGATGAACTGCATCGCGTATAACGGCCGCTACCTGATGATGGGTTTTGCCTCGGACAAACGCTTCGCGGACGAGAAATTCATCGTCCCCCGCCGAATCTCTGCGGGCAACTTCAAACTCTGCGGGGTTCTGCTCGCCTACGCCGACGAGAACGTCGCACCGATGATGAAACAGGCGATGGGTTGGAATTTCTGCTCCGACGCTCTCGGCGAGAAAATCATGGCGGGGGTCGTGGATCTCGTTCGCGAGAAAAAGGTCAAGCCGGTCATCGGCGAAGTGGTCGACTTCGCCGATCTACCCAGCGCGATTACCCGAATGCGGGATCGTCAGACGACGGGTCGCACTCTCGTCACGATCGACTGATCGGTGAAGGTCGGAGTCCTCCTCAACAATTTCGGCGGCTTTCCGGAAACCGGTCGAGGGGCCCGCGCCTGCATCGACCTTGCTCGCCACGCCGAGCGACTCGGCTTCGATTCCGTCTGGGTCACCGACCACATCGTCCTGCCCCTCGACCGCAAGACCCCCTATCCGCACAACGACTCCGGCGTATTCCCTTACACCTGGGAACAGGAGATCTACGAGCCGATCACGCTCATGGCCGCACTCGCGACCGCGACCGAACGCGTCGAGATCGGGGTATCCGTTCTCGTCATTCCCTACCGCCACCCGCTGCTGACAGCCAAGATGCTCGCAACCGCTGATCAACTCTCCGAGGGCCGCATCCTGCTCGGTGCGGGGGTGGGTTGGCTACGCGACGAATTCGAGGCGTTGGGTCTTGGTGGCGAACACTTCGAGAGGCGTGGCAGCGTCACCGTCGATTATTTGCGCGCCATCAAGACGGCGTGGACAGCAGAAGCGGGAGCGAGTCACGACGGCCCCTTCGTCCAATTCGAAGAGATCGGCGTCCGTCCCCGGCCCTATCGATCGCCCCACCCCCCGATCTGGATCGGGGGGTGGGGCGATCGGGCACTGCAACGGTGTGTCGCACTCGGCCAGGGCTATCTGGCGATCTCGTCGAACCCAAGTCGCCTCGCCGCCGAAACTCGCCGCCTCCGCGAGCTCTGCGACGCCGCGGACCGCGATTACGCTTCCCTCGACGTGGGGCATATCGACGGACTGATCCTGGCCGGGGACAGGGAGGCATCGGAAGACGCGAGTCTGGTTGGCGGAAGCTCCGAGATCCTCGACAAACTGCGGGCCTACGCCGACGCCGGCCTGACCCATCTTGTCGCGGGCGTCGGCCGGATGGGCGACCACTCATTCGACGCTGTCGTGGGCGCCCTGGAAGAGGTCGCGTCGGAGATCCTGCCCGAAGCGCACGAGTTCTGAAACCTCCGCAACCGACCGTGGGGCCCGGCCACGGTGAGGGCGTACACTGGTCGCGCGAAACTCTTCGCATTGGAGACTCCGCGATGAACTCGAATCGATCCCCTCTCGCCCTCACCCGACGACAACTCCTCGCGAGCTCGACCGGCCTGGCGCTCACGGCAGGCACCGGGGTCTCCCTTGCCGGCTGTGCATCCGTAGCGACGCAGGTCGCCGCCACCACGACTCCCGAGGCCGTGCAGCCACTCATTCACCAGCTGGCGAATCCGGCGCATGCAATTTCAACGGGCGAGGCCTGGGTCGCTTTCTGTGATGCACTCAAACCCCTCGCGCGACACGTCACGGGACCGGAATCACTCGCTGATCTCCAGATCCAGACCGAGGGGATCCGCTGTCTCAGTCGACTCGTATCCCTCGGCCTCGACCGATTTCTCGAACACGGTGACCCGAGACACCCCGCGTTCTACGACCTGCAGACGCCCACTCGAAAATATCTCGGCGACAATCCGGACCAGACCTATCGCGGGGTCGCCGTCGAGGCGTCGGGAAGCTACCGGATTCGCGCAAACGCGGCGGAAGCGGCGGGGGTCGAGATCGGGGTCTACGCGGGAAGTTTCCGGAGTGACGAGGATGGGGCGGCGGGTGGACGGCGACTCGTCGACTCCCTCGACGAGATGGCGCTAGCGATCGAGGACGACGGCTCCTACGAGATCCTCGTCAGCCGGGGCGCACCCGACGAGGAGTCCCCTCGAAACCATCTGCGACTCGATGACGATGCGAATGCGCTGCTGATTCGAACCTACTACTGGGATCGCAGCCTGCGCGAAATCCAGCCGATGCCCACGATCGAGCGGCTCGATCTCGTCGGGCCCCGCCCCCCCCTCGATGCGACGACCGTTCTGCGCGGTTTCATCGCGACCGCGATGTTCGTCGATGGCAGTCTCGATTGGTGGAACCATTTTCAGGGGATCCAGACGGCGCCCAACGAGTTGGTCGTCATGCCCGACGACGGCACGGTCCAGACACCCAGCCTCGTCCAATACATGGATGGTCGCGTCCAACTCGAACCCGACGAAGCATTCGTACTCGAGTTCCACCCGGGCGATGAGCCGGACTATTGGAGCTTCGTCCTGCAGAATGTCTGGGGGGAGACCCCGGAATGGCGAGACCGACCCGTCGTGCTCAACAACCGGGAGCTCGAGCGTCTGGCGGATGGGCGCGTTCGCATCGTCGTCGCCCACGAGGATCCCGGCCTCGCGAACTGGATGGATATGTCGGGCCATCCGCAGCTGCTGCTCAGCCTGCGCTGGCGAGGGGAGAGCCCGCTTCCCGAGATCACGACACGGATGACGAAACTCGCGGAACTCGCCTCGTTCCGGAGCTGACCGACCGGGCGCAAAGCGAGCCCGGCCGAGATCAGGCCCAGCGAAACTCGCTCATCCCGCCCGTGATCGCGCCTTCGAACGCGTAGAAGCTCGAGACGTCTTCGACCATCTCCTTCACGACGGCGGGGTCGCCAAAATAGACCGATTCGTCGGTAAATTCGTCGAGACTCGGAAATCGTTCGAGGACGATGCCGAGATACCCCGGCGCCGAGAGAGTCAGGTTTCGGGCGACGGCGTTTTGGATATAGGACTGCCGGGTCGGGTGCAGATCGAAGGAGAGCTTCGAATGAACCGCCCACTCGCGATAGAAATCCTCGGGCTCGACTCCCACGGGCTTATCATTGATCCCCCTTTGGGTGACGCCCGGGACCCGCCCACCTTCCTCGACCGTGTGGGGACACGGGGCCAGGGTCGATTCGGTCACCAGATAGCCCCATAGCTCCTCGCAGCACTCCGACGGGATCGCTTCGATCTCAAGGCGAGGATCGAGGCCCGGCAACCAGCACTCCAAGACCGCGGACAGGGAATCGAAATCGCCTTCGATTCTCCCCGTGCAGCGTTCCCGAATCTCGTCCGCTTGATCGGGAACCAGCAGCGCCAGCCGCTCTCCGCCGATCGGCTTCGCCCGTGGCACGATGGCTTCCGCGAGCCGTTCCATCCGGCCCTCGATGGCATCCGTCGGGCCCTTCAGCACGTAGACCAACTTTTCCGTGGCTGCGCTCGAATCCTCCTCTTCGCGCGGCTCGCGATCCGATCCAATCGACGAACCCGCCGCCCTAGCCTACCCGAGACGATCGCAAGCGGAATGGCGGGCAAAGATCTCTCGACCGCCCGACCCGGCTGATGCGAGGGCTGCCGAACCCGTCGCGGTTGCTATCGTGCCCGCCTTCGCGCGGGCCCCAGACCCCCGCGTGGCCAACCCGATCCAACCCCGGGCCCCGCACGCTGGGATCGCCCACACTCGGAGCCGCATCCCCCATGTCCCAAGCCCACCCCTTCGACTATTCCAACAAGCGCGTCGTCATCACCGGGGCCTTTTCCGGTGTCGGAGCGGCCCTGCTCGACGTCCTCGCTGAACTCGGTGGCCCGGAAGTGATCGTCCTCGACTTGAAGAGACCCGAGGGCCCGAACAGCGCCTTCATCGAGACGAATATGGGTCGGGTTGCTTCCGTCGCCGCGGCGATCGACGCAATCGACGGCCCGATCGATGTCCTTTTCAACAATGCCGGTATCGCCGCGACTCACCCGGTCGAAGATGTGATGGCCGTCAACTGGCTGGGATTGCGTCAACTGTCCGAGGGGCTCCTGCCGCAGATCAAGCAGGATGGCGCGATCGCGAACACCGCGTCGATCGCGGGCGGCCAGTGGCCCGGACATCTCCAGGAAGTCCTCGAGTGCATCTCGATCGAATCGCCCGAAGAGCTCTTCGGATGGTGTGGGGACCACAAGGATCTCGTCGGCGACGGCTACGCGTTCTCCAAAGAATGCGTTCAGGTCTACACCATGAAGAGCGCGAAGGACACGCTGGTCAAGAAGGTACGTACCAACAGCGTGTGCCCCGCGCCCATCGACACACCGCTGCTTCCCGACTTCAACAAGACGATGACCGAGAAGACGATAAACTGGACCATCGACCAGGCGGGCGGAACCATCGCGACGCCCCGAGACATCGCGATGACCCTGGCCTTCCTCGGCGCCGATGCCGCCCGCTACGTGAACGGCGTGAACCTGAACGTCGACAACGGCTTCAGCGCATTCATGACCACAGGGCAGGTCGACTTCTCGGGACTCGCCTGAGTTCGGGCAATCAAGAGGCCGGGCTCGACGATTTCGGGATCGGGAAGGAAAACGCTTCGGGGCGTGCCGGATGGCGCCGGCGGGTTCGGTTCGTACATGATGGACCTTTCACTCGATGGGACGGGGCGAGATCTCTTCACCGGTCTCGAGCAGAACCTGCACACCCCACTGACTCGTCCACGCGTGGGTCACGGGCCGACTCGGCGGATCGATCGGCTCGAGTTCGACCATCGTCAGACCACGATTCTCAAGCAGAGCCGAGTAGCGATTGCGAAGCAGCGTGCACCAGGCCAGGGTCGAAAGCGCGTTGAGGCCGCTACTCGCCTTTCAGAGTCGCCCTCGAAGCCCGCAGATCGGCCTTTAGCAGCCCGATCTCGCTGTAGTTCGCGAGTCCGGCCCGTGCGTTGGAAAGCAGTTTCTCGACGGCCTCGATCCGCACTTCCAGCACGGCCTTCGTCTCGTTTCCCGTCGCCACATCGAGTAGCCGGATCGCTTCGAGGGGCCGATCAGCCCTCAAATGAGCCTTCGCGCGCTGGGCGAGCACGTCGCCTCCACCCACCAGGTCGACCAGGTCGTCGTTGATCGCCGTCGGGGGCACGTGATACATGTTCGCGATCGTGTCGTAGTAGTACCAACCGGTGATGATGTCGTGGATCGCGCGAACGGACCACGAAACCTTTCCGTGCCCCTGACTGACCGCGAGAGTCTCCGGCAACTGGATGTCCCGCATCATCTCCCAGACCGTCTTGCCGGCGTTCATCCCCAGAACCGTCTCGTCCCACACGTACTGCACGGCGTCGCGCATCCTGCGAACGCTGGCCTGGATATAGTCCTCCCCCTCGATCACGCGGAAATGCGTGTGCGCGATCACGGCGGGATTCAGATCGAGCACGAGGTCGAGGGCGTCGATGTAATCCAACGGGTCGCGATATTTCTCACCGCGAATCGTGTAGAGATTCGGAAACATCGGGTACAGCGGTCCAAAGAGGTCCCCCGTGAACAGGATCCTCGACTCGGGCAGCCAGAGGAGCACTCCGTCTTCACCCTCGCCTCCGTTCTCGGGCGCGATCACAACGAATTTGACCCCACCGAGCTCGAATGCGTAGTCACTGCCCGGAAACACGGGTCGGGTCGGCTCCATCTCCCAGTGGACCGAGGGCGGACGGTTGGGATCGAGCGAGACCCGCGTCGGATAGAGCGGGTAGTACCGGCGCAGGAAAAAGGGCGTCAATTCGTCCTGGATGCGCGACATGTACGTGTAGCGATGGTGAGCGACGAACTCGATCTCGCCGGCATCGATCTCGCTCTTCCATTTGGGCAATCCACCGGAGTGATCCCCGTGGAAATGCGTGACGATGATCTTCTTGATCGGCCCCGTCGCGTGCTCGCGGATCGCCGTTCGCTGCTGCTCGTTCTGGGCGTAGGGGGTCCCCGTGTCGACGAGAACCGAACCCTCGCTCGTGTTGATCAGGAAGATCGCCCCCTCACCCTCGATCTTGAAGACGAAGTCATTGATCGGCTGGACCGAAACCTCGAGCGACTGAAGATCGTCGACCCGCACATCGACATCCGCCTCGACGTCCTGACCGAAGGCCTCGCCCACCGAAAATGTCACGATCGCCAGGCTGAGAAGGCGAATCGTGTATGAAAAAAAAGCGATCGGGCGTGCCGTGGCAAGCATTGGGGCTCCTTCTGACGAAACGTGACCGGGGGGCAGCGTAGCGCCCGCTCGGGAACCTATGATCCGGATTCGCATCCTTTCCAATCCGGCGGGTCGGCGACCAGGCTGCCGCGGCCAGCGCGCGTTCAGGGAGCATCAGTGCGGAACACGGAGAAGTTGAGCAATCGCGCGTTATTCGGGTACGGAATATCCGCGGCGCCGGTGATCTACAGCTACGTGCTGATCCTTATCATGTACATGAAATACGCCGCCGTCGAGCTCGGAGCCTCGACGGCGGTCGTCGGGACGATCTTCCTGGTTGCCAAACTGTGGGACGCCATCACCGATCCGATGGTGGGGAGCCTGAGCGATCGCACGAAGCACAAGAGCGGACGTCGACGCCCCTGGCTGCTCATGGGCGCCCCACTCCTCGCGATTTTCAGCATCATGGCCTGGGCGCCCCCATCCGGTCTCGAGGGCACGGGTCTGATCATCTGGATCACGGTCGCCGTGCTGGGCTTCTACACCGCTTACACCATCTTCGACGTTCCGCACATGGCACTCGGCGCTGAAATCAGTCTCGACGCGAGCGAGCGCAACCGCGTTTTTGGTGTCCGGCAATCCCTCAAGGTCCTCGGGATGCTCGCGGCGGGTGTCGCCGGCAGCTATTTCGTCGGTCAAGGGATCGAATCGACCCGAATCATGGCGTTCACGGTCGGCGCTCTCACCCTCGTTCTGATCTTCGGCGGCGTCTCGTTGCTTCCTCGCGAACGCAGGGATTTTCAGGGGCGCGGAGGAGAGAACCCCTTTCGAGCAATCCGTGATGTCCTGCGAAACCCACACGCGCGACTCCTGCTCCTGGTCATCTTCATCGACGCGATCGGCACCGGTGGAATCGGCGTGCTGACGCCCTTCGTGCTCGACTATGTCGTCGGCCAGCCCGAACTCATCCCCGCCCTTCTCGGGCTCAACATGGGCGCCACCCTGCTCGCGGTCCCGGTCTGGATACGACTCGCCCGGCGCTACGAGAAACGACACCTCATGCTGTTCGCCATGTTGGGCAGCGGGATCGGATACGGCCTCGTGCTGCTGGTTTCGCCGGGAGCCTGGTACGTGATCGCGATCTCCTCGGTCATCGCCGGCACCTCCTCGAGTTGCGCGAACGTCCTCGGCTACACGCTGAAATCCGAGATCATCGACTGTGACGAATACCGAACGGGTGAGCGCAAGGAGGGCGCGTATTTCGCGGGCTGGAGCTTCGTGAGCAAACTCGCCGCTGGGATCATGATCGGCCTCGTCGGCTGGGCCCTCGAGTGGTCGGGGTTCGATGCCAGTGTCAAGGAACAGAGCGAATTCACCAAGGACACCATGGTCATCTTGATGGGAGGCTTCCCGCTCGTCTGCTACGCGATCGGTGCGATCGCGTTCAGCCGATTCAGGCTGACCGAGAGTGAACACGCCCGGATTCGGGCCGAACTCGATGCGCGTGCGACCGTCGCAGCGCAACCGACCGTCTGATCAGGAGATCCCATGACCGACCCGAACGAACTTCCCCCGAATAGTTGGCATCCCGGAACCTGGGCCGAACGAACGCCGGACAAGCCGGCCATCGTGATGGCCGAAAGCGGGGACACCCTCACCTATCGGGAGCTGGAGGACATGGCGAACCGACTCTCCCAGCTCTTCCGTGCCTCGGGTCTCCGTCCGGGCGACCACATCGCGTTCTGCATGGAGAACCGGCTCGAGTACCTCCCCATCCTGTGGGGCGCTCATTATGCGGGCCTCTACTACACCGCGATCAGCTCACGCCTCACGACCGATGAACTCGGCTACATCATCGAGGACAGTGGCAGCCGCGCCTTCCTGTCGAGTCCCTCTCTCGCGGAGTCCATCGCGGGACTGGGCGACGTGCTCCACAACCTCGACCGGAGACTCAGCGTGGGCGGGGACCTGCCTGGCTTCGAATCCTTCGAAAAGGCGATCGCTGCCCACCCCGCCGAGCCCCTCGCCGAGCGTGTCGAAGCCCTCCCGATGCTCTATTCGTCGGGGACGACGGGGCGGCCCAAGGGGGTGAAACCCGCGCTGACCGGTGATCCCCTCGGCGCGGGCGAGGGTCTCACCGGATTGATCCGCGTCCTCTTCGGAGGCGGCGACGACTCGGTCTACCTCTCACCGGCGCCGCTCTATCACAGCGCTCCGCTGCGCTATTGCACCCAGTTCCACCGCATCGGCGCCACAGTCGTCGTCATGGAACGTTTCGATGCCGAGGGGGCTCTGGCGGCGATCGAAAAATTTCACATCACCCACAGTCAATGGGTCCCCACGATGTTCGTTCGCATGCTCAAACTCGAGGACGAGGCACGCGCCCGCTACGACACGAGCAGTCTCGTGTTCGCGATCCATGCAGCGGCACCCTGCCCGATCAGGATCAAGGAGCAGATGCTCGACTGGTGGGGCCCGATCATCCACGAGTACTATGCCGGAACCGAAGGAAACGGATTCTGTTATGCCTCTCCCCAGGATTGGCTCGATCACAAGGGAACGGTCGGCCGGGCGGTGAGCGGCGAGCTTCACATCGTCGATGAGGAGGGAAACGAGGTCTCGGCGGGCGTCGAGGGCGGGGTCTACTTCGCGAATGGTCTCCAGGAATTCGAGTACCACAACGCGCCCGAGAAGACCGCGGAGGGTCGACTTGCCAACGGATGGAGCACCCTCGGAGATATCGGCCGGGTCGACGAGGACGGCTTCCTCTACCTGACCGACCGCAAGGCGAACATGATCATCAGCGGTGGCGTGAACATCTATCCGCAGGAGACGGAGAACGTCTTGACGGTTCACCCGAAGGTTCACGATGTAGCCGTATTCGGTGTCCCCAACGCCGATTTCGGCGAAGAGGTCAAGGCGGTCGTGCAACCCGTCGATGCCAGCGCCGCCGGCGAGGCACTCGAGCGCGAGCTGATTGCCTACTGCCGGGAACATCTCGCGGATGTGAAATGCCCGCGCTCGATCGACTTTCGAGATGAACTCCCGCGCCATCCTACGGGCAAGCTCTACAAGCGGCTGCTCAAGGACGAGTACTGGAAGGGCCACGCTACGCGTCTGCTCTAGGAAAGACGTCCGAGGGATGTGTGCGCGAGGGGGCCTCTCGCTCCCGTGAGTCTTCCCATGACGCCTAAGGAGCGAAGCTCGATCGCCCCTTGATCCCCCATCGTCCGGATTCCCGCGTCATGATATAGAGCGAATCGAAGGTCTTGATGACACTTCCGTCGATTCGGAGCCGGACGAACCGGGTCGCGACGTGAACCTTCTCGGCGTCCCCCTGGACGATCTCCCGTCGCGTCCACTCGCTGCGATGCCAATCCGGCTCGAGGACGGCGCGAAGGGCCGCGCGCCTCTCGTCATCTGGCACGTCGAGACCCGGTATCGCCTCTCGCGCGGACTGCCAGACGACGATCTCTCCGCTCGCGTGGCGGTAGTGTGGAAAGTGGTAGGTGGCGACATGCGCTTCGAGGTCGAGGGCGTTGAGACCGTCCATGTAGCGATCGAGCACGCGCATGATCTCCGCGTCCCGCGCAGAGAGGGGTTCTGCCGCGATGGCGACGACCGCCACGTGTAGACCGACGAGGACCCCAACCACCAATCCCAAGGCACGTGCCCGACGAACCATCTCGACCCTCTCTCCCGATCGTCTCTCATCCCTCGATCCGGACACCCGAATCACTGGCCCGCGAGGGCCCGGAGTCCGATCCAACGTTGACGCCCGCCTCGCCAATCGTAACGCTCACGACCGCGAAACCCCCCTGAATTGCGCCCGCTTGCGCCAGGAGATCACAATGGCTTCTCTTTCTCGCTCCCAGACTGCCTGGAATGACTTCGCGGATGCCCTCAAACGAATCGGCAAAAAGATCACCGCGCCGACCGGCGCCCAGGGCGAACGCGAGCGGGCAGAGGGATATCGCTATCTCCTGCGATTGATCTCCGCGGCCCATGATCTCGAGATGGAAACGGATCGCCGGATTCCAGACCTCCGCCGGATGATGACCCCGATCCGAAAATTCAAGGGGGACGGGACCGATACCCTCTATCGGGAGGCCAAGCTCGACGAGAATCTGGTCTACAAGTACACGATCCGCCGAGGCGATGATCTCTTCTTTTCCGCGACGGTCTACGCCTACGACAAGGATGACACCTACTACATCGTCGACCATCTGATCGACGACGATCTCCACTGGGACAACGTCTTCGGACAACGGATCGCAGAGATCTACCTGAGCGAGAAACGTCCGGACGATGTTCGCAACTGGATCGAATTGAAGGGCAAGCGACCCATACTGTTCACGCGAGAATATTTCGACGAGTTCGTCGACTGTATCGACCGCGGTTCGAAGAATGCCGCCGCGATGACGATCGAATGCCTGAGCGAAGTTCCACCCCTAGAGCCCTACGACGAGGACCAGCTCGTGGACGGTCTTCAGCGCGTCGTGGATTTCGTCGAAGACGCAACCGCGGTCTCACTCGGTCTCTCGATCTTCATCGGGCTCAATCGGATCGAGTTCGAGGGGGGCGGCGATGCCGGAACCAGCGAGCGCAAGGGGAGCATGACACGGATCGAGGAGGGCGAACTCGTCCTCGACGAGGACTCGTCCGATCAGTACTCGCCAGAAGAACTCGCAGCGATGATCGACCCGAAGCTCGTTAAAAACAACCTGCCGGGGCCCGGGATCCAGTATATCGGTGGAAATTTTCGACTCACGCCCGACGAAGTGATCCTGGTTGAGGGAACGGATGTCCCCTGTCGCTACTGGAATCTGCAGATCCTCACGCGTTACCTCGAGAGCGGCGATTTCCGGCATCACAAGGTCGGCATCAGCAACCGCCAGGTCATCAAGGACGCGCAGGGGCGATTCCGGATCTATGCCGGTGCCGAGGATCCGGGAACCCTCAACTGGATCAGCACCCAGGGCTACGTCAACGGACAGATCCTGATTCGGACCCTGCTCGCAGATCCGATCATGGAAGCAACCTTCAAGGTCATCAAGGCGACGGATATCCCGCGCGAAGATCAGCGCAGCGAGGCGCGCGCGGACCGGAACTAGTCGGTCCGGACCCGAAAGAAGGGCAAACTGATCTCTTCGGACTGTTCCTCGAAGACGACCTCGAGAGGGGTTCCGATCTTGACGTCTTCCGGCTCGACCCCCTTGAGGTTCGAGAGCATGAAATAACCCTCTTCCAGCTCGACGACGACGACGGTGTAGGGGACCTCGAAGACGGGCTGCTGCGGTCGATAGACCGTCGTGAAGCTGTAGAGGGTCCCGCGTCCCGAAGACTCGATCCACTCGAGATTCGCGCTCATGCAGCTTCCACAACAGGGCTGCGGGATGAAGGTCAGGCTCTCGCAATCATTGCATCGCTGGACCGTGAGCTTGCCCGCGCGGCAGGCATCCCAGTAGGGCTTCGAAAGCGTTGTCGGCCGCGGTAGCGGGATCGAAGGCGTGCTCATACGGGCTCCTTTCCGAGGGCCATGACATCGCAGAAGAGGGCCCCCGAGCCGCCGTTGGTCGCGAGCGCGACCTTGGGCTCGTGCAGCGTCAGTTCAGGTACCAGTCTGCCCTGGAGCTGCAGGACGGCGTTGAGCGGCTTTTGCAGGAGCTGAACGACGCCGGCGTGTGAATAGGAGAGGATCCCACCATTGGTAGCAACCGGCAGATCGCCGTCGATGCGGATTCGCCCTTCGAGTACGAAGTCGGCTCCCTCCCCTTCCTTGCAGAAGCCAAAGGCCTCGAGTTGCCTGATAATCTCGAAGGAAAAGGGGTCGTAGAATTCCGCGAAGTCGACGTCTTTCGTCCCGAGTCCACATTGCTCGAAGGTCAGTTCCGCCGCGCGTCGACCGACCCAGCCGTAACGCTCCCAGACCGGCGCCGTGACATAGGACATGCCCTGTCGATCGAGCGCGCCGCCGAGCACGTGGATCGGTGTGACGTCGAGATCCTTCGCCCGCTCGGCGGTGGTCAGGATCATGCAGGCACCGCCCTCGGACGTTATGCAGCAATCGAGCAAGTGAAAGGGATCCGCGACCATGCGCGAGGCTTCGACTTCAGCCGGAGAACACTCTCGTCCGTAGAAGACAGCATCCGGATTCACCGCACCGTTGCTGCGAATCGCCGCCGCTACCTCCGAAAGTGCGGCGCGGGGCGTCCCGTAGATATGCATGTGTCGCTGGGCCATCAGCGCGAACTCGGCGGCGGTGTAGAGTCCCCAGCACTCTACGAATTCGTTCTGCGGACGTGTCCAGGAGACCGTGGAGTCGCGATCGGTGTACTCACCACATTGCGCAGTCGCGATCAAGACCGTGTGACATTGGCCCGCCTGGATCGCGGCCGCCGCCTCGAGGACGGCTTCGATCCCGGGAATCGACGTGCCCGTCCACACGGGACGTCCGCCGAACCACTGGGAGACCGTCCGCGAGTCGAGTCGAGCGACCCAGCTCGAGACGTTGAGCCCGTCGACGTCCTCTGCACGCAGGCCGGCGTCAGCGAGCGCACCGTTGATCGCGTCCAGGATCAATGCGGGCTCTGTCATGCCCGGAAGTTGTTTGGCTTGTACTGTGTTGTAGGCGCCAACGATCGCGACACCTTCGTAGGGACTTTTCATGAATTCGATGTTGCCACATCAGAGGCGCTCTCGGCTGCCCCTTTTCCGAGGGGCGAATTCGGTCGTCAGGGGGCTGTGCGCTTCCTCGCAAGCATCGTGTCGGAATTCGGACTCGAATCCGGTCGACTCGAGACCGCGGGAATCGATCGCGACCCGAAGATCGCCGCTCACTGGTCGGGAATGGGCTTCTCGAAAAGAAACAGGAATCGATCCGTCTGGTTCGCAAGTTTCTTGACCTCGAGCGCACGACGTTGAATCCTCGGCCGGCCTCGCCCGCGCGGGCCGCCTCGATCGACGCATTCAGCGCCAGCAGCTTCGACTGGTCCGCGATCTGATCGATCGCGGTCAGGATCACGTCGATCTGCTGGGTGCTCCGATCGAGGTCATCGATTGCGATCCGGGCATCCTCCGCCGCCCCGACACCGGCGGTCACCACCTCGGAGACTCGATCCGCCTTCCGCCGCATCTCGATTGCGACCTCGCTATCGACTTCCGCGCGAAGCCGCTCTCGCTCAGCCCCTTCCCGCAATCGATTGGCGCTCTCTTTCTCCGTCTCCATCGCTTGCCGCAGCAGGACCGCGTTCCCCTCCTCTTCCGTCACGCAGGAGAAGCTGACGAGGGTTCCTGAGCGAACGTCTCGGAGGTTCTGAACGACATCGACCGAGATGTCGAGAAATTCATCGCCCAGGGGACGAACCCCCCGGTAGGGAAGCCCGTCTTTCGCGTCGAGGACTTCGCGCATCGCGTCCTCTCCACCGAATAGGAAGGCGACGCTCTCCCCCTTTTTCTCATCGAACCCGATCCCCACCGTCGACTTGATCTGTGCCAGGGTCTCACGGCTCTTCGGGTTGGCATGGACCACGCAATGCGCCAGATCGCAATAGAGCAGGCCAACGGGAGCGGCCTCCATGATCATCCGGCTGTGATGCAGTGACTCCATGCTCATCCGCATGTTCCGGATCGCAATCTCGAGCGCCGACTTCATCGCCCCGAGTTCATCTGGCTCCGGTGCCAAGATCGGAATCGCCAGATCTCCCTGCGCGACCCGCGCCAGGATGTCGACGGTCTCCGACAGTCGAATGCGGATTCGACGCATCCGGAAGCCCATCACGAGCACGAGCGCGACGACGAGCGCGGGTAGCGCGAACTGGGTCATCAGATTTCGACGGAACATGGAACCCCACGTTGCGAATCACAGAGGCACGAAGATCCCCAAGTCCGAGAACGGCCTAGGGATTTCGATCTTGAGGGGATTCGCGCGGACTCGGGGTTCGGGCGGGAAACCACGGAGCCGGACTCGGCCTTTGCGTGGAGTCACGATTCTCGATCCCAGCCGGGCCGATCGAGTCCTAGGAGCCTGACGGGGAGGCTCGTTCCGCGGCGCGCCGAATCAGATCACCGGTATCCGGCGACATCGGGAGTCGTGCGGCGACGCCTTTCGCCCGGTCGCTCATCTTGGGCAACGTTCGCGCCAGGATCTCGACGACCTTGTCGTCCTCGTGTGCGGTGGCAAAGGACTCGAGCTGGGTCTCGATGAAGACCAGACACAAGACGTCTTCGAAGACCTGGGCCTCGGGGTCGCGTCCCAACCCCACCTTCCGGATCAGCTGCCCCACTCGATCCACCTCTTCGGTCGAATAACCCACTCCCGACAGCAGCCCGCCCGCTTCGCGTGCATGCCGCTTCTTTTGCTCGCGACGCCAGGCGTGATAGCCGGCGCGACCCTTCGGATATTCAGCGCGCGGCAGGCCCCAGCGGCGAAGATGATGAGCGCGAACCGCGAGCTGCAGAAGTTCGCCCGCCTCGTTTTCCAGAGCTTCGAGCCAATGACTCGCGCGCTCCGAATGCAGGAGTTCCTTCGGGCGTGCCTCCCCGTGCCAGGTCAGCCGATTCGGGTCCTCGGCGTTTACGGCATCGATGGCTGTCAGCGCGCGAGCCAGGCGTTCGCCACGATCGTTCGTTTCCATGATCACGAAAGCTATCAGCCCTGGGGAGTTTCGCGTCCCTCGGTCACGAACGACACATCAGGTACAGGCTGTTCTAGCTCCATCCGCGCTCTCGAGCGTAGGCTGGCCAGGCGCGCTCGGCCGCGCGCATCATCGCGGGGTACACCACGAGGTGACGAAAGGGGCCGATCAGCGCCATGTACGCGCGACCGAGCCCACCCCGTTCTCTTCGACGGACTCGAGGGGAATACGCCCTAGATGCATGAGCGCGTGGACGGTGTCGTTCTGGATCTCGGAGAGCGATTCATCGTCTGTCATGTAGAGCGGATCGAATCCCAAATCCGAGCCGAAGGTGTTCTCCGCATTCGCGAGCACGTCGGTTGATCCGGCCGGCTCGAGGCGATGACGCAGTGAATGTGAATCACGGGCGCGCGTCGAGACACCGGCACGCTCGGAATGGTCCTCGTCCCATCCGAAGGTCCGGCCCAGCCATCCCCGCAATCGAAACAATGTCGCAGCGAATCCGCGCCCGGCAACCATCTCCGACTGGGTGTGCACAAGAAAGCCGACGAACCCGCGGAGTGGAACGTCGGAGCGGATTCGGATCGGGTAGCGCCAGACATCGAGCAGCTCGAAGTCCCTTGCGAGCGCATGGACGCGCCAGTCTCGAGCCGTATGATCAGAATGCGGTCGACGCATGAGGTCCTCCTCTCGAAGGGCGCGCGCGGAGTGTACGAGCGGCATCCCGGGTGCGCAGTGCAGCGATCCGTTTCGGTCGCGTGTACATGGCGCTGATAGAAGGAATTCGGGTGCCACTGGGCTCGTCTCGGGACAAAAATGTCCGTCGGATGTGCGAGACGTGTGCGGAATGTGCGCGCTGGTGAGCCCGATCACCGGTCGTTCGAGCCCTCCCACCGATCCAGGAGAATCCCAATCGATTCGGAGTCGAACAGTGGCAACCCCCCTGCGCCCCGCGCGCGCACGTGAATATCAGCTTCTGACGGAAGCCCACCGAGCCCGGAACAAGGGCCGCGCACGTACCGCGATTCGGCTCTACCGCCGCATTCTCATCGAGAATCCGAAGAATCTCGAGGTCGCGATGAGAGTCGCGCCCATGCTCGCGTATTCCGGTGAGCCATTCGAAGCCTGGCAGCTCTATCGGCGGGCGGCGATGGAGTACGCGCGTGCGAAGCAATATACCGAGTGTCTCTCCGTCTACCGCGAAGCCTGTCGATTCGTGCCCTTCGAGTTCGAGGCCTGGCGGCTGTGCGCCGAACTTCAACTGAAATTAAAGAACGCCGACGGTGCCTTCGAGACCCTGATCGAAGGGCGGATGCATTTCGGGCAAGGCCAGACCCGCGCGCAGGCGATCGCGCTGCTTTCGCGGGCGCGTGAGATCGAACCTTGGGACGACGACCTTCTGCTCGATCTGGCAGAGCTATACGCCGGGAATGATCAATCGGATCTGGCACTCGAACTGCTGTCGACGCTGGCTTGTCGGGTCGAGGGGACAATGTTGCGTCACGTCCGCGCGCTCCAATTCAGGCTGACGCTCTCGATACGCTTTGGACTGCTCTGGCTGCGTGCCCATGGGCGCCCGAAACCAGCGAGCGCGCCCCTGCCCATCGAACGCGAGAGGGACGAGGGACCGCGCGAGGAAACGAGGCTGCGGCGGGTTGGATCGCGCTCCACCTGATCTGCTGGTCCCGACAAAGGACTACTCGCGATTCATTCCGACGATTCTCGACCGCCCATCCAGCGATTCCAGTAGGTGACTTCACTGACCGGCTTTCGCTTCGCCGGTTTCAGCACCGCGCCCAAGGTGTACGCGACGGGAAGGAGGATCGTCTGGGTGACATCCGGCGGAATCCCGAGAGCCTCGGCGACGCGCTCCTCTTCGGTCACGAGGAGGGTGGTCCAGGTGGCCCCGAGTCCAGACGCACGCAACGCCAGCATCAGCGACCACGCTGCCGGCAACACCGAGCCATAGAAGGCCACCTGCATCGCCGCGTTGTCGGAGTCCGGACGGCCTTCGGAACAAACCAGGATCAGAATCGGCATGCGATGCAGATTCTCTGCGAGTCCGACGTAGGTCGGCCTTTCGTTCGGGAATTGCTGATCGCGCATCTCGGGCGGGATCTGATCTCGAAAGCGCGTCGCGAGTCCGTCGAACCCCGAGCGATAGAGTTCCGCGATCCGTGTCTTCGGCTCTGGCTCGGTCAATACGAGGAATCGCCAGGCTTCCCGATTCATCCCCGTCGGTGCCTGAATTGCGGCCTCGATACAGCGCTCGATCACCTCCGGCTCGATCGGCCGATCGAAGTCGATGCGACGCCGGACCGATCGGGCCGTCGTCACGACCTCGAAAAAATCGTTGCTCGCGGTTCCATCGTCGGTCGGCCCTGTCCCCTCGCGCATCAGCGAACCAGTACCCGGCGACATTGGGGGCATTGAATCAGGGCCTCGTCGGGCTCCGCCAGCATGCGCTTCTTCTCGAGCGAGGGGAGTTTGATCCGACAGGCTGTGCAGCGCCCCTCCGCCAGGCTCGTCGCGCCGCGACCGCCGTTGCGAGGCTGGGACCGAACACGTTCGTAGGCCACCAGAACGTCTTCGGGAATCTGTTCTGCGATCACCCGGCGCGCTTCGACCAGCCGCGCGATTTCCGCATCGACTTCGCTTTCGACTTTCCGAATCGCCTCACTCAGTTTCTGGGATTCCGCGCGTTGGGTCGCGATCATCGATTCGGCTTCTGTCATGCGGGTCTCGAGCACCTCGATTGACTCGAGCAGCTCCATCTCCTGTTCTTCGAGACCCTCTTGCTTCTCGCGCAGCACCCGCTGCGAGGCATCGTGCGCAATCGCTTCATCGCGGTCCTTGCGCATGCCCGAATAGCGCTCGACATCGGCGGACTCGATATCCCGGGCGATCTGGGAGACCGCGTTCCCGAGTTCCTCCTCCGCCGTTTCCATCTGCGCGCGCTCTTCGCGCGCCGCTGCGAGTTCAGCCTCGAGCCGCGAAGTTTTTTCCGCAAGCACCGGCAACGCGGCACGCTCCGGAAGCTCGAGGACGCGCTTGTGGACCGCAGCGGTGGCGAGATCGAGTTCCTGGGTCTCGAGAAGCGGGGCGAGAAAGGACATGTTCAGCGATGCTCCCGGAGAGGAGGGTATCCCAGAATGGGCACGCGCATCCGATCGATCGACTACGACCACGATGGCCAGGAATTGCAGGGTGAATTCGCCTGGGACGATGAATGGACCGAACCACGGCCCTGTGTCGTGGTGATCCACGACGCCATGAAAAGCGACCAGGGGTTCGAGGAGGAGCGGGCCGTCACCCTCGCCGCGATGGGCTATTCGGCCTTCGCCCTCGACGTCTATGGCAGGGGGATCCACGGGGACGAGGGAGACGACGCACACACCCTCATGAAGCCCTTTCAAGCAGACCGTCTCTTTCTGCAACAGCGCCTGCTCGCGGGGCTACGGGCGGCGGCGGAACAGCCCGAGAGCGACGGCGAGCATATGGCGGCGATCGGATATTGCTTCGGTGGACTCTGCGCGCTCGACCTGGCGCGGATGAACGCGCCCCTGCTCGGAGTCGCCAGCTTTCACGGGAATCTCGCGCCCCCCATCTGGCCCGAAGGCCAGGCGCCCAAGGAACGCATCCGACCTCGTGTGATCGCCCTCCACGGCTGGGACGACCCCTACGGCCCCCCGAGCGTGATCGAGCCCTTCGCCCGGGAGATGAGCGATCGCGGCGCGGATTGGCAGCTCCACGCCTACGGCGACACCGTTCATTCCTTCACGAATATCCGCTACGACATGCCCGAAAGGGGAACGGTCTACAGCGCACGGGCGGAACGACGATCCTGGAGGGCGCTTTCGGGCTTTCTCGAGGAGATCTTTGCACGGGCCGGTCGGGGATGACGCGGCGGTCACACTCTCTAGACTCCGGGAATGCCTGAACTCGGACCCGACCATCTCGTTTTCAACACAACGAACATCGTTGGCGGAGGCGTCCGCGATATTGTAGCGGCCGCCGTCGCCGGCAAATACGACGCGATCTCGATCTGGCCTCACGACGTCGATCGCGCTCGAACCGAGGGACTCGACCTCCCGGATATTCGTCTGCTGCTCGAGGACAATGGACTCGTCGTCTCCGACGTCGACCCGCTGCTCGGCTGGTCGGATCTGGTCCTCCCGAAACCCGGCGAATCGATGTTCGAACTCGCCCCGGAAGACGCGTTCTTCGAAATCGCGGAGGCGCTCGACGCCCGCTCGATCAACGTCGTCCAGGGATTCGGCGCCACCCTCGACCTCGACCGGGCGGCCGTCGATCTCGCGCGAATCTGTCGGCGGGCGAAAGAACACGGCCTGCTCGTCACCTTCGAATTCCTGCCCTGGACCGGCGTTCCGGATGTCACTGTCTGCCTCGACCTGCTCGAACGCACAGGCTGCGACAACGCAACGATCATGTTCGACAGTTGGCATTGGTTCCGGGGCGCACGCGACCTCGAAGCCCTGCGCGCGATTCCCGGTGAGCGGATAGGGAGCACCCAGTTCAACGATGCGCCAGAGCAGGCATCGGACAACCTGCCAGTCGAAGCGATGGAGGCGCGACTCAGCGCGGGCGAAGGCGTGATCCCGCTCGTCGATCTCGTGCGTACCCTCGACGAGATCGGTTCGCGCGCCCCCATCGGCGTGGAGGTGATCCGAAAACGCCACGAGGAAATGGATCCCGCGGAAGTCGGGCGCTACACCGCGGCGGACATGCGCCGCGTCCTCGCCGAAGCCCGGGGGCAATCATCCTGATGTCCGAGTCCAACCTTCCCGTCGAGAACCCCGATCCGCTCTATTTCGAGGACTACACCCCGGATTTCGAGATGAGTGGCGGCCGCTATCGGATCAGTGAGGAGGAGATCCTCGAATTCGGTCGGCGATTCGATCCCCAGCCGCTACACGTCGATCCCCAGGCGGCCGCCGACGGCCCCTACGGCGGCCTGATCGCGCCCGGGTGCCTGACCTTCGCGATCCGCGCCGCACTCTACAACCAGCTACCGGCGCGACCGGTGTTGGTCGCAGGACTGGGTCTGGAAAGGATGGACCTGTCCACCCCGGTGCGCCCCCGAGACCTGCTCTCGCTTCGGGTTTCCGTCGTTTCGACGCGGCGATCCAGATCGAAGCCCGATACCGGGATCGTCACGATGTGCCAGACCATCGAGAACCAGAACGGCGAGAGCGTGCTCTCGATGACCTCGAAGATGATCGTGCGGGCCCGCCCCCGATTGGACTGACACCGTCCGATCCGTCGCCCGGATCGGGTCCTGCTCAGCCCGCCATCTCGAAGTCTTCGAAATCGAAGCCCGGCACGACGACGCACCCGACAAGCGCATAACCGGCCGGGCCCGGGATGGCTTCCGCCTGCTGCCAATGGCCAGCAGGCACGATCACCTGGAGCGAAGCGTCCTCACCCTGCCCGAGCGGGATCGCCCGATCCGGGGCCTCTGCTTCCGCGCGCGTCACTCCGATTCCGAGAACGAGGTCGTCGCCCTGGTGGTGCAACCAGAGTTCTTCGGAGCGAACCCGATGCAGGGCTGCGCGGGCTCCGGTCGGCAGAAGGTAGTAGATCGAAGTCATTCCATTTCGCTTTCCGGAGTAGCCCGGCGGAAGCCCCTCCGGTTCCAGCTCGATCGGAGAGCGCCAGGTCTCCCGATACCAGCCGCCCTCCGGATGCGGGACGAGCTCGAGCCGATCGATCAGAAGCTGTACGCGCCCTGCGACCTCGTTCACTCTGGACATATCGTGGTCCCCCCCATTTTCACCACTCGAGTTCACCCCCTCGGCTTGACTCATGCCACCCGATAGCGACCCGGTTCGACTTCGACCGCCTCGCCCCGATCCAGCATTCGCGCGATATGAAGCTCGGCGCTTCGCGTCTCGACGTTCAGCACCATCGGCGCCTCGACGTGAGGGCGATAGATGAAGCGGTGCTCGACCATCTCTTCGACGCTTCGGGGTTCGCTGAGATAGTCGATCATGTTGGAATGTCGTCGGTCGATGACCGACGCAAATTCGTCGACCATCCCCCGGAAGATCTCACGCCCTTCGATCACGCCCTTGTGATGGAAGGTCACGTACCACCTCGCCTCTTCGTCTCGAACGCGCCGAAGGCTCTCCTCGAAATCATCCAGATCACTCCAGGCGTCGCCGTAATAGGGTCCGAAGCCCGTCAGATCGATATCGGAGAGAAAGAAGACGTCCTCCGAGATCCGGAAACCGCTATGACCGCGTGTGTGACCGGGCAGATGAACGGCTTCGATGCGAACGCCGCCGAGATCGAAGACATCGCCGTCGGAGAAGCCCTCCGCATCCGGGCGAGGAGAAAAATGAAACTCCTCGACGACGATTCGCTCGAATCTCCGGTGATGCTCGGGCAGACGAAATCCGAAGACGTTCATCAACCCGGCAAGGGATTGTGCTCCGACCAGATCCGCCTCGTGAATATGAACCCGCGCGTTCGGGAACAACCCATTGCCTGGCATATGGTCTTCGTGGCTGTGGCTGTTGAGTACCGCGTCGATCGCGACGGGAACTCCACCCCTCGCGACCACGTCGACGGAGGGATCGATCACGACGGATTCACTCGAGCCCTTGACGAGCAGCGAATTGCCGGACGGGTAGCTGCCCTTCGACGCGCCGACGAGCACACTCACGCGATCCGTCAGCTTCTCCTCTGCATCACCCCAGTCAGCCAGCATCGTCGAAGATTACCGACACCAGCGGGCTCGCGCGATGCCGAGCGCAGGTCGGGCCGTATACTGAGACCGTGGAAGCGCCCGAGACAGATGTAGCCAGCCCTCTCTCGACAGAAGGGTCGACGAGAGAGTCTGCGAGCGGCTGGACGGAAACGTGGACCCGGGACCGAAACGTCGTGGCGCTACTCTTTTTCGCGGCTCTCGCCCTTCGACTGCTCCATCTGCGCGAAATCCACATCCATGACCCCTTCTTCACGATTGCGGGCGTCGATGGAGCGATCTACGACGAATGGGCGCGGGAAATTCTCGCGGGAGATTGGCGCGGTCGGGGCGTGCTCTATCTGGGCCCCCTCTATCCGGCTTTCATGGCGTGCGTCTATGCGCTTTTTGGCGCGAGCCTGACCGCACTCAAGGCGGTCCAGGCCGTGATCGGTGCCGGAACCTGCGTACTCGTATGGGGCCTCACTCGGGAACTCTTCGATCGGCGAGTCGCCGCACTCGCCGGTGCCATCTCGGTCGTCTACAGCATGCACGTCTTCTACGGCGGCACGGTCATGATCGTGAACCTCCAGGTGCCACTGGTCATCGGCCTTGTCTGGGCATCGCTCTGCGCGCTTCGTCGTCCGAGTATTCCCATCTGGGCGTCATGCGGTCTGCTGCTAGGCCTCTCTGCCCTCGCCCGCCAGACCGTGCTCTTGCTCGCGCCGGTCCTGGCCCTCTGGATCCTCTTCGGGATGCCGGGCCCCTACTCCTTCGCACGGCGTTTCGCATTCGGTACCGCCTTCGGAGTCGTGATCCTCGCGCTCGTCCTCCCGTTCACGGTCCGCAACTACGTCGTCGGTGATGATCTCGTGCTGCTCAACTCGACGGGTGGCGCCAACTTCTACATGGGCAATCAGCGGGGGGCAGATGGCACCTGGCAGCTCCCCTCGATTGGCACGCGTACACGCGTCGACAATCCGCGTGCGATGCGCGATGCCTTCACCAAAGCAGCAGAGAGCGCGACCGGACGACCGCTCAAGCCCTCCGAAGTCTCTTCCTATTGGCTGGGCCGCGGAATGGACGAGGTTCGCGCAGACTGGACGCGGTGGCTCCGCCTCGAAGCGCGCAAGTTCGGCCTCTTCTGGAATGCCTACGAGATCTGGAACAACCGTTCGCTCGAGGTCTCGAAACGCTTCTCCTGGGTTCTGCAAATGCCCCTCGTGAGCTTCGGTGTGGTCGCCCCGCTCGGCCTCCTCGGTCTCTTTCTAACCGCTCGACGATGGCGTGAACTCGTTCCGGTTCATGCCACGATCGCGTGCTATCTCGCGAGTGCGCTGCTCTTCTTCGTCCTCTCGCGATACCGACTGCCCGCAACCGTGCTCCTCATCCCCTTTGCGGCCTTCGCCGTAGTGGAGCTGATCGGCCGATTACGCCTTCGCGAACTCCGCATGAACGCTTCTGTGATCACGCTGCTCTTGGCGGCGACCCTCTTCGTCCATCTGCCCCTGGCTAACGAGAACCGTATGCACATGGCCTACTACAATCTGGGCAACAAGTATCGCGAACTCGAACGTTGGGACGAAGCCGTCGCCGCCTACCGCGACTCCCTCGCCGAGATTCCCGGAGCCATCTCGACCCAGAACAATCTGGCCCTGACCCTCGAATTGGCAGGCCGTAGAGACGAGGCGATCGAGGCCTGGGTGACGGTCGGCGAGTCGGCGGCGGTTCTCGGTGATCGAAGTCGTATGGAGCGCGCCGCGCGACATCTGGCGAAGCTCGGCTTCAGCGCGAGCGAAGAGAGCTCGCCCTAGGGGTCGAGCGCCGAGGGGCCCGCCCGAGGCGCATCGCCACACAACCGCAATGTGACACGAAGACGCAAAAGACCGGGCACCCGGACGCAATTCAGGATCACCTAGATCGAGGAAACCCTCTGGGAGTTCTGCTCATCATGCCGTCAACGACCGTTCCCGTATTCCACGACCCCGACGCCGAGCTGGTCGAGCGATGTCAGGCCGGTGGGCCCGACGCTGCGACCTGCTTCGCACGACTCGTCGATCGACACGGCAGCCTCATCCGACGTCGCGCCGCGCGTATCCTCGGTGACGAGAGCGCCGCGGAAGACGTCGTCCAGGAGGTATTGGTGAACGTTCATCGCTTCCTCGACCGCTATCGCCCCGATCGTCCCTTCAGCCACTGGCTTTCGGTTGTCACGCTGAATACCTGCCGCATCGAGCTTCGCTGCCGCGCCCGCCGCGACCGACGCCACGAGGCCTTTCGACGAGATCCCAGCCGCCAGACGACGACTCAGCTCGACGGGGATCCGATCCTGCGCGCGTGGCTCGAGCAGGCGCTAGACGAACTCAAACCGGTCACGAAACAATGCGTCCTGCTACGCGCGATCGACGGCATGAGCTATCGCGAGATCGCCGAGAAATGTGGCTTGAGCGAACCCGCGACGAAGCTGCGCGTGCTCCGGGCGCTACGCGATCTGCGATCACAGTACGCATCGCACCGATCGAACCGGGAGGACGAGACCGTGTCCAAGCTGGCCGACGACTCTCGGAACGCCGCCTAGGGCACCGCGACCGGGGCGGCCGCCTGACAATCCAGATCGAGCCGCTTGAAGATCTCGCAGACCGTGGGCAATGCCGGCGTGCGCCCCTGACCAGCCGAATGCGCCGCCCGAAAGAGCTCTCCGCGAGCCCGCTTCGGGTCGCCGGTGGCACTCGAGAGGACCGCCAACGCGCCGGTCACATGGGCCGCGGCCAGGCTCGTTCCATTTCCGAACGCAAACGCGTTCCCGGGCACCGTCGACAACACGTCGACCCCCGGAGCGGCAAGTTCGACCCAGCCGCCGCGATTGCTCGCCTCGAAGATCTGACCCTCTCGGTCGATCGCACCGACACCGATCACCGAGGGATAGGCTGCGGGATAGCGCTTCTCATCCGTCCCCTCATTTCCGGCAGCGGCCACGACGACGGCGCCGAGTTCCTCGAGTCGAGCGACGCCCCGCGCGAGCAGGATATTCGGCGGGCCCGACAGGGACAGATTGACGATCGAGGCCTCCTCGTCCCAGGCTCGATCGAGACCCTTCAGCAGATCGAAGAGGGTGCATCGCCCACCGGCCGCCCTGGGGCTGCAGATCGGGATCGAAATCAACTCGGCGTCCGGCGCCATCCCGGCAATACCGAAGCCGTTTCCCTCGATCGCGTTGATGACCCCCGCCATCAGCGTCCCATGAATTCCGACCTCCGGCGCTTCGCCCCGTTCCACGAGCGGGCGAATCCGCGCGGCCGAGAGATCGCGATGTGCGGTTTCCGGAGCAGAATCGAGCAGAGCGATCTTGACCCCCGCACCCGTGCTGAGATGCCGGGCCTCGCGTACTCCGCTGAGTGCCAGGCCATATTGGAGCGAGGCGTAGGGGTCGGGCTCCGCGGGGGGCTCGCCGATGGCGCGAATCTCCGTCGACGCGCTCGAATAGATGTCATTCCGAACGAGCGCACTGCCTTCGGGAACGACGGTTACGAGTTGTTCGATCGTCGCACCCGCCGGGCCGGCCACGCGGGCGACCGTCGCACAGATGACGGGACTGAAGAAGGACTCGCGAATCTCTGCGCCTTTGCCGAGCTCGAAGTCGCTCGGAATCTCGCCCGCTTCGTTCTTCGCCAACGCCAGAATCGCACCGCTCTCCGTGGCTCTCGACGGTCCGCTCGTGGCGGTCGGGAGACGAACGATCGTGCCGAGATCCGCCAGTCCGCCCGACGCACCGAAAGAGGTCGTCACGCCCTGTTCGCGAATGTCGGCGGGCGCCATCGCCACTTCCAAACCGACTGCACCCGGCGAATCGAAGGGCCCGCAGAGCGACTCGTCCGCGGCCTCCACTGGTTGTGAGGCAAATGCGATCGCCGCCACGAGAAGCGCATGGGGAATGCGAAGCGAACCCATGCGAATCACGGAACGGGTTCCGCGAAGATCACGATCGGGGTGACGTTCGCCTTGAGGTGGGCCGCGATTGCAGCGGCATCCGGTGCGCTGGCGACGCCATCATCGGTTTGTGCGGGACCGAGCCGCACGCGATAGACGCCGAGATGAGACGGGCCTGAGACGATTTCGACGCCGACGTCTCGAAGCGCCTCAGATATCTGACTGACCGAGGCCGAATCGACGAAGACGACATCGATCGCCGGCGCGGCGACGGCGGTCGAATCGATGTTCGCGAGTTCGTAGCCCACTTCGGAATCAGGATTCGAACTCGCGCTCTTGAATAACACGCCACCCATCCCCCCCACGAAGAGCAGCGCGATCGCCGCCGCAGCCGCAAAGGGCGTCGAATGGATCCAGGGGCGCTCGATCCGGGTCGAGTTCGAGAAGCGGTCGGCGGATCGAGCCGAGGAAGATTCCGAGGAATCGTCGAGGACCCAACGCGCGAGCTTGCCGTAGTCCGTGTCGTCGAGCCCTCGTGCGCGATCGATCGGGATCACCGGGGTCATGGACTCGCTCCCAGGAGATTCCGCCTCCCCCGCATCGATCCGCGCCGTAATCGCCTCGAATACACGATCGGGGTCCGGCAATTCGACATCGGTCTCGAAGGGCGCGCCCGCGATCATGTCGATCTCGGCGCGGCAATCCGAACACTCGGAGGCGTGGGCTTCGACAGCCCCGCGCTGGCGGTCGGAGAGCAAGCTGCGTCCGTCCTCGACAGACTCGCCGTACCAGGGGATCCAGCCGAGTACGCTCTCGGGGCAGAGAATCGATCGCGCCTCTCTCGTCATCCGCTCACTCCTTGCGCCCATCGTCCGATGGGGTTGCGGGATTCGCCAGCAGCCGTCTCATCGCCCGGCGTGCCCGGGAGACGCGCGTCTTGACGGTGTCCGGCGAGATTTTCTGCCGTCGTGCGACCTCATCGATCGAGTGGCCCCCGACGACGGTCCATTCGAGGGCCTCGCGCTGCTCGCGCGGAATCTGCTGCATGATCGCGGCGACTCGACGCAGCTCCTCTCGTGCATCCAACTGAGTCGTCGGAGCATGGTCGTTGGGGACCTGCAATATCACCTCGTCGTTCGTCGAAATCACCCGAGCCCTCTTGAGCCGGCTCCTGCTGCGAATCGCCTCCAGGCATTTGAATCGGGCGATCCCGAAGATCCAGGAGGTGATCTTCGATTCGCCGCGAAAACTCCCTGCATTCACCCAGACATCGAGGAAGACGTCGCTCGTGACCTCCCGGGCGAGTTCCCGATCCTCCAACCTACGCTGTACAAAGACGAATACACGCGGGTAGTAATGGTCGAAGAGCTGCCGGAAGGCCTCTCGATCGCGAGCATCGACGACGGCCCGAAGCAGTACTCCGTCCTCTCCATCCCACGTCTTCGCGCTTTCGTTCATCGACGCCTGACCCCGTGAGTGGTCGCGAAATTCGATCGGGTGCCCGAAACCAGTGCATTAGCGAGATAAAACTCCCACGACCGGTCAGGGCCATCCGGATCGTAGAAGGTTACCCCCTCGGGCCTTCCCCGGGAGGGAAGGCTCGCGTGAAACGAATATCGGGCCACCCCAGCGGGCCGTGGAGGGCCGTGAATCAGGCGGGTGGGGCGGGAACGAGACCCGACTACGGCCCGCTTCGGTGGGAAGAGAGAACGTGGGACGCGCTCCAGGCGCTCACCTGCCACCACCCGCCCCGGATTTCATCTGGACCCTGGACGGGCGGGTGCCGGGGACGGCGATCGGCGGGCTAGCCATGCGTGAGACCGGAGGGACGGCGCATCCCGCCCCCGGCTGGTCACATGCGCCCGGACGCGCCACGAGCGGAGCCATGGGAGTCGGTCGACTCGGGGGGGCCGGAGCCGCAGCGACGTCAGCCGGACTGAAAAAGGATTGCAGCGGACCCACGACGGAGAACGACGAGAGTCCGGATGGCGCGACGCCGAGCAAGGCCTCGCGGGGCTCCGCACAGGAACCGGCGGGAGCGAGCTTCGAAGCCGAGTCCGCGTGCGCCAACCCGGTGCCTCCCGCTGCGAGGGCGGTGGCGATCAGAAACGATCCAATGGGGCGGGGGCTCGATCGCATCGTTTCATCCTAGCAGTTCGGGTGTCCGGAAGGGTCCAAAACCGGCCGACTAGCCACCCAGCCCGACCCGTATCGAGACGCCGAAGAGATCGCGGCTGTAGCTGAACACGTCTGCGGTCGATCGGTTTCGGGTGCGGCTGTAGCGGGTTGTCAGAACGACATGCTGGCCGAATGCCCGCGTAAGGGAGACCCGAATACCGGTCTCGTGTTCCTCACGCTCTCGCGGGTCGAGGAAATATTCGTTGCCTGTACTAGAGGGGTTCGGCGGAACCGTGGTTGCGATGCTCGCGAGCGCGACATCCGACGGATCTGGAAACACCGATGCGTTCGCATAGGGAACGTACGCATAACGTCCGATCACACGCAGACCGATTTCGAAGGGCAGAACGACCCCGAATCCGATCTCGACCTGGTGACGTTGGTGGTCGTATTCACTGCCTTCGCTCCAGTAGCGCTGATAGCGATATTCGGCTTCGATCCAGGGACTCGTCAGTCCTGCGATCTCGATCGACAGCGGCACGTGGTGGAGCAGACTCGCGCTCGTCCCGGTTCCGTCGCGATTCGTCGCGTTGGCCTCGTTCAGATTGGCCGGACCGCAGAATTCCACGCCATCGTCGAGGCATCGATTTGCCGGGCTGCCATCCCCGCCGGCACTCGGAAGAAAGTCACTGCGGTCATACCCGTAGTGGTCTCGTCCTACGCTCGTCTCAACGATCGTGTACATGCCATTGTTCCACGGCTTGTAGATCGACGCGGCCACAAGATTACTGATCACGAAGGGCTCGTCGTCAGCCCCTCCGTAGTCGATGAGCGCCGCGTCGAAATCATATTGCAATCGGAGCGATGAATCGCCAACGCCGAGCTCTCGATCGACCCAGACCGTCGCACCCGGCGCGTGCGTATCGAACCGCTCGAACTCTGCGTTTTCCGATCCGCCATAGCGAAGCGTCGCACCGCCCCGAAAACCGGCAAACTCGATGAATTCTGCACCGACGTCGATGAACCAGAAACCGCGCTGGTCGCTCTGACCGGAGATCTCGCTGGGCAAGCCTACCCCGCGACCCAGAAGCAGTGCGTTGTCGTCGAATTGCACGCCGAGTTCGGCGCTCGCCCACCACTGGACTCCCTTGCGACTCTCGATTGCGTCGAGCAACCGCTGCGCCTCTTCGGACCAGGATGTCCCGGGAAATTCGGACACGACGCGCCGAAACGAGGCCACGGCCCGGTCACGATTGTCTAGACCGAGTGCCGCGCGGCCCATGTAGAACGACGCCATCGGCTCGACCGCCGCATCACTCATCTGCGTGGCCGCGTCCAGGCGACCCAAGGCCCTTGGGTAGTCTGCCTGTGCGTAGGCGACGAGGCCTGAGTAGAGAAGAAACTCGGGCTTCGATTCCGCAAGTGATCCGGCACGGATCAGCGCGGCCCTGGCCTCGTCGACTCGACCCGCGTGGTAGTAGGCCATCCCCAGACGAAGATCGACTTCCAGCGACTCGGGATCCAGCGAACGGGCGAGTTCCAGGGCGTCGATCGCGATCCGAAAATCCTGGAGTCGAATCGCGCACTCTCCGCGCAGGCGAGCCACTTCTGCGTCGTCGGGAAACGAGAGCTGAACCCGAGTGAGCGTCTCGAGAGCCGACTCGCATCGACCCTCCCGGGCGAGCCCGATCCCGAGAGCCCGATCGGAGTCCCCATCGGCCGATGCATCCGCAGCGAGCCCGGACCCAAGGGACACGGCGAGCAGCGCGATCGAGAGGCGGCGACGGCAGAGGGGCGACAATCGGTTCGGTGTCCTGTGATTCTCATGCGCGTCGAATCAGTGGCGAGGATCGGGTTGGGCCAGTTTGCAGATCGTTTAAAGGACACAATCAGGATACCGTGCGGCCGTCGCGCACACACGCCGGGGCGATCCGAACAGGCAACTTGCAACGGAAGTCCACATGCTTTCTGGGCTAGCGTCCGATCTTCCCAGGTATAGCTCCGCCCGAGGAACCCATCCCCATGGCACGACTCTTTCCCCATCCGCAGGACAAATATCCCGTCGTCCACCTCGAGGACACGGATCTCGATCTGCCGAGCCACGTCCGCAACGCAGACATGCGGTACACGCAGTTCAAGACCGTAGCCAAGGGTGGGAAATGTCTCATCCAATCCTGCAAGGACTACCATCTGAGCCGAGTCGTAGCGTATAAGAGCCTGCACAGGGAGATCGCGGACGACCCCTTCGAGCAGAAACGTTTCCTTCGCGAAGCGCGCGTGACCGCGATGCTCCAGCACCCCAACACGATCCCAATCTACGAACTTTCGCGGGATCGGCGCGGCCACTTCTTCTTCACCATGAAACTCGTCGAGGGCTACACCTTGCGCGAGGTGCAGGACATGGCGGCAGAAGAAGGGACCCAGGCCGTCGATGGCTATGGCTTCCACCGCTTGGTGACGATCCTCATCCAGGTCGCCAACGCCCTCGACTACGCCCATAGTCACGGCGTTGTCCATCGCGATGTAAAGCCCGCCAACATCTTGATGGGACCCTTCGGCGAAGTCCTGCTCCTCGACTGGGGGCTCGCGAAGGTCTGGAGCGAGGAACCCGAAGAGATCCCCGAGATGCCTCTGCTCTCGAGCGGTGATCCCACCCTCACCTCCCAGGGCAAGCTCCAGGGAACGGCGCACTACATGTCACCAGAGCAGGTCGAAGGAGCGCCCTCGCTCGATCATCGATCCGACATCTACAGTGTCGGAGCCGTGCTCTACGAGGTCCTCGCTGGACGTACGACTTTCGTCGGCGACAAGGTGAGCGAGATCCTCAACCAGGTGAGGACCCTCGACCCACCCGCCCCTTCGAAGGTGGCGACGGATCGGAAGATCCCCTCACAACTCGAGGAGATCTGCATGCGATGTATCGAGAAGGATCCCGACCGACGAATCCAGACCGCCCGCGCCCTCGTGGCAGCGCTTCGCTCCTGGCGCCTGCGTTGGGCGGCACACGCGGACGAGTGACACCCGGGAATCGCGACGGATCGCAACCCCATTGCCCGTAGGATTCTTCGCGGTCGACTGGATCGAATTGGCCGGCCCCAAGGGACGACGGTTTCCGTCTGCCTCCGCCAGGGCTCCCGAGAAGCCGATTCCCTCAGGAAGCTCCGCGAAAATGCCGATCCATTCGGGAGAAACAACGCTGTGAGCGCGGGAGGATTCGCCGGGATGATGATCGTAAGAACGCTATTCAAGACCCTTCTCGTGGTCGTCCTCGTATGGCAACTCACCGGTTGCGGCACCCTCCTCTACCCCGCGCGACGCGGGACAGAGTCCGGAAGGCTCGACGCCGACATCGTGGTGCTCGACGCGATCGGCCTCCTCTTCTTCGTGATCCCCGGCGTCATCGCCTTCGTCGTCGATCTGGCCACGGGCACCATCTATCTCCCCAGTGGAGAGACGAGCCGGATAGGCGAACTGCTCGGCACCGCGGACACATGGGATGACGGTGTCGACGAAGAAGCCCTCGCGCTGATCGAGGCTGCGGCCAGCGATGCTCCCGGGGCCGACCCCCAGCTCGACCCTGCGACGCTCTGGATTGCAAAGGCGCCGCCTGGAACGGACGTGTCCCCGATCCTCGATGAGTTGATGCGGGCTGCACTCCAAAATGACCTACCGGCGACTCCCGGACAGAAGTGGCGAGGCCTCTCCCCGGTCGCCTGGTCCAAGAAGACACGCGCCACGAGCTGATTCCCGCTCGAAACGAAGACTCGCGGTCGGCCGATGCCCCGATTCGCCGGAGCGCTCTGGCACGGCGAGGCCGACCCGAGTGCTCGACGTGATCGACCCGGAGGGCGGGTGGGGCGGAGTAACGGCGCCGCGGGCGTTGCGATCGGTACCGGTGGAGGCCAGACTGTCCCGATACCCAGCTCGACTTGTCCGGCGACTCGATCACGCTGTAAAAACGACCGCCGGGTCGGACGAACGATGAGTGGGAGTCCGACCTTGACCGCCTCCACCGCCTCCACCGCCTCCGCCGTGCTTCCCAGCTTCGACCCCCTCGATCCCGTCTTCGTTGCCGATCCGCGCCCCGCCTATCACCAGATGCGAGATCACGCCCCGATCGCCTGGTCCGAGGACAAGAGAGCGTGGATCGTCACCGGCTATCCCGAGTACCTTGCGACCGCAAGAGACCCGCGCCTCAGCATGAACATGAAGTATTGGGAGCACTTCGATCCGCCGGCGAATCCGGTTACCGATCGCCTGCATCGGCTCGACGAACATTCGATGACGAGTTCCGTCGAGAGGCACGATCGCGTCCGCCGGATCGTGAGCTCCGCGTTCAGGCCACGAGCCGTGGCCAGACTCGCTCCGCTGATCGAGAACACCGTGGACGAACTCATCGAGGCACAGCGACCCGCCGGTCGAATCGATCTGGTGGGCGACTTCGGCAGCCCTTTTCCCACTCGGGTGATCAGCCGCATGATCGGAATCGAGCCCAACAGTACCCGCGAAGATCGCTTCAAGGAGCTCTCGGACGATGTGATCGCGATCTTCAGTCCGCTCCTCTCTGGCGAGGATCGTCGCCGGGCCGAGGTCTCGCAGGAAGAACTCGTGAAGCTCATCGAGCAGGTCGTGCTCGAGCACGAGGGGAGCGAACGCGACGACATCCTTTCGGCTCTCCTCGAAGCCGAATCGGATGGAAAGGCTCTCTCTCGGGACGAGCTGGTTTCGCTCGTCTACGGCCTGATTCTCGGGGGCACCGAGACCACGACCAACTCCGTCGTGTTGGGCACGCTCGAGATGCTGCGTAATCCCGAACAGATCGCGCTCTTCCGAGATCGACCCGACCTGCGTGCTGGGGCGGTGATGGAGCTCCTTCGCGTGCAGTTTCCGGGGTTCTTCCTGGCGCGTTATGCGACCGAAGACATTGAAATCGCAGGCGTCGCCATTCGCAAGGGGCAGGGGC
>JAPYTP010000035.1 GCA_029941885.1 Myxococcota bacterium
ACGTGGGGTCGGAGCCACCTCGTCCGCGACCTCGATCGACTGCTGGACTCCGACCGTGTCCAGCAGCGTGGCTCCGATTGTAGAGGCTCGTCGCCAGGCCAGGGGCATCACGGCGGCCGCTCAGGCAATTTTCTGTCGCTGGTCATCGGGGCCTTTCGTCGTGTAGGATGTCCGGAACGACTCCCTGGAGGCTGGGTATGCCCATCGAATACGATCCCTTCGAAGTTCGCGCTGATCCATTTCCGGAATATCGGCGACTTCGCGAGTTCTCTCCGATCCATCGCGTCCGCGATGGGTTGTGGGTCGTGTCGCGCTACGACGATGTCTCTCATGTGCTCCGCCATGCCGAACTCTACTCCTCTTCCGCGACGCGCCTGATGATGATGGGGGGATTGCAGACGGGGATGCAGGCCGACGAGGCCACGTTGCTCGAGGCGCGCCGAAAGAAGCAGCAGGAACTGGGACTCGAAAGCCTGCTGGGAACCGAGGAAGGCTGGAACGAGAACACGGTCATCTCGATGGATCCACCCGAGCATGAAGCGCTTCGCCACATCGTCAATCGGGGCTTTACGCCTCGTCGCGTCAGCCAGTTGGAAGCCCGGATCCGCGAGATCGCGAACGAAGCGGTCGATGGAATCCTGGCGCGTGGCAAAGAGTTCGACCTCAACCGGGATCTGTCGATGCCTCTTCCGGTGACCGTGATCGCCGAGATGCTCGGCGTCGACCCTTCCGATGCCGACGACTTCAAGCGATGGTCGGACGTCATCATCTCGGGCATCACCGGAAACATGGCGGTCGCGGGACCGGAGCAGCTTCTTCGCACCCTTCATGAACTCGCAGAATATACCCTCGAGATCGTGGCGGATCGACGGAGCCATCCGCGCGACGACCTGATCAGCGTGCTCGTGAACGCCGAGGAGAGTGTCGCGCTGACTCCGGTGCAGACCGTCGATTTTGTCGCCTTGCTGCTCGCCGCTGGAAACGAGACCACGACTCATCTCATCGACAACGCGATGCTCGCGCTGCTCGATCACCCCGATCAGCTCGAGGAGGTCCGTCAAGATCCGTCCTTGGTACCGCAGATGGTCGAAGAGACGCTTCGCTACGACGGACCGGTCCAGATGGCATTCCGTCAGGCCACATCCGATACCGAACTCGCGGGAACCAAGATCGCGAAGGGAGATATCGTGACGGTGATCTTCGGGTCCGCGAACCATGACGATCGAAAATTTCCGGACGGGGATCGGTTCGACATCCACCGGGATACCCAGGGTCATATGGGCTTCGGGTTCGGTGTGCATTTCTGTCTGGGCGCATCCTTGGCCCGCCTCGAGGCGACCATCGCGTTGGAGACGCTGCTCGCTCGGCTGCCGAATATTCGCAGAACCGAAGACGCACTCGACCGCGTCGACTCGTTCCTGGTGCGAGGGCCGACGAGCCTGCCGCTTTGTTTCGAGGGCTGAAGGTTGGGCCGCCGGTGGCTTTTGGGCTTTGACAAACGGAACTCGAGCGGGGCACAATTGAACCTGGGGAGTGCTCCCCATGGCTCGCATCAACGAGACCTTGTGCGACCACTCGGACTCATATCGCCGACACGATGCTGGAGACCCGGATGATCTACGATCCCTACTCGCGACCCTTTCAGGAAGATCCGTATCCCTTGTACAAGCATTTCCGCGACGAGGAACCGTGCACGCACAACGCGGATATGGATTTCTACGCGCTGTTTCGGTTCGACGACGTATGGAAAGCGACCCTCGACTGGGAGACGATGAGTTCTTCCCTGGGACCATCCCTCGAAAACAGGGGGGAGATGCCCGGCCACGTCTTCTCGATCATCGGGATGGACCCCCCGGCGCACACCCGCCTGCGCAATGTGATCAGTCGGGGCTTTACGCCGCGTCGGATGGCGGCACTCGAGGACCAGGTGCGTGGCCTCGCCAGGGAATACCTCGAGCCGCTTTCGACCCAGAGTGAATTCGATTTCGAGCAGGAATTCGCGGTTCGATTCCCGATGGACGTGATCAGTGTCTTGCTCGGGATCCCGAAGGAGATGCGCGACCAATACCGTGAATGGGTCGACAAGGGATTGGAGCGCGACCCCGATGGAGGGCTGGGCGAGGCGGCCGCGATGGGTCTTGGTACCTCTCGCGAATACGTGAGTGGTCTGATCAACGAGCGGCGGAAGAATCCGCAGGAGGACCTGATCACGGTTCTTGCGGAGGCCGAATTCGAAGACATCGACGGCAAGACGCGTCGGCTCACTCACGAGGAGTGCGGTTCATTCACGACGCTGCTCGCCGCCGCTGGGGCGGAGACGACAGCGAAGCTGCTCGGCCATGCCGCATACCTGCTCTTCAAGCATCCCGATCAGCGCCAATCGCTTTGGGACGACCACGCGCGCATCCCCAACGCGATCGAAGAGATCCTGCGCTATGAAGCCCCTTCGCAATTCCAGGGGCGCGTGGCTCTCAAAGACTCGACCTGGCACGGTGTGACGATTCCTGCGGGCGCGCGTGTGGCTCTGGTGAGCGGCGCCGCCTGCCGCGATGAGCGAGAGCACGAGGATCCCGATCGCTTCGACGTCACGCGGAAGCAGGATCGCGAGATCTACTTCGGCCACGGCCACCACGTCTGTATTGGAAAGAGCCTTGCGCGCCTCGAGACGCGTATCGCCCTCGAAGAGATGGCGGTCCGCTTCCCGAACTACGAGGTCGATGAGGCCGGGATGACGCGTACCTATCAAGCGCACGTCAAGGGATACGTGAATCTTCCGATCTCGACTGGAAACTGATTCGCAGAACACCTCGCGCGCTCCACCCGATCGGGTGCACTTCATTCTGGGGATTTTTGGGTGACCCATTCGAGTCGGACCGAGGACGCGCTCTCGTTTTCGCCCTCGCGCGCCTACTCGAACTACGTTCTCGGACTACTCGTCTGCGTGGCCGCCTTCAATCTGCTGGATCGGCAGATCTTCGGGATGCTGATCGAACCGATCAAGGCGGAGTTCGACGTCCCCGATACCTGGATCGGTCTCCTCACGGGTTTCACCTACGCCGTGTTCTACTCGATCGCGGGGATCCCGATCGCGCGCTGGGCCGATCGCGGCGTTCGTCGATCGATCGTCGCGCTGGGCCTCCTCGTCTGGAGCGGGCTTACGCTGGCTTCGGGATTTGCCCAGAGTTTTCTCGCGCTGGTCGTGGCGCGGATCGGTGTCGGAGTCGGGGAGGCGGCCGGGACGCCGCCCTCGCACTCGATCATCTCGGACTATTTTCCTCCCGAGCGACGTGCAACCGCGCTCGCGACGATGAGCGTGGGATCCGCCCTCGGCGTCATGATGTCGTATTTCGCGGGGGGCTGGCTCACCGAACTCTACGGCTGGAGAGTCGTTCTGATCGCATTCGGATTTCCCGGGATGCTGCTTGCGATCCTGATCCGATTCACCTTGAGGGAGCCGCCCCGGGGCCGTTTTGATCGAACACAAGCTGAAGAAACAGCCAGCTTGCGCGAGGCCCTCCGCTTCCTGCTGCGAAAGAAGTCCTATCGACATCTGATCATTGGAGCCAGCCTTCATTCATTCGCCTTCACGGGGGCGGCCTTCTGGTATCCATCCTTCCTCGTTCGGGTGCACGGTCTCGGGACGGGTGAGATCGGGACCGCCCTGGCGCTTTCGAGCTCCGCGATGTCCGCGCTCGGGATCTACGTGGGGGGTAGGCTCGCCGACGCCCTCGGTGCGCGAGATCTACGATGGTACATGTGGGTTCCTGCGATCGGAAGCATCACCAGCGTCCCCTTCGCGATCCTCTTTCTCTTCATGCCAAACCCCACGGCAGCCTTCGCGTGTCTTGCTCCCGCTGCGTTCTTGACCGGGCTCGCGGTGCCCGGGATGCACGCGGTCACCCAGGGTCTGGCGAAGCCTTCCATGCGCTCGCTGGCGTCGGCCATCAACCTGTTGATGTTGAGCCTGATCGGAATGGGTCTCGGGCCGACGATCGTGGGGATCCTGAACGATCTGCTCGCCCCGAGGTTCCAGGGCGAAGCCATTCGCTATTCCCTCGCGATCATCGCGATCACTTCGATCTGGAGCGGAATCCACAAATGGTTGTCCGCCCGTACCCTCAGGCAGGACCTGTTCGTGAAGGATCTCGACGATTCAGGCTCCGCCGGGTCCGGCCTCTAGGACTTCTGATTTGCGAAGATAGACCTCGACTCGGGAAATCCTGTCCTCTGCATCGACGTCGAATAGGAGCGCCTCCTCGGTGCGGAGGCGCCGACCGGAACCGTCGCTCACGGTTTCGCTGAGCCGCACCCAGGTCGTGCGATCGATCGTCGCCGTGCGCTCGACGTGAAGTACGTAGTCCCGAAGCTTTCCGACGACATCGGCCAGGAAGTCGCGGTATTCCTTTTGCCCTTCGACGACATCTCCATAGGGCCCGATCCGAAGCACCGTCTTGGCGAGGGTCTGCTCGACCCGACCCCAGTCCTGGTCGCCGAGCGCCTCGAGGTAGTTTTGCACGACATCCGAACTCTCTTTCATCTCGACCCTCATCCGCACCTCCTTCGGATCGAGAGCATCGGATGGGATCGCGCTCGCCGCCATGCCCGGGCTACCGTGCTGAGAGCGAGGCAGGCAGGTCTCGGATCGTTGCGGAGGATCGCCGTATGGAAAGCCTGGAGAATCGGGTGAGTCGGCTCGAGTCGGAACTTCTCGAGTTGCGGGACCTGCGCGAGATCCAGGATCTGCGCTTCCGTTATCACATCGCCGTCAACGAACGCCAGATCGAGGAGATCCCGGCTCTCTTCTGTGAAGACGGGGAGGCAGATTTCGGAGAGATGGGGCGGGCAAGGGGGAGGTCAGAGATCGCCGCCTTCTACCGTGATGTCGTGGGCGGGAGCCCCTTCATCAAGCAGTTCATCCACAACCACAGGGTCGAGATCAGTGGGGACGAGGCCCAGGGGCTCTCCTACCTCGAGGCCAAGACCGTCGCGAATGGAGAGAGCATCCTCGTGACGGCGCGCTTCGACGATGTCTACCATCGCGTGGGCGGATCCTGGTATTTTCGAGTTCTGCGTCTGACGCCGTTCTTCATCACGCCCCTTCGCGAGGGTTGGGCGGGCGAGAACGAGATCACCGCCCGCTAGTCCGCGCCAACGGCTACGAACTGGAGTGTCCATGGAAATCGGTCTCATCCTGCCCAACGCTGGCGATCTCGCGCGCGCCGATTCGATGTATCGAATCGCGGAGAAGGCAGAGGCCCTCGGGTTCGACACGCTCTGGACCGCCGACCATCTGGTGCTGCCCGTCGAGTCATCGACCTTCTATCCCTACATGCCGGGCATGAAGATTCGCCCCGATGCGCGCCACGCATTCATCGATCCCATGATCGCGCTAGCGGGCGTCGCGGCGCGTACTCACCAAATTCGTCTCGGAGTGAGCGTCTATCTCGCGGCGCTACGCCATCCGATCGTCGCCGCGAAGCTCGTGGCATCCCTCGACCAACTCTCGGGTGGGCGGGTTCTCCTCGGTGTGGGTTCGGGGTGGATCCCCGAGGAATACGAGACGATGGGGATCTCCTTTGGCGAGCGGGGCCACGTGCTCGACGAGCACATCGATGCGATGCGTGCACTCTGGAGCCAGGATCATCCCAGCCATTCGGGGGAGCATTTCCGATTCGACAACATCGGCTTCGATCCGAAACCCGTGGCGGGGAACATCCCGATCTGGATCGGAGGCAACAGTCGGCCCGCCCGTCGCCGAGCTGCGCGGGCGGGAGATGGTTGGCACGTGATCGACGTGCCCGTTGCCGAGCTTCGCCTCGGGATTCATGAGTTGTCGGAACTCTGTAGCGATGCGGGTCGGCCGGCATCCGAGGTGCCGATCTCGATGCGAGCCCAGATCGAATTGACGAATGAGCCGGTTCCCTCCGACAAACGGATCGCGCCGCTAACGGGTCCGCTCGAGCACGTGCTCGAGCAGCTACGCGCCTATCAGGAGATCGGCGTAAGCCACATGGCGCTGTGGCCACGGGAGTCGACTCTGGAGGCGTATTTGGAGCGGATGGATCGAATCGCTGCGGAAATCCTGCCCGTCTTTGCCGCGGTCGGCCGATCCGAGTCATGAACGAAGAAGCCGATCGGATCACGGGCCTGGCCTACGACCCGGCCGACCCCCAATTCCTCTCGGACCCGGCGGACTACTACCGCTGGCTACGCGAGGAAGAACCGGTACACCTCCACGAGGCCTCCGGCTCGTTCCTGCTCTCGCGTTTTCAGGATGTCTGGGAGGCAACGGCGGATTGGCAGACCTTCTCTTCCGAGAGCCCCGTCGCGAAATTCGAACATATGGCCTCGATGGATCCTCCCGGTCACGACGGTCTGAGGTCGAGCGTCGTGCGCTGGTTTACGCCCTCGAGAATCGCGCGGGCGGAGCCCCTTGTCCGCGCCACATGCCGAGAACTTCTCGGGTCGCTCGGCACGCGGACGAAGCTGGAGTTCGTGGCCGAATTCGCTTCGGTCTTTCCGAGTCGGGTGATCCATCGCCTGCTCGGCGTTCCGTCGGACCTCGATGAATCGCTTCGCACCGCCGCACTCGCGATCGGGGCAGCGCGCGACAGTACGATTCTCGAGCAGACGATGGAACGCTTCGTTTCACTGACGAGGGCGGTCCTCGATGCGGACCCTCCGCCGCACGAGCGAGGATTGATCCAGCAGTTGCAATCCGAGAGCGGCTCGGAGCGACTGAGCGACGATCGGATCCGGGGGGTCTGCAGTAATCTCGTTCTGGCCGGGACCGACACGGTCACGAACCTCCTCGGCAACGGTCTGGTGCTGCTGCAACGCCATCCCGAGGCGCGCGAGCGACTCGTACGGGATCCGGCGAGTATTCCCGCGGCGATCGAGGAGATGCTGCGATTCGAATCGCCGGTCCAGTCACTCGCGCGCCGGGCGGTCGGGGATGTGACGATGCATGGGGTGCCTATCCCGGCGGGCTCGGAGATCCGACTCATGTGGGGCGCGGCGAACCGCGACGATCGTGAATTCGAACGGGCCGATCACTTTCTCGCCGGTCGCTCGATCCGCCGACACCTGGGACTCGGTCACGGCATCCATTTTTGTCTGGGGGCCGGCCTGGCCCGCCTCGAGGCGCGCGTCGCCTTCGAGGAGATCTTGGCGCTCTGGCCGAGCCATGAAATCGATGAGACGAAGCTCGAGCGGTTGCCGTCGCTTTGGGTCCGAGCGTGGGAGCGGGTCTTCCTCGAGATTGGCTAGGGGGCTTCGAGGGCGTGCCCTGCGATCCTCGATCGGCCACGTGAAGGGACACGTGTGGCCCTCTACGTGGACGACCTCGCCCCCAATGCGACAAGCTCTTGCCCTACGGCTCTGCAATCATTGGGTCGTCGTCGAGGAGATCCATGGCTGCGCGAAAAACGGGCGGGTCGTGAGGAGTTGTCTTGTTGGCCCGCGTGCCACCTCACTCCGGGAGAACTTTCATGAAGGATCTGGCTGGAAAGGTTGCCGTCGTAACGGGCGGTGGCAGCGGAATCGGACGTGGGATCGCCCTCGGACTCGCAGCGGAGTCGATGACCGTGGCGATTGCCGATCTTCGCCTCGAGAGCGCCGAGGGGGTGGCGGCGGAGATCCTCGGGAGGGGTGGACGTGCGTTTGCCATTGCGGTGGACGTGACTTCGGCAGAGTCGCTCGAGATGGCTGCCAAGCAGGTGGCAGCAGAGACGGGCGGAGTCAATCTCCTATGTGCGAACGCCGGAGTGCTGGCGCGGATGGCGTCGCTGGACGATCACACGATGGAGGACTGGGAGTACACGCTCTCGGTCAATCTGCTCGGGGTCGTCAAGACGGTGGCCGCCTTCCTTCCGTCGCTGCGAAAATGCGCGCCGGACGCGCACATCGTGACGACCGCTTCCCTCGGAGGTCTCCTCGCAACGGGGGGGCTCCCGATCAGCGCGTATGTGGCGAGCAAGTACGCCTGTGTGGGCTACACCGAAATGCTTCGAGGTGAGCTCGTGGCCGAGCAGATCGGCGTGTCCGTGCTGTGTCCGGGTGTCGTCGCGTCGGATCTCATGAACACCTCACTAAAGAATCGTCCCGAAGGCTTTGGCCGCCAGGCCGCACCCGACGTGGTGCCAGAGCGAGGCGAAGGGGACACTTCGGTCGTGGCGGACACTTCGATGCCGGCTGAAGAAGTCGGGCCGATCGTCGTCAATGCGATTCGGGCGAACCGCTTCCACATCTTCACGCATCCGGAAGCGGCGATGGCCGTCGAGAAGCGCTTTCGGCGAATCAGCGCCGATTTCGAGTTTGCTGCGAAGGCCGTGGAGAAAGGCTGAGCACCGGAGCTACTCCAGCAGATGGACGACCCCTTGCTTGTCGCCGAGGGGAGGAGCGAAATCCGTTTCGGCCTCGTAGTCGACGCCGGGGACCTCCCAGCCATACAGACGCATGAATTCGGTCCTGAACAACTCGTGGCCCCGGGCGGTGAGCGCAGTGACGGGACCCGATTTGGCAGAGTTCCATAGATCACGGATCGCGACCTGGGTTTCGGCGACCAGTTCATGGCCATCGAGACGCAGCCGACCCTCGTCATCGAGCATCTGACGCCAGGGTTCTCCCTGACCGGGATCCTTCGCTTCGCCATAGAGCGCGTTGGCAAATCCAATCCCGACCGCGAGCGGATCATCATAGTCGCCGATCCCGCTGTCCACGACGGCGAGATAGTCGGCGATGTACTTGAGCATCGCGGGAATCGCGACCGACGCTCCCGTCACGACCGCCGGATTCATGCAGGTGAAGGCCGAACCGCCGATGCGCTTCTCCAACCGGGCATTCAGGCTCCGCGTTGTGGCGTCGATATGTTTCTTGGCCCCACCGAGTGCTCCGTCCCAGTAGATCCGCCGCAGCGGCTCGAAGTCCGGACCGATATAACTGAGAGGTGCGACCTTGAGGCCCGGGTTGGCGCGATCCGCGTACAACAGGGCATTGGTCCAGAGGGCGAGATCGTCGCCGCCCATCACGCGCCGCGTGTGTTCGATTTCGAGATCGCTGGCGGGGTCGAGATGAACCTCCGTGTGTTCGCCGCTCTTGAAGTCGAGGCCGATGACATCGAGCGGATCGCCGACCACCTTGAGAGCCGACGTCCAGGTTTCTTCGAGGTGACTTCGACGGGGTGCCGCGACGCTGTAGACGAGGAGGTCGATCCGTTCGCCGGCGGCCTGCAGGTCGTCGATGACGCGATCCCGTGTCTCGTCGCTGAACGCGTCACCAAAATACGTTCGCTGCTCTGGATAGGCCTGGTGAAGCGCTTCGGTGAGATACCAGCCCGCGGGAGCCATGGCGATCTTCTCGTCTCGGAAGGCGGGCGGCGTTTCGTAGCCGACACCGATGATCTTCGCGAATCCCGCTTCCTTGAGCGCGATGGCAATCGAGCTTCCGTAACCGAAGGTGGTGCTACCCAGAATCAGCGCCGTCTTTCCCTCGGCGGCGGCCAGGGGCTCCGGAAATGCGTCACGCGCTCGCTCGATCTGCCGCTCGGCGAGAACGCGGCACCCTTCCGGGTGGGCCGTCAGGATCATCAGACCGCGAGCACGCGGCGTGGCGAGTGAAAGAACCGACATTCGCTCCCTCGAGTGAGACCGGGCATCTGCCCGCATGGGTTCGCTGAGTCACGCCGAGACGATCGTGGCGGAACGGAAGACTACCCGATTCGGCGCACGAGGAATTCCATTTGTTCCTCCGGCCTGCATCCGCCACCGGGCCGGGCTGCAGGGCTAGGGCCTCGGCCCTCCCGTACTCGGGTTTCGGTAGTCGAGCGGGGGCGCACGATCTCCGACCAGGGGCCGATAGACGAAATCAGGCCCGATCCGCTCGCGATGTTCAGCGATCGCGCTCTCGAGCAGATCGGGTCGGGTGTAGAGGTCGACGGCCGTCATCGCCAGGGTCTTCGCAGCGTTGATCATGCCCTTGTTGCCGATTTCGGTCCCGCCCGAGGCGACCGCCTGCCAGGAATGGGGCGGCGTTCCGGGGACCCAGGTGGCCGTCGACAGCCCGACCGTCGGAACGACCTGTGACACGTCGCCGACGTCGGTCGAGCCGGGGTAGACGCCCTGGATCGTGAACGTCTCGATCTCGGCCGCGCTTTCGACGGGGGGGGCCTCAGCGAGAAAACTCTTTCGTAGCTCCCTTGCGAAACGTTTGTCCGCCGCGTTGTAGCGCACGCCGCCGACCCTTTGCAGGTTGGCGTCCATCGCCCGTCCGAGTGCCTCGTTTGGCACCAGCTCGTTGGCGCCGTGGATCACTTCGTAGTCGACGCGCGTCCCCGTTCCCTTCGCAGCGCCTTCGGCCGCCGCGACGACGCGTTCGAAGATTTCGTGCAGGGTCTCGGTCTTCGGATGCCGGACGTAGTAGAACACCTCGGCGAAATCCGGTGTGACATTGGGCGCGTGGCCACCCGCGGTGATGACGTAGTGGATCCGGGTCTCCTGCGGCACGTGTTCGCGCAGAAGATTCGCCATGTGATTCATGGCCTCGACGCCGTCGAGGGCCGACCGGGCGCGTTCGGGCGCCGCGGCCGCGTGGGCCGAAATGCCGCGGAAGCGGAATTTCGCGGATTTGTTCGCGAGCATGCCGTGGATGCTCGCGCCGTTATTCGAGGAGGGATGCCAGTGGAGCGCTGCATCGACGTCGTCGAAGAGTCCGTCCCGCACGAGATAGGCCTTGCCCGCACCGCCCTCCTCGGCAGGCGAGCCGTAGACGCGAAGGGTCCCGCGCGTGCCGGAGGCCGAGAGCCAATCCGCGACAGCGAGGGCCGCTGCCACCGAGCCCGCGCCGAAGAGATGGTGACCACAGGCGTGGCCGGCCGCGACGTCGTCGCGCGTCTGGCGCTCCGGATTCCGTGTCTGGGAAAGACCCGGGAGCGCGTCGAACTCTGCGAGCACCGCGATCACCGGGTGCCCCGATCCGTATTCTGCGATGAAGGCAGTCGGCATCCCGGCGACCCCCGCTGCGATCGAAAAGCCCGCCTCTCGCAGGCTGCTCTTAAGCAGTGCCGAGGACTCGACCTCCTGGTAGCCGACCTCGGCGAGATCCCAGATTCGTTGGGCGATCTCGCCGTACGCGACCCGATGTCTTTCGACGTGATCGCTGACCCGCAGCTTCGGATCCATGCCGCCGCTCCCGCCGGAGGCGCCGACGAGGAGGGGTCCGGCGAGCAAGAGGAAGAGGTTGAGACGGAAGGTGCGCAGGGTTCGCATCGGGCGAGGGTAGGGCCTGAAGCCGTCGATGGGTAAGGAGCCCGTCACTTCGTGTCCGTCTCGTGGCGTCGGCTGAGGCAAACGGCTGCACGGGTGGGGTCAGCCCCGACTGGACAGCACGAGCACGGGGGCGCGATCGAACGCGACTCCGCATGAGGCCGCCCTTCGACACGCGGGCCTACTCTCGAGACGGTCAGGAGCTGGGGGATCCCGTTGGAGCCATCCCGGCGGCCTGAGATCGACCAGGATCCTCCCGCGATGGGCCCCACTGCAGTCGAAGATCTCATCGCGCAGAAACCGCGTGATGTCGCTCTGCGGAGTCGATTCCTGCCAGAAATCGTCGTCGGTTGCTCCCGTGATCGCGGGCGCGCCTAGCCTGCTTCGATCAGTCTCTCGAGGCGCTCGGGGTCCCGGAGCATCCAACGTTTCACAGCGACGCCGAAGCGAAATTTCTCGATGAAACCCATATGACTTCCGAGGGAGAGCCTCTTCCCGAGCATCCAGCGTGTCAGGATGGTGCCAAGCTTTTCGAGGTTGTTGAACGAGACGTAGAGACTGTAGGGATAGTCGGTCACGAACTCGGGGTGGGGAACCGGCTGGCAGACCTCGTTCTTCTTCTCGTCGTCGTCGAAGCGAAGCTCGATGGCGGCGATCACCGCCGCGCTCATGACCTGCTGGCACATCATGATCGATTGGAGCGTGATCTTTTCCCGGGCATAGATCGGTCGCGCAGGACGAGTGGCGAGCCCATCGGCCGTGCAGTCGATGTAGAGGATTTCGAAACGCTCGGCGGCCCCCGCCTCACTCTCCCGGGAGAATGTGCGCGCCCCCTGCGTCAGCTCGATGCCCGATTCGTCGACCCGAAGGACCCGCCCCTGCCGGACGACGTCACGGATCCGCCGCAATTCCTCGAGTTCGTCGAGCGTGACCGTCGCGCAGCGATATTTCGCGGGCCAGACGTCCGGATCCAATCGAAGCAAGCGGCCTTCCGCTTCGAGGCGCTCGTAGACCGCAGAGAGGCTGTCGGATTCCGTGATCGCTCGGAGCTGCGCGGGAAAGTCACGGGCGACCTCCCTGGGCTGGATGTTCTCGCGGTTCAGGAACCATGAATCGTTCGGCATGATCCAGGTAATCCGGTCGGGGTCGACGTCGCGTTCGAGCAGATAGAGCGCCGCGTCGATTCCGGTCTTGCCCGCACCGATCACGACGTAGCGCGCATAGGGACGGTCGACATCGGCGAGGGCGTTGATCGGGACGACTCGGACGTCTTCGGAGACCTCGTATTTCGGCTTCGTGTTGGCGGGGACGCGCACGTCCATATAGGTCGCATCGGCGGTTTTCTTCCGGACCGTCACGTCGTATTCGAGGTCGGGTGCGATCGTCGAGACGATCCGGGCCCGCCCCGTTTCCCGATCTCCCTCGTAGTGACACAGGGGCAGGAAGGTGAAACGCCCCGTCGCCGCGAGTTTTTTGAGTACGCGCTCGTAATAGCCGAGGATCTGCGATCGCGAGACGAGATCCTTCCCGCCCGATCCGAGCTTCAGGGAGTTGACACCGTAGAAGAGTGCGGGTTGGTGCAGGGTCACGAAGGGGTAGGCGTCGTTCCAATGCCCACCGGGCTTTGCCCGCCGGTCGACCAGGACGACGCGGGCGTGCTTCGATCCGTGGATGATCTCGTCGGCGAAGGCGACTCCCATCGCCCCGGCGCCGACGACCAGGTAGTCGGTCTCGATTTCCCGCTTCATGCGAGGACTGCCTGCACGAGGACGGACCTAACGGTCCTTGAGGAACTGTTTGAGCGGCTGGTCGCGCCAGGTTCCCGCGCTGAACTTTTCGTCATGGGGCTCGTATCGGGGCGGAGCGGAAGCCTCGGGTTTGTCGCCCATGACGGTGACGCGCTGAATCACGCGTTCGCCCTCGAAATCGTTCAGGACATGATGTTGCGTACAGCGGTTGTCCCACATCGCGATCGTACCCTGGCTCCAGTGGTACCGGACGGTGAAGCGCATGCGAGCTGCGTGGCTCGTCAGGTATCCGAGCAGGACCTCGCTCTCCTCGTGGCTCATCTCGACGATGCGACGAGTGAAGTGATAGTTGACGAAGAGGGATTTTCGGCCCGTCACGGGATGGGTGCGAATGACCGGGTGAATGGCCTTTCGATCCGGCGCGTGATGCGGGCTGGCGTCGTGGAGGGCGGTCAGCCCCTCGCAGAGATCCTTCATCGGCTGTGAGAGCTCTTCGTAGGCCTTGTACATGTTCGCCCAGAGCGTGTCGCCACCGACATCAGGACATTTCTTCATGTGCAGGATCGCGAAGATCGAGGGTTCGGTCTGGCAAGAGAGATCGCTGTGCCATTCGTCGGCGACCGCTCCGGCTCCACCGACCGCCTTCAGCTCGAAGAACTCCGGCCGTTCCGCGTCCAAGGAGAGATTCGGATGCCCTTCGAGCCGGCCGAAGAGGTTGCCGAAAGCGATGTGCTCGTCCGGCGTCAGGTGCTGGTCGGGAAAGAAGAGCACCAGGTGTTCGGAGATCAGCGACAGGATGGCTTCGGCATCGGCCGGGCCGCTGTCGGCGAGGCGGAGTCCCCGCACCTCGGCTCCGAGGGAGCCGGTAAGGCGTGTGATTTCGAGTTCGTCTGCCCTGTGTGCGGTGGCCATGCGGGGAAGCTCCTCACGATCTGATGGGTCGGATCCCCAGCATACCGCGCGTGGGGCGGACGTGGCGCGCACCCCCGCTCGAGTCGGGTCGATATCGCTCGCGGCCGGCTCGACGGGGGACCGGCAGGGTTCACTCGAACCCGCCGATTTTGCTTCCGAAGCTGGGGGAAAACCTGCCACAACCGGCTCGGAGTCACCACGTCAATCCAACTGGAGGTAGATTGCACATGGACAAAACGTTCAGGCTCGTTCTCGCAGCGCTGTACGCGGTCTCGGCTCTGCTGGTACTCACGTCGTCGCCAGCCCTGGCCCTGATCATAGAGGGTGAAAATCCGTACACGCCGGTGGCCGTCCAGGTGCTCTGCATTGACGATTGCAGCCAACTCCCCGCAGTCCCGCCTCGCCACGACGGCAGTCCTTTTGAGTTCGACCGCGGGATCAAGGCCGTCGTGGATGGGGCGGACCTGACCGTGACGACCTCGGGGAGCGTCTTCGTCTACGGGCCCATCCATGCGAGCGGTCTGGTCTCCCTGACGGGCGCGGACATCTCGATCTTCGATACCTCGATCGAAGCGCTCGAGATCATTCTCGAGACGGGAGGGGACATTTCCCTCACGATCCCGCCGATCATCGACTTTCCGCCGATCATCGATCTCCGCCCGGAGTATCCGATCATCTGTGCCTGTATCACGCAAATCGATCTCGGCCCGATCGTGTCGGGTTCGCCACTGGGTCCCGGATCCGGTGGCGACATCACGCTGTTGGCGGCCGTCGTCGGAGTGGCCCGCGCGAACGCACACTCGCCCGGACTCTCGTTCGACCCCGACGGTGACGTCTACATCGATGTCTCGATGGTGACGCTCGGCCACCTGAAGATAAAAGCCGGCGGGTCCGTGGTGGTCGCCGGGGTGAGTTGGATGCCGGTGCCCGAGCCCGGGACCGCTCTGCTGCTCGGTCTCGGTCTCGTCGGACTGGGTCATTTCCGTTCGGAGCGCCGAACCGATCACTGAAACGGTTGGTGCGCCGCGGCCGGAGTCTCGCTCTTTTTGGCTCCCGGCGGTTTTTGGCTCCCGGCGATTCTGAGCTCGCGGCGGAGACGCGGCCGGGACCCCTTGTCGGATCCTCGCTAGGGTTTCAGCGCGGCGAGCCTTTCGTGCGCCGGCCAGTCGGAGATCATTCATGAGTGAACCCCTGGGAGCCGTCGTCGTGGGAACGGGTTTCGGAGTACTGACCCACCTGCGCGCGTTGCGCGCCGCGGGTTTCGATGTGCGGGCGATCGTCGGTCGTGATGGCGAGAAGGCACGCAAGCGCGCCGAGCTGATGGGCGTGCCCGCTGGACTCGATTCGCTCGAAGAGGCGCTGGCCCTTCCCGGGGTCGATGCCGTAGCGGTCTCGACCCCACCGCATACCCACGCGGAGATCGTATTGGCCGCCGTCGCGGCGGGAAAACACGTGGTCTGCGAGAAGCCATTCGCGCGGGATGCGGCCGAAGGGCGTCGCATGCTCGAGGCGGCGGAAGCCGCGGGCATCGTCCATCTCCTCGGCTGCGAGTTTCGCTGGGCCACCGGTCAAGCGGTGGCGGCGCGTGCGATTTCAGAGGGGCTGATCGGCGAGCCACGTCACGCGACCTTTCTCTTTCAGATGCCCTCGCTGGCGGACGCCGACGCTGAAGTGCCGGATTGGTGGCGGCTCGAGGAGGAGGGCGGAGGTTGGTTGGGGGCCTACGCCTCTCACATCATCGATCAGATCCGCGTGAGCGCGGGAGAGTTCGTCGGGGTGAGTGCATCGCTCTCGGGGGTGGCCGAGCGTGCGGAGTCGACGCCCTGGACCGCGGAAGACACCTACTCGGTCCATTTCAGGACCGAGTCCGGTCTCGAAGGCATCATGCAGAGTTCGTCGGCGGCGCGAGGACCCTTCGCGGCCTGTTCCCGATTCGTGGGCTCAAAGGGGACGGTCTGGATCGAGGGCGACTCGGTCGGGGTCGCCGACGCATCCGGCGAGCGGACACTCGAGGTTCCCGAAGATCTGCGACTCCCGCCGCCGGTGCCGCCGCCGGCCGAGCTGTTGTCGACGACCTACGACATGTTGCACTCGATGGGCATCGATCTGGGCCCCTACACGCGTCTCTATGAGACCTTCCGTGATCGGATTCTCGGGCGGCCCGTGGCGGAGGACCCCCGCGCGGCGACCTTTGCCGACGGAGTCGCGGTGCAGGCAGTTCTGGACGCAATCCGTCGATCCTCCAAGGAAAAGGCCTGGATCGCGATCGACTGACCGGACTCGTGTGGCGACGCTGCGACCCCCGCGCACCAGAATTGGCGCACCGCAGCTCGATACGCCGAACGACCTTCCCGAGCTCGGCACGAAGGTCCGTCTCTACATCTTCATCCAGCCCGTCTGTCCCTTTGAATTGTCTGGCGAGGTCGTGCGTGTCGACGGCTCGACCTTCGCGATCAGCTACAACGTTCTCGACCTCGAGGTCGGCCGCCTGGTCGATGATGTGGCGGTACTGGTCGGCTGAAAGTTGCCCTGACGCCGCCGGCTCCGGTCGGCTCCGAGCGCCCAAGAAGGCGCGTCCCCGATCACGAGCTCGGTCGAAATCCGACGATCAGTTGAGAGCCGGCTTCTGACTCGAGAGGGCGTCTCGGCGCAGGCGAATCTGTCGCGCTTCATCACCGTGGGGAGCGAGTTCGAGGAATCGACTGTAGTCCTCGATGGCCGCGTGCACGCACTCCAACCGTTCGAGGAGCACGCCGCGATCGCGATACTCCTGCGCGGAATCCGGTGCGAGGACGACGATCCGGTCGAAACAACCGAGTGCGCCGAGCCCGTCTCCTTGGCGCAGGTAGTTCAGCTTCAGGTTGTTCAGCATTCGCACATAGATTTCAATGGCCGTCGCGGGTTGCAGCCATTGTTGATCGAGCTCGGAATGATCCCCGGCAGCGGCGCGCACGCGCTCGGCACATTCATCGAGGCTGAGGATTCTGCCGAAGAAGGGGTCGACGATGATCTCGCGGTCGGGAACATCCGAGACCCCGACGACCTTCGAGAGGAAATGACCGGGAAAACCGACGCCGTAGGCCTCGTGTCCGAGCAGCCGAGCGACTTCGACGTAGAGAACCGAAAGCGTGATGGGGAGGCCGCGTCGCCGCGTCAGGACTTCGTCGAGAAAGCTGTTTCGCGGGTCATCGTATCGTTTCTGGTTTCCGCGGAACTGTTCGAGCTCGAAGAGCGAATGGTTCAGCGCGGAGACTGCGCCGCTCGGTGTGGGGGCGGCATCGACCAGTGGGCGGGCACGTTCGGCGAGCTCCGCGAGCGCCTCGAGTCCCCTTGCGATGTCGACTTCCGGGCGCGCCTCCGATGCGAGCACGAGCGCGCCTTCCGCGAGGCCCAGCTGGCTCTCGGGGAGGGCGGCGAGGGCATGGAATCGGTCGGAGATTTCGCTCTGCACAGAGGGAGCGTAGTCAATCTCGAGAGGACGGGACCACCTCGAGCTCGATGCGTTCGCCCTCACGAAGAATCGCGATTCGGGTGGGGGTCCCGACCCGGAGCGCTTCGAGCGCGAAGGTGTAGTCGTAGAGGTTCTCGATCGTGCGGCCGTCCAGCTCGACGATGATGTCGCTGCCGCGCATCCCGGCCTTTTCCGCAGGTCCGGCCGGTGCGACCCCCGACAAACGGACGCCCGACACGTCGGTCTGGGAATAGTCCGGCACGGTTCCCAGGAATACGCGAAAGCCGCTTCGCATCTGGCCCGCAGCCGGATCCTTTTGGGCCTGATAGGCGGGTGCAAACCGGGCACGAGAGAGCTCTTCGGCGATCCGGGCAAAGAGTTCGCCGATCATCGCCGTTCCCTCGAAGTTCAGCAGATCAGGCGTATCCCGGGGTGTGTGATATTCGGAGTGGGCCCCGGTGAACGCGTTCAGGACGGGCACGCCCTGGGTATAGAAGCTCGTCGCATCCGACGGGATATAACTGTCCTGTTGGGGAGAGATCGTCAGTTCGAGGGGCGCGCTCGCGCGTTCGAGGACACCCGCCCAATCGGGGCTCGACCCGAGGCCCTGAACGATCAGGTTCTCGCGTAGGCGACCCACCATGTCGAAGTTCAGATAGGCGACCGGACCCCCTTCGCGGGAGTGGGGGTTCACGTGTTCTTCCACCCAGGCGTGGGAACCGAGGAGCCCGAGTTCCTCACCGGACCAGGCAGCGAAGACGAAGTCCCGCTCACCGAGTTCCTCGCCGGCGCTTTTTCGGCGCGTGAGGAACTCGGCGATCTCGATGAGCAGGGCGGTCCCCGAGGCGTTGTCATCCGCTCCGGGATGCATCCCGCCGACGTCGCTACCCGACGCCAGGGAGCCGGAGCCTTCACCGTGGCCGATATGGTCGAAGTGGGCGCCGAGTACGATCGTCTGCGGGCTCGGGTTGGGTCCGACCTGGAGCCGACCCAGGACGTTCGTCCCCTCCGCCTTGCGCGTCACCAGGTCGACGCGACCGCCGAGTTCGACGTCGGGGAGCAGACCGGGCCGTTGGAAGTACGAGTCGCCATTCGGGGCAACGGAGAGTTCCGCATCGACGCCGGCCTGGATCGTCTCGAGCATTTCGCCGCTCTCGCCGAGAATCGACTGCGCGACCGCGTCTCGAATCGAGACGACCGCGATTCGCGTGCCCGCCAGCGATGCGTCGAATCGGAGGGGGATGAGCTCCTTCTTGAATCGACCGAGGGGTCCGCTCGCGAGCAGGATGCCCCGCGCGCCATGGTCCCGCGCGACCATGGCCTTGTAGCGGAGGCTCGCGTGGCGCCGCAGCGACTGCCGGCGGTCCGTGTCGAGAGATTGCGGGACGTCGCGGAAGACCAGCACCCATCGATCCTGGACGTCGATCGCCGAATAGTCGTCGACCCCCTCGTGCCCGTCGCTTTCAGGCACGACCAGGCCATAGCCGGCGAAGACGACCGGGCTTGCCGGGACGGCGCCCGATCGGGAAAAGCTGAGGGGGCGCCAGTCGCTGTCGACCGCGAGGAAGACCGCATCCTCGCCCCTGCGCGAAATGCGGAGCGTGTTGTCGGGTCCGAGGTCGACACCGGATGTGAAGTCGAAGCGGTGACGCGAATCGCCTTCGTCACCCGCCGGCTCGAGGCCGATCGAAGCAAAGACGCGCGCGAGATAGTCGACCGCGACGCGCTCGCCGGCGGTTCCGGCGCGACGTCCCTGGGCTCGGCGGTCGGTGAGCGCCCGGACGTGGGCCTCGAGATCGGCGGCGTTGATCGAGGCGTGGGTCGCGTGGGGGAGCGGAAGGGGCGCTCCCTCCGGAGCGCCGAGCCCAGCGCATCCACATGATCCCATGAGGGCGAGGATCAAGAGCGCTGCCATCCAGCCCCGCGAGGAGCATGGGATCGGAGGATTCGACATGAGTTTCACGATTCCGTTCGGCCCGACTGCGATCGACAGCGCGCTGCTAGAGTTCCAGTGCCGCCCGAAAACCGTCATGTATCGCACCCTCGAGGTAGCCGACTCCGGTCACGTCGCCGATTTCCTTGATGGGCACCCCCGTACCCTTGAGAGTAGCGGCGACGCCGGGGTTCGGTCCGAGGCCGATCGCGAGGATCACCGTATCGACCGCGGTCGATCGCGCTTCGCTCTCGCCCTTGCCTACACGAACATCATAGTCGACGGAATCCTCGGTGATCGACCGGATCTGGGCTCCCGCGACGAGCTCGACGCCGTGTTTCCGAAGGTCATCGAGCACTCGCCAGCGCCTCGGGTGGGCCATCTCGAGTCCGAATTTCGGACCCTCTTCCAATATCGTCACCCGCCGACCGCGTTCGGCGAGGAACTCGGCGAGTTCCAGACCGACGAGCCCTCCGCCGACGACGACCACGGCCTTTCCGACAGGCATATAGGCTCGCGAGGCCTCCCGGAGCCTGCCGGGAGATGTCGTGATTCCCGTCGCGCGTCCCGCCAGAACCGCGATGCGGCCGAGCAGCGAGAGTTTCTTCGATGCTTCGCCGTCTTCCTGGCCCGTCAGGAGGGCGCGGAGGTCATCGCCATCGAAGACGTGGTCCCGGTCGACTCCGGGCAGGTCGGGCTTGGCTCGGCTCGCGCCGGCTGCGACGAGGACTTCGTCGGGCGCGATCTCTCGAATCTTCTCGACGGTCGCCTCGGTCTCGAGTCGAATATCGACGCCGAGTTTTCGAACCTGGCCGACGAGCCAATCGAGCAGGCGCTCATTCGGTTCGTAGACAAGCGATGCGAAGCGCAAGGTTCCACCGAGCTGCGCCGACTTCTCGAGGAGGACGACGTCATGGCCTCGGAGACGAGCGAGTCGAGCGGCTTCGAGGCCGGAGGGGCCGCCCCCGACGACGACGACGCGTTTGGGCGTCGCGGAAATCTCTCTCTCGGACGAGCCGAGCGCGCCCTCGCGTGCCGTCATCGGATTGACCGCGCAGCGCACCGCGCGATCGAAGAAGGGTTGGGCGACGCAGGTATAGCAGTAGATGCAGGGCCGAATGTCTTCGGGTCGTCCCTCGGAAAGCTTCTGGGCGACTTCCGGATCCGCGAGCAACTTGCGGGCCATCGCGATCACATCGGCCTTGCCGTCCCGGATCAGTCGGTCCGCGACGTCGGGCTCGATCCGTCCCACGGCGATCACGGGAATATCGATCCGCGACTTCACCAGCGCGGTTTCCTCGACATAGGCCGATTCCCGATGCGCAAGGGGGCCTTCCGTGAACGCGACGCCCGAGGTCGCATCGGCGTAGGCGGTGATGTGGATGGCGTCCGCGCCGGCCTCCGCTGCGAGTTCCGCCGTTCGCGCTGCGTCCTCGGGTGTGATGCCTCCGGGGGTGCGGAATTCGCGACAGTCGAGCCGGGCCCAGATCGGGAAGTCGGCCCCGGCCCGCTGCTTGGCTGCCTGGATCACTTCGCATAACAATCGGGCGCGATTCTCGCGACTTCCTCCGTACTCGTCCTCTCGAAAATTCCAGGCGGGGGAGAGAAATTCCGAAAGCAGATAGCCATGGGCCGAATGGAGTTCGACGGCGTCGAAGCCCGCGCGCCGTGCGCGCTCCGCCGCGCCCGCGAAAGCGTCGATCACCCAGGCGATATCCTCCGCGTCCGCCTCTTTGACCGTGGCCCTCTCGCCGCCCGTCGCGGCCATCAGCCAGCCGATCTCCTCGCGCGACAGGTCGTTCGCCATGTCCATCGCGCCCTTGAAGCGCGGCATGGAGGGCATGAGGACGGGGCGTCCCTGCTTCGTGTCGAGCCGCGACTGTTTACCGTGATGGACCATCTGAAGAGCGATCTTCGCTCCGTGGCGATGGACTCGATCCGTCAATTCCTGCAGGCCCGGCAGGTAGTCGTCGTTCGAGACGGCGAGCTGCCGCTGGGCGTTGGCACCGCGGGGGTAGGCGACCGCCGCGACTTCAGTGATGATCAGCCCGACGCCGCCGCGCGCGCGCTCTTCGTAGTAGGCGATGATCGGTTCGCGCGCGTGACCCTCTTCCTCGGCGATCTCGACGCCCATCGCGCTCATCGCGATCCGATTGCGTAGTTGCATTCCGCCGATCGTGATGGGCGAGGTCAGATGTTCGTACATGGGGCCTCCCGGTTGCGGGTCGAAGATAGGGAAAGAAGCCACTGTGCGCGGAGGCGGGACAGCGGGGCGCCGCGTAGACTGTGTGAGACAGGTTCGTCGAAGGGGAAACGCCGTGGGCAAGCTGGACGGCAGGACTGCGCTCGTGACCGGGGCCGGACGCGGCATCGGGCGGGGTGTGGCGCTGGCGATGGCGGCGGAGGGCGCTGCCGTCGGGCTGGTGGACATCGATCCGGATAGCGTGAAAGAGACGGCGGGGCTGGTCGAAGAGGCGGGTTCCCGCGCGCTTGCGGTGCAGGGCGATGTCGCTCGTCGAGCCGATTGTCAGGCGGCGATCGACCGGACCGTGGAGGCTTTCGGGGGCCTCGATATCCTGGTGAACAACGCTGCCTGGACACCGACACCTGGCCTGCGTCTGCTCGAGTTCGACGATGCGACCTTCGGCCGGGTCCTCGAGACGAATCTCTGGTCGACTTTTTTCTGCATGCAGATCGCTCATTCGCATTTCGTCGCCCGCGGTGGCGGTGCCATCATCAATTTCGCGAGCGCTTCGGGGACGATCGGCAACGAGGCCCAGGGTGCCTACGCGGCCGCGAAAGAGGGGATTCGCGGCTTGTCCCGAACGGCCTCGCGGGAGTGGGGGCCCGACGGCATTCGCGTCAACATCGTGTGTCCCTTCGCGAACTCCCCGGGCATGCTCGATTGGGCGCAGCTCGACCCGGAGAGCCACGCCGCGGCGATCCAGCAGATCCCGCTTCGGCGCGTGGGTGATTGTCGGGACGATGTCGGGCGGGTCTGCGTGTTCCTCGCGAGTGACGATGCGTCCTACGTGACGGGCCAGACCATGTGGGTCGACGGCGGGTCGGGTTCGGTTCGTTAGTCGATTCGATGTGAAGGCCGCCGTCCCCAGCGCTCAGGCCCGAGAAATCTCGACGGGGACTCCATTCAAGACGCTCGTACCCGAGGGAACGTCGACCCGAAGATCGTCGATGACGAGATTGACGTTCACGCCGGGTCGGCGGGTGGTCACCGGGAACTCGCCCCGGGAAGGTCGTGACCCCATCCGTGGGGCAAGCGGACGACGCCCGGTGCCATTGTGTCGGTCACCTCGACGGGCGCGACGGTGAGGCCGTTCTCGATGCGCGCAGCCGCGCGGCGCTGATCGAGGCGATCGAGTTCGATCTCGCCGAGTTCGCCCCGAGCTACCGCGACAGCCGCGCGGGTCTGCACCTCCTGCTCCGAATCCCAGCGCTGCCCGCTTCGACGACTCGAGCCCGGGTACAGGAAGGGCGTGCGCAGGGTCTGGGCCTCTATTCGGCGGCGCCCTGCTATCTCGCTGGCGCGCCTGCCGGCGACCGGCCCGCAGTCGAACTCGTGATGGGATTGGCTCGGCGCGAGCCGGACGAGATCCGCTGCGGGATTGCGCAGCTGCGCGAGCTGCTCGCGGGTCATGCCGATCGCCTTCCCGGCGCTTCATAGGGCCCCTCCTCTCGATTTCCGCGCGTCCCAATGCAGGAATCACACGACAGTGTCGCCGCGGAAGTGTCGTGTTCGGCCGACACTTCCCGGAGGCGGCGACGCTGTGCTCGCGAAGAGTCGGCACGCAGGTTGCTCTATGGGAATGCCAAGGAGGCCGAAGCAATATGCGCGACGAGTTCGATTCGTGGAATGAGGTGGGTGAGGTACGCGTCCGACGCCTACCGAGCGCGGGGATCGCAGCGGTCCTGGCGATTCTGCTCCCTGGGCTCGGCCACGTGTACGCGGGCCGCCTGTTGGCCGGCGCGGGCTGGTTCCTCGCGATCAGCTTCGGCTATTGGGCGATCCTGGTGCCCGGACTGCTCCTGCACGCCATCAGCGTGTGGACCGCCTACCGAATCGCGGAAGAGACCGGCGGATAGCGGAAAAACCCGTGATCACGCGGGTTTAGCGGTGCCCATGGGGTTGTCGGCCCCTGTCGCCGTCGGTATACAACCTCGTCCGGGTCGACGCGTCCGGGCAGCCCGTCGATCGCGGCGGTTCGCCCGCTGGTTCGCCCGTCGGCATCTAGATTGCGACCGCCAGTCCACGCTCCGGAGCTGCCACACGGCTCGCGGACGGCGATCGTGGGGACGAGGTTCGCGCGATGATTCACGAGATCGATGACGTTCGCATTCAGAACATCCGCCCGCTGATGGCGCCCGAGATCCTGCTCGAGGATCTCCCCGTCAGCGAACAGCAGAACGAAACCATCTTCGGAGGGCGGAGGGAGATCGAGCGGATCATTGCGAACGAGGACGATCGGCTCGTCCTCGTCGTGGGTCCGTGCTCGATCCACGACCCCGACGCGGGGATGGAATACGCCCGCCGGCTCGCTCCACTGCGTGAGCGCTATCGCGAGCATCTCTGCATCGTCATGCGGGTCTATTTCGAGAAACCTCGAACGACGGTCGGCTGGAAGGGACTGATCAACGATCCCCACCTCGACGGGAGCTTCTCGATCCGCGAAGGCCTGCAAAAGGCGCGCGGCTTTCTACTCGATGTCACGGCGCTAGGCCTTCCGACGGGCAGCGAGTTTCTCGATCCCATCATGCCGCAATTCTACGCTGACCTCGTTTCCTGGGGAGCGATCGGCGCGCGGACCAGCGAGAGTCAGGTGCACCGAGAGCTCGCGTCCGGGCTGTCGATGCCCGTCGGCTTCAAGAACGGGACCTACGGTACGGTGCAGATGGCGATCGACGCGATCGGCGCTGCCGCCGGGGAACACCATTTTCTTTCGGTCACGAAGCAGGGCATCGCCGGCATTGTCGCCACCAAGGGCAATCCCTTCTGCCACGTCATCCTGCGCGGTGGCACGCGAGGTCCGAACTACGACCCCGATTCGATCGAACAAGTCGAGTCTCAGCTCGTCGATGCTGGCTTGCCGACCCGGATCATGGTCGACTGCAGCCATGCCAATAGCGGCAAGGATCACGAGAAACAGCCCGCAGTGGCCGAATCCCTGGCGAATCAGGTCGCGGACGGAAACGACGCGATCTTCGGAATGATGATGGAGAGCTTCCTGCTCGACGGGAACCAGAAGCATTCGCAGTCACAGGGTAGCGAGGGGCTCGTGTACGGTCAGAGCATCACGGACAAGTGCATGAGCTGGGAACGGGCGGAGCCGCTCTTCGATACCCTGGCGGAGGCCGTGCGCAAGCGACGAAAACGTTAGGTCGAGGAACGGTGGGCTCGCCGATTCGATCGTTGAGGTCGGGTGGGCGAGAAAGAAGAGCGCAGGGCGAGGCTGGCAGGGTCAGAATCAATCGGGCTCCGATTCCGGGAGTCGAATTGGAGGGTAAATCGTGGGCGAATCGAAAGAGCTTGAATACTGCACTGTGGAGACCGATGGTCGGATCCTACTGGTGACGATCAACCGACCTGAGCGAATGAACGCGCTGCACTGGATGGCGAACGAAGAGATCGCGACGGTCTTCGACGATTTCGTTTCCGACCCCGAGCTGTGGGTCGCGATCATCACGGGAACAGGGGATCGTGCGTTCTCCGCGGGCAACGATCTGAAATATCAGGCGCAGGAAGCGGGCGGCGAGATGAGGGCCGGACCGAAGACGGGCTTCGCAGGGCTCACGGCGCGCTACGACTGCACGAAGCCCGTGATCGCGGCCGTGAACGGTGTCGCCATGGGCGGCGGCTTCGAAATTGCGCTCGCGTGTGACCTGATCATCGCCTCGACCAACGCACTCTTCGCGCTGCCCGAGCCGAAGGTCGGGCTCGCGGCGCTGGCGGGCGGCGTCCACCGGCTGCCGCGACAGATCGGGTTGAAGCGCGCGATGGGCATGATGCTCACGGGCCGTCGCGTCGGCGCCGAGGAAGGTGAGCGCCTGGGATTCGTGAACGAGGTGGTGGCGCCGGAGGAATTGCTGGCGGCTGCGCGGCGCTGGGCAGATCTGATCGTGGAATGTGCGCCGCTTTCGGTTCGCGCGACCAAGCAGGCGACGATGGACGGCCTCCGACACGGGATGATCGAGGACGCAATGGCCGAGAGATATCCCGCGATCGCCGAGCTCTTCAAGAGTGAAGATTTCGTCGAGGGACCCCTCGCGTTTGCGGAAAAGCGTCCCCCACAGTGGAAGGGGCGTTGATCGTCGTACCGGCAACTTCATGGCCAAGTACTGGGCATCAAACGTCAAAGTTTCGAATTCAGCGGCCCCCTGTCTCGCGTTCGCCAGCGGAGTTCAGACTTTTCAACCCAGACCTCTCTAAAGGACCGACTCAGTCGGCTTGAAAATGAGCAATCTCCCGCCGAACGAACGGGCGCGGGTGCGAACTCGAGGAGGTCCCCACATGATCCGTCTCATTCCGCTGTTTCTCTGGCTCACGATCGCGCTCACTTCGGTCGGTTGTTCCGGGGCTTCGAAGATCGATGTCGGCCGCGTGCTCACTTCCGGCCGCGACGGTTGGCAGCCCCCCGAGCGCGTGATCACCTCCCTCGAGATCCGGCCGGCGATCGAGTTGCGGAGATCGGTACCGACTTCGGCGAGGGGTCGTCCTGGCTCTCGGACGCGGTGGGGTCCGAGGGACGGGTCTACGCCGTCGAGGTCGAAGCCGAACGGGTGGCGGCGCTCGAGGAACGCGTCGCACAAGCGGGTTTCACGAACGTCGAAGTCGTCTTCGGCGGCGATGACGACCCGCGGCTGCCGGAGGCTGTGATCGATCTCGCGATGACGTGCCTCACGTATCACCACATCGGGGGGCGGGAGAGCGCCCGCCTCGCCCTCGCGCGCTATATCGAACTGCGCGTCGCGAGCGGCCATTTCCGCCCGATAGGCAGCCTGCCTCTGGCCGCTCGGATCGTGATCGAGACGTGCGCCACCTGGGCCGTTCACATCCATTGGGATCGGGCGCCCGAGCTCTTCGACCCCGCGCAAGCCCGTGACACGACGATCGATTTCCTGGTTCGCGGACTGCTCTCCCAGACGGCCTTCGGGACGCTGTGAAAGGCGGGATTCCGACTCGAAGTGCGGCGGCCCTGGTCGCTGCCAACATGATCGGAGCGGGCGTTTTCACGACCTCGGGTTTTGCGCTCGCAGATCTCGGTAATCGCGAGACGGTGCTGTTGGCCTGGCTGATCGGCGGGGTGATCGCGCTCTGTGGAGCCCTCTCGTACGCGGGGCTGGCGAGTCGAATTCCCGGAAATGGCGGGGAATATCTGTTTCTGTCCCGCGCGTTGCATCCCCTGGTGGGGTTCCTGGCGGGGTGGGTCTCGCTCTTCGCGGGATTCACCGCGCCGATCGCCGTGGCCGCGCACGGGCTCGAAGCCTACGTCGGCGCTTCTGTGGGTGTCGTACTTCCGCGGGGCACATTGGGAGCCACCGCGATCATCGCCTGTGGACTCGTCCACGGAATAGATCGCCACGCTGGGCTCCGCGCTCAGGACATCGCGGTGGCTGCCAAGATCACAGCCATCCTGTTGTTCATCGTCGTGGGGGCGGCGGTCCTGCTCGGGACCGGCATGCCCCCTCCCGCATCCGCTGACACCGCAATCGTCTCCGACTCGGTTTCGCTCTCCGCGTTCGCGGTGACTCTCGTCTGGATCTCCTTCGCCTACTCCGGCTGGAACGCGGCAGTCTATGTGGCGGGTGAACTCGAAGATCCAGAGCGCACGCTGCCGCGTGCGCTCTGGATTGCGACCGTCGGTGTCACGCTGGTCTACGTCGCGCTGAACGCCGTCTTCCTTTGGTCCGCGCCGATCGAGGCCCTCTCGGGCAAGCCGGAGGTCGGGGCGATCGCGGCGGAAGCCCTCGGTGGTGTCTGGGCGAGAGCGGCGCTTTCGGGCGTCGTGGCGCTCGGGCTCGTGACGTCGATCTCGGCGATGGTGATGGTCGGGCCGCGGGTCTATGCCCAGATGGCCTCGGACGGACTCTTTCCGAAGGGCCTCGCGCCGAAGGACCCGGTTCCACGCGGCGCGATCGCGCTCCAGGTCGGGCTCGCTCTGGCGGCCTTCTTCATCGGGGAGTTGCGCGACCTGCTGCTCTACGTGGGTTTTCTGTTGGGACTCTCCGCGGCGACGACGGTCGCGTGTCTCTTCCTGCCTTCGGTTCGATCGAGTGCGGGTGCGGCTCGGATTCCTGGGATGCCCTGGGTCCCCGCGGTCTTCATCCTGGCGACGCTCGGTAGCGCGGGCTTCGCGCTGGCGCGTGAACCGATGCAGGCGGGGATCGGAGTCGTGACCCTGGCGATCGGCGCCCTCGTCTTCTGGGCGCAGCGAAGGCGGGTTGCTGCACGTTGAGAGACGGAGGCGGTGCGCATCCGATCAGGCCGCTTCGATCTCGACCGGAATTCCGTTGGCGATGCTCGTACCCGACGGGACGTCGAGGGGAAGATCGTCGGTGAGCACGTTGGCGTTTACGCCGGGCTGCTTCTCCACCGCAACACCGAGCCGCGTGCCCGGCGAGCCATGGCCGAATCCGTGCGGCAGGCTGACCACGCCCGGCATCATCTCATCGCTCACCTCGACATCGACCTCGAGCTGGCCGACGCGAGAGCGCACGCGCGCGCGATCGCCGCTGGCCAGTCCGTGGCGGTCCGCATCCTTGGGGTGTACGAGAAGCGTGCAACGCATCCTTCCCTTGGCGAGGTTCGGCAGATTGTGGAGCCAGGAATTCATGCCACGCGCCTGGCGGCGGCCGATGAGGCGTAGGCCATCGGGGTTCTCGTAGCTCGGGCGGGATGCCAACAGGCGAGGGATGTCGCACGTGATCATCGGGTCCGTCAGGGCGATGCGCCGCCCCTCGGTTCGCAGGATGTCGGGAAACCGTGATTCGAGCGGACCGAGATCGATCGCACCGCGTGCGGCCTTGAGCTTCTCGAGATTCAGTCCGTCGGGATTCATCCCAAATTGGTCCCCATAAGGGCCGCAACGCAGCTGGAGTTCGACCAGACGCATCGGTCCGGGGGTCGGGTCGAGCTGGGCGATGACATGGTCGACATCGAGGCCGAGCTTGCCGGCGAAGCGCGTCGCGTTCTGTATCAGACTCATTTCGTCGAAGGTCTGGGGATCCGCGCCGTTCAGGCGGGCAGCCAGTTCGAGATAGACCTCCCACGACCGCTTCTCCCCCGGTTCGGGCTCGAAGACCTGCTCGCTGTAGCGCACGTGATTTCGGATGGCGGTCGACTGACAGAGGAAGTCGAAGTTCTCGTGTTCGAGCTGGGGTGCCGTGGGGAGGATCAGGTCGGCATGTCGCGTCGTCTCGTTCAGATAGATGTCGATCGCGACCATGAACTCGAGCCCCTCGAGGCCACGCGAGATCCGGTCGCCGGCCGGCATCGAAAGGACCGGATTGCCGCAGGTGATGACGAGTGCGCGCATTCGTCTTTCCCCTGCAGCCGCAACGTCGAGTTCCTCGGCGAAAGCCGAGGAGGGGAGATGACCGTCGATGGTCGGGAGGCCGCGGGCAGCGGTTTTGTAGGGGCCGATCGCGATCGGGGGCATCGGATTGCCGGGCTCGTGCTGCCCCGTCGCCGGGCGTGGGAACATCATGCCGCCGGGTTCGTCATAGCGGCCGAGCAGGATGTTCACGACGTCCACCAGCCAGCTCGCGAGGGTGCCGAATTCCACCGTGCAGGTCCCGATTCGGCCGTAGACGCAGGCATTCGCATGGGCGGCGAGTTCAACGGCGATGCGGCGGGTCGTTTCCGCGCCAATCCCCGTGGCGGCGGCTGTCGACTCGGGGGTGAATTCGGTCGCGAGTTCGCGGAGTTTGTCGATGCCGTCGGTGAACGCTTCGAATCGACCGAGCCGGACGAGCCCGTCCTCGAAGATCACGTTCGTGAGCGCAAACAGGAAATAGGCATCACTGCCCGGTCTGATGAAGAGATGTTCATCGGCGACCTTTGCGCTTTCGCTTCGTCGTGGATCGACGACGACGAAGCGGCCACCTCTCTCGCTAATGGCCTCGAGCTTCTTGCGGACGCCGGGCGCCGACATGATGCTTCCCTGGGAGACGATCGGATTGCCGCCCAGGCACAAGAAATAGTCGCATCGGTCAAGATCCGGGATCGGAAGGATCGAGCCCTTTCCGAATAACACTCGGGAAGTAAAGAGTTTCGGGAAATGGTCCATCGTTGCGGCGGAGAACATTCGTGGAGTGCGGAGCGATTCGAGGATGAATCGGTTGTAGAGAAGACAGCCGACATCGAATCCACTCGGGTTGCCGATATAAACGCCTAACGTATCGTTTCCATATTGCTCTTGTAGAGCCTCGATTCGGGTCGCTGCGTAGTCGAAAGCCTCGTCCCAGGAGACTTCCTCCCAGTCACCGCTCGCGGTCTTTCGAATCGGCTTCTTCAGTCGATCGGGATCCTCGAACACCCCCTGCATGGCCGTCGCCTTGGGGCAGATATGGCCCTGGCTGATCGGGTCGTCGGGATTGCCTTCGATGCGAAGCACTCGACGTTCTTCCCGATCGGCGAGGACACGCAGGCCACAACTGGCCTCACAGATCGAACAAGAACGGTGGAACCATCGGGCCGCCATCAGCCGACTTCGAGCAACACGTCGCGAAGTACGGCGAGGCCGTGATCGATCTCTCCCGGAGAAATCACCAGCGGCGGGGCGAGGCGAAGAACATTTTCCCCGGCGGCGATCACGAGTACTCCGCGTTCGCGACACGCATCGATGATCGCAGCCGGCGGCTTTGCGAGGGCGAGTCCCCGCAAGAGTCCGCGCCCGCGTGTCTCGAGGACGCGATCCGGCCCGGCGTCCGCAGCGATCGCGGCAAGACCCGCACCGAGCCGCTCGCCCATGGCCTTGGCATGGTCGAGGACCCCACCCGCGAGCAACTCGTCGATCACCGTCGCCGCGACCGCGCACGCAAGAGGGTTTCCGCCGAAGGTCGACGCGTGGGTTCCCGGGACGAGGGCCTTCGACAATTCGCGCGTCGTGCACATCGCGCCGATGGGAATGCCCCCTCCGAGCGCCTTGGCGAGGGTCATGACGTCGGGTGTCACGCCCTCCTGTTCATGGGCGAAGAGCGTGCCGGTGCGGCCGATTCCGACCTGGACTTCGTCGAAGATGAGCAGACATCCGTTCTCGTCCGCGAGGTCGCGCAGACCCTTGAGGAAGCCAGGTGCGGGCAGACGGATGCCGCCTTCACCCTGGATCGGCTCGACCAGAATGGCGGCGGTCCTTTCCGAGAGAAGCTCGCGCACGGTGTCGAGGTCACCCCAAGCTGCGTGATGGAATCCGGGAACCAGGGGCTCGAACCCCTTCCAGTAGGCGGGGGTGCCCGTCGCCGAAACGGTGAAGAGCGTGCGACCGTGGAATGCGCCCTCGAAGGCGATGATCTCGAATCGATCTCGCCCGTGATCGCGGTGGTGTCGGCGGGCAAGTTTGAGCGCGGCCTCGTTCGCTTCGGCGCCCGAGTTACAGAAATAGATCGCTTCGGCGAAACTATTCGCCGTGAGGCGTTCGGCCAGACCGATCTGCGGTTCGGTCGTGTAGAGATTCGACACGTGCCACAGTCGCGACGCCTGTTCATCCAGCGCCGCCCGCAGCTTCGGGTTGGCGTGGCCGAGCACTGCGGTGGCGATTCCGCCCATCAGGTCGAGGAATCGGTTGTCCTCGGCATCGTAGAGCCAGCAACCCTCGCCGCGGACCAAGGCGATCGGTTGGGGGGCATAGTTTCCGACGAGGACTTGCGACCCTCGGTCAGCAATCTTGGAGTTGGTCGTCGGCATCGTCTAGGACTCTCCTCTGTCGAGATGAATCGGTGTGGGTGGGCGCCCCGTCGCAGGACCGGCTTACTATACGTCCTCCTCTCGTTCCGGTCGCGCGGGAGTGTTCGTCCGACCGGCCGGGGCACGCCGCGATCGGAGGCACCCCACGCCCTCTTTTCCCGCATAGGATTGCGCTCCGGGAAGCGCGAAAGGAGAAGCGTGATGCTCGATCCGCTGGGCCCTGGAATCTGGACTGTCCCGATGCCCCTCAAGTTGGCCGGCGCGGAATTCGGGACACGCATGACCGTCGTTCGAGTCGCTGACGGAGGCCTCGTATTGATCGCGCCCATCGCGATCGATTCGACGCTCGCGGCCGTCCTGGCGGAGGTCGGCGAGGTGCGCGCCGTGATTGCACCGAACGCCTTCCATCACGCCTACTTCCTGGCTGCAGCCGAGCGGTATCCAGACGCGGTCTGCTTCCTGGCCGAAGGGGTGGAGAAGAAACTCGGAACTCGCCCGCCGGGCGCGCGGGATCTTGCGGGCATCGCCGATCCGCTCTGGGAGGCGGAACTCGAGCAGGTCGTTCTCGAGGGCGTCCCGATGACCAATGAAGTGATCTTCTTTCATCGCGAGTCGAGAACCCTCATCCTCACCGATCTCTGCTTCAACTTCGATCCGGCTCCAGGGGGCTGGACGGGTCTCTTCCTTCGGATCACCGGTGCCCACGGAAGGCTCGCTGTGTCGCGTCTGATGCGCGCGAGCCTGAAGGACAAGACCAGGGTTCGGGCCGCGCTGGCTCGGATCCTCGAGTGGGATTTCGACAAGATCATCGTCACCCACGGACATAACATTAAATCCGGTGGGAAGGAACGGTTTCGGGAGGCGACGGGTGATATCTAGGGCATTCGTCGTGGGTGGAAACGAGGGGGCCCCTACTCGAGCGCGTGGGTCGGGTCGACGGTCGGTCGCAGTCGCTCCCTGACGAGATAGGGCTGCACGCTCTTCCGCTTGCCCTTGAGCATGACTTCCTCGAGGGTATCACAGGCGTAGGCGTGCTTGGCGGCCTGCCAGGTCGCCTCTCCGATCACCACCTGCCCGGGGGCGGCCACCGAAGATTCGAGTCGGCTCGCGATATTCACCACATCGCCAATGACGGTGTAGTCCTTGCGTTGGGGCGAGCCGATATCGCCGACGACGACGCTGCCGGAGTTGACTCCGATGCGCATTCGGATCGGGCGGACTCCTTCGCGGGCGTCGTTGAGGGCGCCGAGGGCTTCTTGCATCCGCAGCGCTGCTTCGACCGCGCGCTCCGCGTGGTCGGGCATGGGGAGCGGGGCACCGAAGAACGCCATCATTCCGTCGCCACGAAATTTGTCCAGCGTTCCCTCGAGCTCGAATACGGCGCTCGTCAGCCGTTCGAAGACTTCGTTGAGAATCAGGATGACTTCGCTCGGAGGCAAGCGCTCGGCCATCGTCGTGAATCCTGTCAGGTCTGCAAAGAGAATCGAAACTTCGCCTTCCTCGGCGACCATTCCGCCTGTCACGACGCTCGGCTCTTCGAGTATCCGTTCCACGACCGCGGGTGAGCTGTAGCGCGCGAGCCTCGCGCGGCGTTCCTGTTCCCGTCTGATGTCGTCGCGAAGTGCGGCTTGTTCGACGGCGATCGCGGAGAGCAGCGCCAGGATCGAGAGTGCCTGCAGTTGGGAGATATCGAAGGGATCTGTCGTTGATTGACGGTCGACGTACACATATCCGCTGACATTTCCGTCGCGCAGCAGCGGCGCGCACATCGCGGAGTGGATGCCCATCATGATCACACTTTCGGCCCCACCGAATCGGTCATCCATCGCGGTGTCCTTGACGAGGACCGCTTGCTTCTCTTCGATCGCGAGGCCCGTGATATTCGTGCTGATCGCGATTGGCATGTCGGGCACGCCCTCGCGGTTGCGCATCGCCATTGGCTCGATCGATTGCGATTCGGAGTCGTAGAGACAGATGACGCCCCGCTCGACGGGAATATTGGCGAAAACGAGAGAGAGGATCCGATCGAGGGTCTCGGGCAGAGTGGTGCAGGAGAGCAGGCTCTCGGCGGATTCGCTGACGAGCCGGAGCAGGTGGGCGCCGGATGCCATGCCCCCCGCGCTCTCGGCTGGTCGCAGAAGATCTTCGCCGATCCCCGACAGGCCTTCCTTGTCGGCGAAGATCGACGGGCTGTTGGTCAAGTCGCCGGCGGCCTGCAGGAGATGGTCGAGTCCCAGCAGATCGAGGACCTCGGTATGACCAGAGGGTGCCTTGTTCTCGTCGAAGATCACCCGAGCGCGGGAGGCTGCGGACTCCGGGCCGATCTCGACGTATACGCGGATCATGCCGAGGTCGAGTCGGTCGCCGTTGCGCAGGAGTTGTTCGGTGACATGGAAGGTGTTGACGCGTGAACCGTTCTTGCTCCCGAGATCGCGGATCATCCAACCCGCGTCCTCTCGGGCAATCCGTGCGTGTTGGCGCGAGATGCTCTCATGGGCGAGCAGCAGATCCGATTCCGGTGAGCGACCGACGACGATCGGGCGATCGCCGACCGTAAAAATCCGATCGCGCCCCTCGTATCGGAAGCGCAACCGGCACACGATCGGGTCGTCTTTCTGTGCGCTCAAGGATGACTCCACGCTGTCGGCTCTATTCACGCTGGTGGGCTCTGCCGGGTGCCGGCCGAGCTGCCAGGGACTCAATCGTGCTCATCGGTACGTCTGCCCGGCTGCTCAAGCCGGGGTTCAGGGCGCTTCGAAGACCTTTCCCTGGTAGACGGTTCCCCAGACCCCGATGTCGCGGATTCGACTGGGGCGGACATCGTGGGGGTTCTTGTCGAGAATGACGAAATCGGCGCGCTTGCCCGGGGCGATACTGCCGATCTCGTGATCGAGGCGGAGCGACCACGCGGCATCGATCGTGACCGCTCGCAGCGCAGATTCCACACTCACCGCCTGATCGGGTCCCATCACCTGCCCGGATGTGGTCATGCGGGTGACCGCCGTGGTCACTGCCAGGAGCGGCTCGATCGGCCCCATCGGACAATCCGAATGCATCGTGAAGCGTATCCCGGCTCGTTCGAGGGATCCGAGGCGTGTCATCTGTGAGGCGCGCGCGAAGCCCACTCCGTGCTCGGCGTATTTGTGCCCGAAATAGTGCAGGTAGTAGCCATTGATCGAGACGGAACCGCCGAGGCGAGCGAAACGCTCGACCTGGTCTTCGCGCGAGAGCCCGAAATGTTCGAGGCTGAAGCGATAGTCGACGCGGGGGTGTTCGCTCTTGAGCGCTTCGAACAAATCGAGAACGACGTCGAGTCCCTTGTCCCCATTGACGTGGTAGTAGACATCCCATCCGCTCTTCCAGTAGGGCTCGACCGCTGCGCGCTGGTACTCGGGGGGGATCAGCCATTCGCCCTCGTGCCCGTCGAGATATCCGGGCGGCCCGACCTGCATGAGCTGAGAAATGAATGCTCCGTCCGAGGCGCTCTTGATTGCCTTGGGCCAGCGGAGCTGGTCGTTGGCTTCCCTGCGTCTCGCTTCGAGAAGGGCGTGGGCATCGCTACCGTGCTCGAGCTGCCAGGCGAAGGGCGCAGCGATGAAGAGCGTGCGGAACGGGACATCGTCCCCCTGGAGGTGGGCCAGGCTGGCTTGCCAGCTTCGCTCCGTACCGATCGTCCCTCCCGCCATCATGTCCGCGACGGTCGTGACGCCCCCGCGTCGGACGAGTCGGCTGAAGATGTCGAGGCCGAGAGCGATCTTCTCCGGGGTCTCGGTCAGTTCGGCGAGCGCGCGATTGGCGACCGCCATCCCCAGCTCCTTGAAATGACCCTTCTCGAGGTCGATCTGGTCACCGAAGCGTGCGAGGTCCTCGGCGGGCACCTCGATGAATTCGAGGGCCTTCGTGTTGGCGACGATCTCGTGGTATGAGCGGTGCCAGATCAGGAGCGGCTTGTCCGGGGCGATGCGATCGAGGTCGGCCCGTGTGAAATCGCCGTGCCAGAGTCGATGCCAGCCCCACACGACGTGAGGTCGATCCGCGTGCGGCCAGGCTTTCGAGAGTACCGTGATCCGCTCGACGAACGTCTCGCGCGTCGTCACGGCCGGAATCGTCTCCGAGGGGAGGTTCCAGACTTCGGGGGCCGCGATGTCGAAGGTGAGGAGCTTGCCGGCGAGAAAGGGGTGGAGGTGCGGGTCGATGAATCCGGGCAGGATGACCTTTCGCGCGAAGCGGCGATCGACGTGGTGGGGCAGGTCGGCGATCCAGGGCTCGAAGCGGTCGACGGATCCGACATCCAGGATGATGCCCTCCCGGACCGCGACCGCCGTGGCTTCGGGCTGCCCCGGCTCCATCGTGACGATCTTGCGCGCCACGAAAACGGTGATCTCGGCGGGGTTGGGTGTCACCGCCCCTCGTGCGTCGACGGCGGAGGGCGCGAGAGGCGACACGAAAAGCGCCGCGAGGAGGCCGACTGCCCAGGTGGAACGGGCTGTCAGGTCAAGCGCGGACGACCGCCGGGGCGTCTCGGGGACGCGCCGATCGAGGGATCTGGTTAGCATGGTCCGTGCATGATAGAGGACAGCCCGGAGAACCCCGATTCGGCCAGCCGGCGGCAGCTGCTGGAGGTTCTTGCGCGTGCCTTCCGGGACAATCCGATGAACGTGGAGATTCACGGACGCCGTCGGGCACGCAGAGTCCGGCTGAATCGCGCGGGTCTGCGCGCGCTCGTACTCGACGCGGACCGCGAGACGATTGCGAGGGTAATTAGACGCAACGGGAGTGTCGTCGGTGGATTCATTGCCGCGCCTCCCGGTCTCTTCCCCTTGCCGGCACCCTCGTTGCGCCGACAGATTGGGTGTTTTCTGCACCAGGGAGCTCGTGCGATGGATCGGTGGGGGCGTGTCAATCACGCGCTGAGCGAGTTTCGCCCGCCGTTCGATCATTGGTACCTGTCGGTTCTCGGCGTCGAACCCTCCTTGCAGGGTCACGGAGTCGGCGGGCGGCTGCTCGACGCGTTTCTCGCGCTGGTCGCCGCGCAGCCCGCGCCCCTCTATCTCGAGTCGGATCGCGAGGCGAGCGTTCGCTTCTACCGGTCGCGAGGATTCGAGGATCGGGCGGAGACCCGGGTCCATGGGGTGAGATGTTGGTGTCTGGGCCAGGGGTTCGCTGACGACAGTCGGGATCTATGCGATCCTGTTCGCCAAGCCTGATCGCTCAGGCCCAATCCCCCACAGAATTTCGGACCGACAAGTCCTTGGATCGGGAGTCGCGCCATGAGCACGGATTTTTCGTCGGAGTCGCAAACGGGTGCCGCAGGCGCTTCGACGGGCGCAGCCGTCGGATCGAGGAGCGCGGATGGATTACCTTCCGGTGCGGATGCTGAATCCAAGTCCGTGACGATCCCGGCCGACCGGAAAGCCGGAAAGCTGCGGGCGGACGATGGACGCCTGGCGCGGGGGCGTCGGAGCCGAGCGCGAATTCGAGAGGCGGCCAATTCCCTGTTCCGCGAGCGAGGCTTCGACGGGGCGACCCTGCGAGCGATCGCCGAGCGGGCCGGCATGGGTGCGAGTTCGATCTATCGCCATGTGCAGTCGAAGGAAGAACTCCTCATCGACGAACTCTCCGAGATGCAGGAGGAGGCCTGGACCCGATTTCGTGGACTCGATGATCGAAATCGGCCGACCGCGGTTCGCTTGCGCGAGTTCTTCGACGTCCAGCATGACTTGTTAGTCGAAAATCGGGATCTCACGACGATCGCCCTGCGCGCGACGACGAAAACGGAAGCCCGCGTTGCAAAACGGGTTCTCCAGCTCTATGACCGCACGATCGGCCTGCTGATGGAGATTCTGCAGCGCGGGCGAATGAAGCGGGATCTGGGCAAGGACGTCGATGTTCTCCAGACCGCGCGGGTGCTCTTTCATGTGACGAATGGCGCCCGGATTCCATGGGCGAACGGAATGGTCACGGATGCGGATCTGCGCGATTCGATGCACCAGGCGGTGGATCTGCTCTTTCGTGGGGTTTCAGCGGATTCCCGTTAGATCCGAATTCGTTTCGATCTGACGTGCGATCTCTCGGATCCAGGTCTCGTACTCGGGGCCGTCCCACGACCGGTGATCTCCCCGTTTGAAGGCCTGGGCATTCCAGTGGTATTGCCAGGCGTTCATCCTGTTCGCGCCCGCCGAATCGCGCTCGGCGATCTGCTTGGCGGGGACACCGGCGATGATGGAGCCCGGCGCGAATTCGCTGTCCTCCCGAATCATCGCGCCTCCCGCCACGATCGAGCCCCGCCCGACGATCGCGCCATCCATCACGACCGCGTTGATTCCGATCAGACAATCGTCTTCGATCTTGCAGCCGTGAATCGTCGTGTGGTGGGTGATCGAGCAGAAGTCGCCGATTTCCGTCGAATGTCCGTATCCGATATGGATCATCACGAAGTCCTGAAGATTCGTATACCGCCCCACACGAACGTGGTTGATCTCCGCTCGAATAACGACGTTGGGCCAGACGGACGATTCTGCGCCGATCGTGACGTCGCCGTAGATCTGGGCACTCGGATGGAGGTACACGCTGCTGTCGATCTTCGGATCATTGCTCATGTCGGGTCCGTCCTGCGGCCGACCTGCCGGGCGAGTCGGGAGATTGAATCGGTGACGTTCGCGGGGCTCAAGAGGCGGGCGCAGCGTTCTCGTCAAGCGACTCGGCACGGTAGCCCCCCGCCTCCAGAATGCTGATCAGGCTGTCCGCGCCAACGAGGTGGAGCGCGCCGACTCCAACGAAGATCGTTTCGCCTGCGCGCTCGGGATCCTCGAGGATCTCGCTGAGTTGCCGGGCCCAATTTCGATTTCGTTCGCCGAGCAGGATCTCGTAGAATCCCTCGAGCTCCGGCAGCTCCTTGAGCCCCTGGAGTGCGATTTGCGCGAGCGTCGGTTGATCGTTCAGACCCCAGGCGATGACGAGCGCTTCGATGCCTTCGACCATTGCGTCGAGCCGGCTGAGAGTGTCCCGCAGCATCAGGTCCTGATGTACTGGAGACAGGGAATCGAGCAAGGCCAGCTGTGCATCGAGGGACTCGAGTGCCGCGAGGGGTCGACCGTCGAGCATTGCGAGAATCGCGCTCTCTGCGGAGCGATTGCCCGAGTACCCGCTTCGTCCACTTGCCGCCTCCATCAGACCGACCGCGATGAACCACGGCTTGAGCCGCAGCCGGGCTTCGGCTGGCATTCCGAGTTGGCCGAGAAGAGCGTCGTTCTCTGTCAGCAACTTGGCCGTCTCGGGGCTCACGACGTCGTCGATCGTGACCGAGGTCGGCAAGACCACCCTTGCCGCGAGGAAGGTCGAAATCTCAGCGTCGGTTGCCTCGCGCACGTCGATTTCGAGGATGAAGGAGTCCGCCTCGGTCAACCCGCGGCGGATTGCCGGCGAGAATTTCCAGCCCTCGGCAGGTCCGACGTGGATCGTGCCCATCACGAGGAGCGTCGCGCCTCCGGGCCCCTCGATCCGGTAGTAGGGAGGGCTCACGGTGCCCCTGGCGACATCCCGTGCCGAGACGATCGGATCTTCCGTCGGTGTCGCGCAGCCGAGGGACAGCAAGAGCGCGATGAGGACGGGGATCAGGCGGCTGGGCGCGATCGCGAGCATGGGGTCGGAACTCCTTGGCGCGCAGTCTATCGATCACGATAGGTTGTCTGCTAGGAAATGACACAGAATCGCAGTTCCCGATCGCTCTGCCGGCGGTCTCGCGCGGGACCTGGGTACTCGAAGCGCGCGGCCGAGAAAATACAGGAGAGGAACGCATGAGAGCGGTCGTTGTCGACCGGATGATGGG
>JAPYTP010000036.1:0-22073 GCA_029941885.1 Myxococcota bacterium
ACACGAACGCGGCGGGGGATCTCGCAAATGACACACGGCCGACGATCGCGTCGGATGGCATGGGGAACTGGGTCGCTGTCTGGCGCTCGGACGAGGGATTGATTGGAGGCGAGGGTGACCTGTTCGTCTCGCGGTCGAGTGACGGTGGCTTGGTATGGACAATGCCCGCGATCCTGAATTCGAATGCGCTGTCGGGTATGGGCTCTGATGACCGTCCGCGCCTCGCGACGGACGGATTCGGGACGTGGTTGGTGGTCTGGGATTCTGACGATGATCTTGGCGGGACGATTGGGATGGACCGAGACATTTTGATTGCGCGATCGACGAATGACGGAGCGACCTGGACGGCGCCTGCTGCTCTCGACAGCAACGCGGCATTCGACACCGGCGACGAAATCAATCCCGATTTAGGGACGGACGTGACAGGTTCCTGGACCGCGGTCTGGGAGTCCAACGAGGACGTTGGGGGCGTGCTGGACACAGACTTCGACGTGATCCTGTCCCGGTCGTCCGACGACGGGTTGACCTGGTCCCCCGGAGTCTTCCTGAATCCCGAGGCCACGACGGACACAGGAGGCGATTTCTTCCCCCGGATCGCGACGCAATTGGCGGGTTCGTCGGTCGTTGTGTGGCATTCGGACGAGAACGTGAATTCGGCCGTTGGCTTGGATTTGGACCTGTTCTTCGCGGATGGCCTGCTGTCGGATGCGGTCATGGATTGCGACGCGATCGGGCCGTTTTCTCCATCGACCGCGATTCTCGGGATGGGCGAACACCATTTCTGTGAAGACTGGTCGCTCGTTTCCCAGCCAGGCGATGACCTTCGGGATTCGTTCCTCTCGAGGATAGACCTCAGTAGTGCGACCCTCGATGGAGTGCTTCTGCTCGGATCCGACCTGTCCGGTGCCGATCTATCGAATGCCTCGCTCTTCAACGCCGACCTCGGGCAGACGATTCTGGCCGGAGCCAATTTGACCTCGGCCGACCTTTCGTTCGCATCGCTCGACGGAGCGTTCTACGACCAGGACACGCTCTTCCCGTCGGGCGGCAACCTGGCCTCGGGGTCCTGGGGCCTGCCGGGTGGAGCCACGCCCTGGGATTTGGGGATGGTGCCGGTGCCGGAGCCGTCGGTTTGCTGGGGCCTCATCGCGGGAGCGGCGGCGCTCGTCGGGCTACGGAGGAGAGGTGCGTAGCTCGTCCTCGATCGGAAAGATGCCGCCGCTCGTGTTTTCGCTTCTGGCGGGTGTTGCCGGGATCGGGGTGCTGGCTCCGGGCGCTTCCTAAGTTCCCTGTTGAGCCATCCAGCAAAGAGCGGCGACCGACATGCCAACAGGAAAGGCGGCTTGAGCGGCCCAGCCGACCCAGTTGCCAAGTCTGCCGTTCCATTTTCCGACCTTCGCGTCTGGAACCGCATTCTCGGGTGTTAATTCCCCTGTTCTGAGTCCGTCTCCACGGCGAATCGCATCGCGGTGAAGGTCTCCGAAAAATCGGACGGCGAATCGCAACTCCAGCCCGCTAAAAACGATACCCGCGATGAAGATAAGGAGAGGCCACACGACTCAAGGTTCTGATTTGGGGGTGCCGAAGAAGGTGAGGACCGCCGCTGCGGCGCCAGAATTAACGAGAAAGTTGGATTGCGTGAGCTTGTGATCAGCGTCGATTAGATGATCGAAAACTCGGCGGGACTGTGAGCGGAGTTCGTCGCGGAGCGTAGTCGGAGCCACAGCCGACATCGTTGATCTTGCCGAGCCGGTGCTTTTCTTTCTAGCCTTTTTCTTGGCCGCCAACGGAGCCCCCTGTCTTGATTTGTGATGCCGGGGGGGGGCTTCGGGCTCTAATCTCGTTTCGGATTGAGGTCGGTCAATCGAGAGAGATCGGACCTGCGGGTGATAGGCGACGTTCCTTTCGGGATCGCGAATCAACCGGCAATCAACCGGGATTCGGCTAGCAAAATGGATATAGGTATTTGTTTTTGCAGGGTTTCCAGTGGTGCGGCGAAGAAGACTCGAACTTCCACGGGCCGAAGCCCACCAGCCCCTCAAGCTGGCGCGTCTACCAATTCCGCCACCGCCGCACACGGGGCGCGCATCATACCGAAGCCTCGAGGGCCCGCCCAGCGGCCTGGACGGGAGTAGTCGGCTTCGCGTGCGCGAGATGAGAGAGTGGACTTATTCCGTCGCTTCTCCTGCGTCTCCGGATTCATCCGAGAGTCCATTCGCGGACTCGGGAGACGGGATCTCGACCAGCCCCCCGGTCTCTTCGCTGACCTCCTGCAAACCCCCCGGTGTGTCGCCCTCGGCCGGCGCGCCTTCGATCGGGATATCGAAGGGCTCCGATTCGTCGAAGAGTCTGACGTCGGAGGCCTGGTAGCCGAGGTAGGAGAGGGTGAGCGAAGTTCCCATGAAGACGACCGCGCTGGCGGTCGTGATCTTGGTGAGAAAGTTTCCGGCGCCCCGGCTGCCAAAGATCGTGTTGGCGCTGCCGCCACCGAGGGACGCTCCGAGATCCGCGCCCTTGCCCCGCTGGAGTAGGACGACACCGATCAGGACGAAACAGGCGATGAAATGAAGGGCGTAGAGAAAAGTCTGCACTAGGACGGCTCCAAACTGGCGAGGACGATGCTCGCGAAGGCCTCGGGATCGAGGCTGGCCCCACCTCCGAGGGCACCATCTATGTCGGGCTGCGAGAGTAGCTCTCCCGCGTTCGACGGCTTCACGGAGCCGCCGTAGAGAATTCGGATCTGGTCAGCGCCCGCGCCGAGACGTTTGCTGAGAACCTTTCGGAGCGCGGCGTGGACTTCCTGAGCGACGTCCGGGGTCGCGGTGCGTCCCGTGCCGATGGCCCAGACGGGCTCGTAGGCTACCACCAAGTCGCTCGCGAGCCCATCCGCCACGTCCAAAACCGCCGAGAGTTGCCCATCCACGACCTCGAGGGTCGCGCCGCTCTCTCGTTCCTCGAGGGTTTCGCCTACACACAGGATGGGGCGGACAGCCGAGCCCTGGAGGCGGAGCGCCTTGGCGGCGACGTCTTCATTCGTTTCCCCGAAGAGCTGGCGTCGCTCGCTGTGGCCGATCAGCGCATACCGGCAGCCCAGATCGACGAGCATCGAGAGGGAGACTTCGCCGGTGAGGGCTCCGGATTCCTCGGCATGCAGGTTCTGGGCGGCGAGATGGATCTCGGAGTCCGAGAGACTTCGGCCGAGGCGATCGAGAGCGGGATGGGCGGGGGCGATCGCGATCTCGACGGACTCGTTCAGTGCGTCGCGATGAGCGGCCATCCGGGACACGAAGTCATCGGCGAAGCGGGCGGCCTCGCTCGCCGTGTGGTTCATCTTCCAGTTCGCGCAGACAAGTGGCAGCCGGCTCATGACGATCGATCCAAGGCAACCACGCCCGGCAACCGGAGTCCCTGGACGAATTCGAGGGAGGCACCGCCGCCGGTCGAGAGATGGCTGATCCGATCGCCGACCCCGACCTTGTTGACCGCGGCGAGGGAGTCTCCCCCTCCGACGATGCTCCTCGCATTCGACGCGGCAACGGCCTCGGCCAGGCCTTCGGTGCCACGCGCGAAGGCATCGATCTCGAACACGCCCATCGGCCCGTTCCAGAGGATCGTTCGCGCGCTCGCGGCGGCGTCGGCATAACGTGCGGTCGATTCGGGTCCGATGTCGACGCCGATCATCCCATCCCCAATCGTCTTCACCGTCCGACCCTCGGCGCCCTCTTCGATTCGGTCGCTCACGACGTGGTCCGTGGGCAGCATGAATTCGCAGCCTCGCTCAAGCGCTCGCGTCATCATGCGCCGAGCCTCTTTCAGTCGATCGGGTTCGACGAGCGACGCCCCGACGGGTTCTCCCCGGGCCGACAGAAAGGTGTAGGCCATCGCGCCGCCCACACCGACCGTATCGGCGCGCTCGATCAAAGCTTCCAGAACTCCCAGTTTGTCAGACACCTTGGCGCCGCCGAGAAAACAAACGAAGGGACGTTCGGGCTCGAGTGCCGCGCGAAGCGCGTCGAGTTCGCGCTGGAGGAGCAGGCCGGCTGCGGCGATGGCGACGTGTTCGACCATCCCGGCGGTGGAGGCGTGGGCGCGGTGTGCCGTTCCGAACGCGTCGTTCACGTAGATATCAGCGTGCCGGGCGAGGGCGCGCGCGAAATCGGGATCATTTTCGGTTTCAGCCGCGTGGAATCGCAGGTTCTCGAGGAGCAGGATCTCCCCGTTCGAGAGAGCCGCGACGGCCTTCTCGACCGAATCACCGATGCAGTCCTCGACGAAGTGGACGGTTGTGCCGAGGGCGATGGACAACGCGTCGGAGACGACGCGGAGGGAAAGCTCGAGGTTGCGCTCGCCCCGCGGTCGCCCGAGATGGGAGGCGAGGACGATGCGGGCGCCGGCCGAGAGAAGCCGCTGGAGGGTCGGGAGCGACGCGCGAATCCGGCTGTCATCGGCGATCTGCCCGCTCGAGACAAGGGGAACGTTCAGGTCGGCGCGCACGAACACCCGTTTTCCAGCGACCTCACGGGAATCGAGCAGGGCATCGAGGGATTGGATCGGCAAGGGGGTCCGCCAGCGAAGCGATCGGCCGGGATGGGCGCGATTCAGAGCTCGGAGTGAGGGGTGGAGCGCGCGCAATGTACCGACCCTCGGGTATGCTCTCAAGTACTCGACTTAACTTCCCTTTTTGGGTGTTCGATGAGAGTGGGGAGGCCGTGGGATATTTCACGGTTCCGGCGAAGCGCCCATTTGCGCTGGACCGGTGGGAGAGCTGGGGCCCGGGGTCTCAGGAGGGGGTGATCCGGTCGATGTCGGTGAGCGAGGGGTCGCAAGCGGAGGGCGGCGCGCCGGGGCTTCCGCAGCTGGGCGCTCGCCTGCTCGTCGGGGCGCTCCTGGTCGTGGCCGCGCTGCTCCTCGCGCAGCAGTGGGGCGCCGGGGATCGCCGCCAGCGGGAGTCCTTTGCGCTGGTTTCGGGCACGATTCGGCTCTCCGACCTGACGACGCCCGTCGAGATCCTGCGTGACGATCGAGGCATCCCCCATCTGATCGCGAGTCGCGAGGCCGACGGGTGGTTTGCCCTCGGCTTCGCTCACGCCCAGGACCGGTTGGCGCAGATGGTCTCGCTGCGACGTCAGGCGCTCGGGACGAGCGCCGAGTTGAACGGGGCCGAGAGCCTGCGGTCGGATCGACTCGCGCGGCTGCTCGAGATCGGCCGTGCCTCGCGTGCAGCCGTCGACGCACTCCCCGACGCCTCGCGTCTGGTCCTCACGCGCTACGCCGCAGGCGTGAATGCGCGTATTTCGCGCATCCGGCAGGGGCGGGTCAGTCCGCCACGAGCCCTCGAGGGGGGGCTCGACGCCCTGGACGATTGGCGGCCCTCGGATTCGATCGCGGTCGTCAAGCTCCTCTCGTGGTGTATGGGCGGCACGCTCGAAACGACGCTCCTGCTCGACGACCTGATTCAGCGCCTGGACAGCGTACCCGCACGGCCCTTCTTTCCCGGACGGGCCTCGGTCGACTTCGGCGTCGCACCGGATATTCCGCGCCACGCTCCGTCGTCCGAGAGTTCGCGCGGCGCGATGGCGGAGGCGACCCAGGGGTCGACCCGCGCACTGTGTCGCGGAATCGGCATTCCCGGTGGTGGAGCCTGGGTACTCGCTGGATCGAAGAGCGCGAGTGGCGCTCCTCTCATCGTCGGCGATTGGCATTTCGAACCGTCGGTGCCGGGCCTTTTCTACGAGGTCCACGTCGCGGCGGGGGATCTCGAGGTCGCCGGCGCGACGATGCCGGGATCACCGATCCTGTGGGTCGGACGCAATCGCAGCTTCGCCTGGGCGGGAGTGCCTTCGAGCGCTCCGATCTCGGATCTCTTCATCGAGACCCTGCGCGAGGACCGCGGGCTCTATCAGAACGGTACGCTCTGGGTGCCGATCGAGACGCGCGAAGAGGATCTCCTCTGGAGAGACGCCCGAGGCGTGCTTCAGCATTCGACGATGACGATTCGGTCCACGCGTCACGGGCCACTGATCGACGCGCTCTGGGATCGGGACGAACCCGAGGACGCGTCCGTACGAGCGCGTGCGGTCGGACGCCACCGCGCGGCGCGCGCGATCTCCTGGACGGGGGCGCGAGCAGGGGATGGCCTGTCGTCGATGCTCGCGCTGCTCAGGCTCGAGACAGCGGAGGACATCGAAGCGACGCTCTCCGACCACCACGAGCCGGTCCTGGCCTTCGCGTATGCGGACCAGACGGGGGTCGGCGGCGTCCAGGTCGCGGGTTGGCTTCCGAGTCGCCCTCTCCCGACCGGTCTGGTTCCGGTCCAGGGCCGATTGCGGAGCTTTGACTGGCGAGAACCCGTTTCGATCCAGGCCCTTCCGGGTGAGGCTCTGGGTGAGGGTCGTCGTCCCTGGGTCAGGGCCCTCGATCAGCCCTGGACGGGCGGCGGCGGGCTCAACCAGATCGAATGGCTCTGGCGACCCGGAAATCGGGCGGCTCGCCTCGACGTCGCGCTCGAACGCCGGACCGCGAAGGGGAGGCTCGACCTCCGGGCGGCCGCGGAGGTCCTCCAGGATAATCGAGCCCAACGGGCCCCCCGGGTCGTGGCCGCGATCGTCGGAATGGCCCGCCGTGCTGGCCCGCTTCCCGCGGAGGCCGAGGAGATCGCCATGCTGCTCGAACGCTGGGATGGAGGGATGCAGACGGAGAGTGCTGGCGCGGCGGCCTATCACCTGGTGATCGAACACCTGCTCAAGGGTCTGCTTCGCGAGCCTTTCGGTGTGCAGTTGTTCGATCGCTATCTACGAACTCCCCACGTTCGGCCCCAGATCGCGATCGAACGTCTCGTCTCGCGGGCGGCGAAATTGCGGCGGGCAGGGGGCTGGACCGACGAAGAACGCGTCACGAAAGCCGCACGAGCGAGTCTGCGTTCGGCCTGGGTGAGCCTGAACCACCGCCTCGGCCCGACCCGGGAGCGATGGGCCTGGGGCGAACTCCATCGCATGCGCTTCACCTCTCTCGGGCGGGGTGGGGCGGCGGCCTTCGAGGGCATCCGAAGTCTCGCGGTCCCGGGCAGTGCCCAGACCCTCGCGTTCGCACGTCACCGCCCGGGCCTCCATTTCGACGTCGAGCGCGCGGCGCTCTATCGCGTGGCGATGGATCTCGGCGCCCCCGACCGGCTGCTGAGCAGCCTGGCGCCGGGACAGAACGAGCATCCCGGCCACCCGCATTCCACCGACGGGATCACGCGCTGGGCCTCGTCACGTCTGGGCCTCTTCGCGACGAATCGATTCGTGATCGAAGAAGAGAACGCCGAGCGTCTCGTTCTCGAGCCCGCCCCCTGATGTTGGCGCGAGGTGGGCGAAACCCGGTCGGCTACGCGGAGGTGCCGGAGTTCCACGTCCAGGTGGCTCGGCAAGCGGACTCGTCGATGGCGCACCGGCCGGTTCTGGTGGGAGGTGATCCGTCCAAGCGAGGCAAGGTCGTCTCGGCGAGCGTGGACCTGCGCAAGTTGGGGATCGTGGACGGAATGGGGTTGGCGGAAGCGCTCGATCGGGCACCGGGTGCGTGCTGGGTACGGACGGACGTCCCGCGTGCACGCGAGCTTTCGGGCGTGTTGCGCGCCGCCGTGCGAGAGGAGATCGAAGCGGTCGAGGTCGAGGGGCTGGCCGGCTTCTACATGCGAGCCCCTCGGAATCGCGTTGAGGCCCTCGATCTGGCTGGGCGTCTCGAGGCACGGGTCATGGAAAGAACGGGTCTGCTGCTGCGGGTCGGGATCGCTCCGGCCCGGTTTGCTGCACGCCTGGCAGCCGAGGATGCAGGAGCCTTCGGTTCGCGAGTGATCGGTGCCGATGATTTCGAGTCCTATCTGATGGGACAGCCTCTCGATCGCCTGCCGGGAGTGGGCCCCAAGACGGCCGCACGCCTGGCGGAGATCGGCGCCGTCGATGTACCGGGTCTGCGTGAGCTCGGACTCGAGCGGCTCGAGGTGCTGTTCGGCAATCACGGCCGCTCGCTCTGGCTGCTCGCTTGTGGAGAGGATCCGAAGCCGCTTCGGGTGAAACGACATCCCGATACCCTGTCCCGGGAGGAGACGCTCGCGGGCCCGATCGCGGATCGGCTCGGGCTCGTCGCCAGTGTCGTACGGCTGGCGGAGAGTCTCGAGGGTGCGTTGCGGCGCGACGGGCTCAGCGCCGGCCGGATTGCGGTGCAGCTGACCGGGATGGACGGACGCACGATGACCCGTAGCTGCACTCTGATGGCCCCCGTCGGGTTGGCTGCGGACCTCGCCCGGGCGGCCCAGGAGTTGTTGGATCGAATCGACCTGGAGGGACGCAGCGTTCGCCGAACCGGTCTCGTCCTGAAGGGGCTCGAGATTCGCGGGGTCGAGGATCGGCAACTCGACCTCTTCTGAACGCAGGGGTCCGGATCCCGGGCTGCCAGAGCCCACCCCCTGGCTCGCTCCCTCAAGACATGTGCCCACCACGCCGAACAACCCCCCTGCGCACCCCGATTCGGGAGTGGCGAGGGAGCGATACGCGCCATGGGACAGGTCGATTGGGCGGAGCGCCGGAAATACCACCGTGTTGGAACGGACCAGGTCATCTCCTTCGCCGAGGTGGATCAACCCGACCGACAGGCGGTCTCCAAGAACCTGTCGACCGGGGGCATCAGCTTCGAAGCGGTCGGTGTCGAGATCAATCTCGGCGAGGTGCTGCGGGTGACCTTCAACGTCGGAGATCACACCGTGGTCGCGACGGGAAAGGTCGTCTGGGCGACGGACACGGACCCGATTACCCAGGAGGTCGGGATCGAGTTCTACGAGATCGACCCCGAGGCGGTGCGCCTGCTCGAGGAGGCCATCGAACCCGCCCTCGAGCCGGTTGGGCTCTATTGAGAACCCCTTAGAATCACTCATGAATCGGCTTCAGTGGCCCGTGAGGCAGGTGCTTGACACCCAAAGGGGGCGAGTGCGAATGTCCCGGCCATGGCGGATTTCCATCAGACTGGGGTCATCACCTCGCTGCACCGACTGGGTGAGCCCGACCTCGGGCGCCTGGAGCGAGAACTCGTCCGCCACACCGAAGAGCGACCCGTGGCTCTGGTCCTGCCTTCTCTGTACTCGGAGATCCACGGACCGGCACTCAAACGGATCGTGGAGGAACTCTCTCAGGTCCCCTACCTGACACAATGTGTACTCAGCCTCTCCGGCGAATCGGATTTCCACCATTTCCAGGAGATGCGGTCGCTCTTCGACTCCGTTCGATGCCGCGACGGCGGACCCGCGACGGTGATCTGGAACCAGGGGCCGCGGATCCAGGCTCTCTTCGCGCGACTCCGAAGCGAGGGACTCGACCCCGGCGCGGACGGCAAGGGGCGGGCCAATTGGATCGCCTACGGCTACGTCCTGGCGACTCATCGCGCACGCGTCGTCGCAACCCACGACTGCGACATCCTCGACTACGACCGAGCGCTGCTGGCACGACTCGTGTTTCCAACCGCGAACCCCAATATGAGCTACGAGTTCGCGAAGGGCTACTACAGTCGTGTCTCGGACCGGATGCACGGACGCGTCACCCGTCTCTTCATGACCCCGTTGATGAGGGCGATGAAATCCGTCCTGGGTCCGGTGCCCTTGCTGGACTACCTCGAGTCATTTCGATACCCGCTTGCGGGCGAGTGTTCGATGACGATAGAACTCGTTCGGGCCAATCGAATTCCCGCGGACTGGGGACTCGAGGTCGGGGTCCTGGCCGAAGTCTACCGGAACTGTTCGTTGAAACGGATCTGTCAGGTGGAGCTGGTCGAGAACTACGATCACAAACATCAGGATCTTTCGGAGCACGATGCGAACGTGGGACTCCACAGAATGGTGCGGGATATCGCGGCGTCGCTGATTCGGAATCTTGCGAGCTACGGGGTCGAGTTCGACTCTGGCTTCCTGAATACGATGATCGCGGCCTATGTCCGTACGGCCCAGGACGCGATCGCGCGCTATAGCGACGACGCGAAGTTGAACGGGCTGATCTTCGATCGGCATGAAGAGGAAGTCGCGGTCGAAACCTTCTCGGGTGCGCTTCGGGCGGCCGGCCTCGATTTCGTACGCGACCCGATGGGCTCGCCGCAGATTCCGAATTGGAGCCGCGTGGTGTCTGCGATGCCGGAATTCCTGAACGACCTGGCCGCCGCAGTCGAGGCCGACGCACTCGAGGCGAGCTGACCGGGGTCGTGCGTTCGGTAGTGACGGAGACCCCAGGCGGCAGCGCCGAGTGCAGGCGCGACGGGCTCGGCCTGCTCGCGATCCTCGTCGTGGCCGCTGCGGTTCGCGCGGTCGCGTGGTCGAACACCGTCGTGCTCTTCAACGATGGACCCGTCTTCCTCGGAATGGCGCGAGCGATCGAGGCCGGGCGATGGGCCGAGGTGCTCGCTCATCCGTTTCATCCGCTCTACCCCGCGTTGATTGCGCTCGTGGCACGGGTGCCGATGGACTTCGAGGACGCCGCGATCGTCGTCTCGATTGCCGGCGGGTTGATGTCGGTTCTCGGGATCTTTCTCTTCGTCCGTCGGGCGTTCGACCGCGACCTCGCGTGGCTGGCCGCGTGGATCGTTGCCCTGCATCCTTGGGCGGTCGATTTTTCGAGCGACGTCATGAGCGACGGACTCTATGCGGGCCTCTACCTGCTCGGGTTCGCAGCCCTGGCCGCGACCATCGAGAAGCCCCGCCTTTCGCGGGCGCTCGGGTGCGGGCTCGCGGCGGGGCTCGCTTATCTGGTGCGTCCAGAAGGGGTGGGGCTGCTGGTCGCTTGCGCGCTCCTACTTTTGGTCCGCGCCTCTGTGAACAAGGCCGATCGTAAGAGGACTCTCGTTGCGATGGCGGGACTCTTTCTGGTGGCGGGTCTCGTGATGGCGCCGCTGGTCGGATCGATCACTGAGCAATCGGGACAATGGAGTCTCACGCGAAAGAAATCTCTGGGTGCCCTCATCACAGGGAAGGCCGAGATCCAGCTCGAGGCCCATCGCGGTGCCGCGGCGATCGGACTCGGCCAGGCCCAGCCGATCGCGCTGCCGCGCTCTTCGGAGCGGGCCGGCGGAGGTGGCGCGTTTCGTCCGACAAGGACCGTTGCTGGTCTTGCCGACGCCAGTCTGCAGGTGGCGCGAACGTCGCTTGCAGCCCTTCGGTACGAGGTCGCCCTGTTCGCGGTGGCCGGCGTGTGGTTGATCCGTTCACGGCGTCGGTCGATGCGGGAGGCGACGGTCGCGCTTCCGGTCTTCCTCTATAGCGGGCTGCTGGTGCTGCTCTTCTGGGGTGCCGGCTATGTGGCTCGCCGCCACGCACTCGCGCCGCTTCTTCCGATCTGTGCCTATGCCGCGATAGGCTGGCGGGCTCTCTGTGTCGAATTCATCGACCGCTTCGCCGGGGGAAATGTGGAGCGGGCCGGCCGATTGAAGTCCCCGACCGCGATCTGCCTGTTGCTCGTCGTGGTGCTGGTCGGGATCTGGGGAGCTCGGGATCTGCGTGTACGACGGCTCGAGCGCGAGCCGGTTCGCCTCGCGGCAGAATGGTTGCGCGATCATGGGGTGGGCGACGTGTCCGTGGCGGCTCAGAAACTTCGCGTCGCCTATTACTCGGGAGCGGATTACGTCCCGCTTCCATCAGGCAACGACGGCGAGATCGAGAAATTCCTGAGGCGATGCGGGGCGGGCTGGGTCGTGATCGACGAGGCTCGCCTTCAGGATCATCGAGGACTCGCGGCGGGTCTCGGGGATTGGCTCCTCCCGATCCACTCGGTCGAGCGAGCCGGACTTAACGCTCTCGTCCTGGAATTGCGGTGAGAGCCAGCGATCCGAGCGCGGATCTGTCACTCTCTCCGCCCGGGTCGGGGGCCGGAACTGATGCTCTATCGATATAGCGAAGTCTTCCGAACACTCCTGGCTGTCGCGGATATCACACTGGTCTCCGCAGCCTGGCTGGGAGCCTATGTCCTGCGCTTCGAGAGCGGGCTGCCCGTGCCTCTCGGCGTGCCGGCGCCCGAACCCTACCTCTACGCACTCGCGGTGATCGCGCCGCTCTACCTGGTGCTCTTTCGGTCGCACGGTCTCTACGAAACCCGTCGCATCGACTCGGCGCTGGGCGAGGCTTCGGCGGTGATTCGAGCGAGCATGATGAGCGTCCTGCTGCTCGCGGCGCTCACATTCTTCGCGCGCAACTATTCTTATTCGCGCGGCGTGCTCGGCCTTTTCGCCATCCTTGCACCGACGCTGGTCGTCTCGCTTCGGTCGGCGATTCGCTTCGGGCTGCGGCGCGCGCGGCGACGAGGGTTCAATCTTCGCTTCGTGTTGCTCATCGGATCCGGGCCGCTTGCCGAATCGGTGGTCACGAGAATCGCGGGACGACCGGATGCCGGGATGCGGATGATCGGGGTCGTGGCCGACGGAGCTGTTGGCGGCATGGTCTCGGGCGCGCCGATCATCGGCGGTTTCGCCGATCTGAAGAGCATCCTGCGAGGGCAGCGCGTCGATCAGGTGATCATCGCGCTCTCGCGTCACGAATCGGAGCGCTTCGAGAAGGTCGCGGCGGAACTCGCCGATGAGGTCGTCAACGTCAAGATCGTCCCGGATCTGAGGCATGGCTTCAGCCTGCGGAGCACCGTCGAAAGTCTCGACGGCATCCCGGTGATCGGTCTGCAGGAGACGGCGCTCTTCGGGTGGGCCGCGCTTGGCAAGCGAAGTTTCGATTTCGTAGCGAGCGCGAGCCTGCTGCTCGCCCTGTCACCGCTGCTCGGGCTCATCTCGCTCGCTGTCCTCGCGAGCTCGGGGCGCCCGATTTTTTATCGTCAAGCGCGAATGGGACACGACGGACGCGTCTTCGACATGCTCAAGTTCAGATCGATGCGTCCGGATGCGGACGCCGCGGGTCCCGGCTGGACGACCGAGGGCGATTCTCGCCGAACGACGGTCGGGGGCTGGCTTCGTTCGCGTAGCCTCGATGAGCTGCCCCAGCTGATCAACGTTCTGCGCGGGGATATGAGCCTGGTGGGACCGCGTCCGGAACAGCCCTCGTATATCGAGGAGTTCCGTCGAGAGATCCCGGGCTATATGCTGCGGCACAAGGTTCGTGCAGGCATGACCGGTTGGGCCCAAGTACACGGATGGCGAGGGGATACCTCGATCCATGAGCGGGTCGAACACGATCTCTACTACATCCAGGAATGGTCTTTCTGGCTCGACCTGCGCATTCTCTTGATGACGCTCGTCCGCGGCGGGCGGGATCACACGGCCTACTAGGTCCGCCGACGTCGTGGGGACGTGCTGCGCCGCTCCAAGGGGAGATCGGCGCGGAGGCCGTGAGCGAACGGAACGGTTCGCTCCGGGGATCATCCGGTCGAAGCGCAGTCCGTCAGCTCGAATTTTCGTCGAGGATGCGAGTCACGGAGCCGACGACGCGCTCGACGCCATCGACGCTGAGTTCCGGGTAGAGCGGGAGAGCGAGCGTCTCTCGACAGGCGCGCTCGGTCTCGGGCAGGGGTGTCTGTGGACGATGGGTTTCGAGAGCCGGTTGCTCGTGGAGGCCCCTGCGGTAGTAGATCTCGCTCGCGATCCCGTCGTCATCGAGCGCGCGGATCAGGTCGGCCCGTTTGTCGGCGTCGACGCGCACCACGTAACGATGATAGGTATGGCGGGCCGGCTCGATTTCTGCGACCGGGGTCTGAAGCCGCAGTCGACCGTCGGAAATATTCTCGCTGCCAGGTGTCGCCCCTCGCTCGGCGAAGAGGGCGTCATAGCGAAGAGCGAGCAGTCGCCGAGCACGTGTCCAACGCTCGAGATGACGGAGCTTGACCGAGAGCGCGACCGCCTGGAGCGCATCCATGCGAGAATTGATCCCGAGATCGCTGAAGACTCCCGGTTCGGACTCACCGTGCACGCGAAGACGGGCGATCCGGTCTCGCAGGGCGCCATCCCCCGTGACGATCCCGCCGGCATCTCCGAGCGCACCGAGGTTCTTGGTCGGGTAGAAGCTGAAACATGCGATCCGCGTTCGCTCGCCGACCTTCTTTCCGTACGCGTCGATCGCGCCAATCGATTGGGCGGCATCCTGGATGATCGGCAGTCCCCGATCCCGACACAGCTCCGCGAGCCCCGAGAGATTGCAGGCCCGTCCGAAGAGGTCGACGCTCACGACTGCGCGTAGATTCGGGGTGCTCTGCACACGCCGAATCGCATCTTCCGGGTCGAGATTCAGCGTGGCTGGGTCGATATCGCAGAATATCGGAGACGCTCCGGCGCGCACGATCGTTGCGGCGGTCGCGAAGAAGGAATAGGCGGGACAGAGCACCGCATCGCCTTCGCCGATCTCGAGCCCGCGCAGAGCGAGCCACAGTGCGTCGGTCCCCGAATTGCACGACAGGCCGTGGCGAACCTCGCAGAGCTTCGCGAGATCGGACTCGAACGATTCGACGGGGTCGCCGAGTACGAATCGTCCGGAGTCGAGGATCGACGCGAATCCAGTCAGGAGTTCGGTCTTGATCTCCGCGTGCTGTGCGGCGAGGTCGACCATCGGGATTCTCTGTCCGGGCTCGGTCAACGGTCCATCCCCATCCCCATGGCCGTTTCGATCTCACGGTCGAGCGCCTCGTCGAAGCGAGCCGGTGAGAAGCGCTCCGCCGAGCGCCTGAGTGAGCTGGGATCGAAGGCGTTCTCTCTTTTTTCGAAACGCTCGATCGCCTCGCTCAGGGCCGCGGGCGTTTGCTCGTCGAAAAAGACGCCGGTGGCATCGGTCGCGCTCGCTGTCTCCGGCTCGTCGTCTCGGAGTGGGCGAACGGTATCGAGGATCCCGCCCGCGGCGAATCCGATGACGGGCCGTCCCGCCGCCTGTGCCTCTACGGCGGCCAGACCGAAATCCTCGTGTTGGGGATAGAGGAGCGCACGGCATCCGCGGTAGAGGTTCGCCAGCGTGGCATCGTCGACGCGTCCGGTGAATTCGACATTCGCGGGGGCCCGCCGCTCGAGTCGTGCTCGCATCGGCCCGTCCCCCGCGATCACCAGCCGCCGGGACAGCCTCCGGAAGGCTTCGATCGCCAGATCCTCGCGCTTGTAGGGAACGAAGCCGCCGACAAGCAGGTAGTAGTCCTCGGCGGGACCGTCCGCGGGTTCGAGCCAATCGATGTCGATCGGAGGCGGGACGACCCGGGCGGAGCGGCCGTAGTGACGGCGGATGCGCTCGGCGACGTCGGTGGAGATCGCAATGAATCGAGTGACGGAATCTTCGCCACTGGTATTCACGTCGAATCGGCGCAACCCGTGGACCATCGGGCTGGCGATTCGCCGCCGAATGCCCCTGCCGAGGTAGGAATCGACCTGGTCCCAGACGTAGCGCATCGGGGTGAAGCAGTAGTCGACATGGGCAACGCCTTCTGGGATACGCACGCTCTTCGCGACCGCGTGGCTCGTCGACAGCACCAGGTCGTAGTCACGGAGGTCGAACTGCCGAATTGCCCAGGGGAAGAGCGGGAGCAGCTTGCGGTAGTGGTTGGCGCGCCCCGGGATCCGATCCACGGGACTGGTGAAGATTCGGCGCGATTCGATCTCGGCCGGCACGCTGCCGCGTTCGTGGATCAGGGTGTAGAGATCCGCGTCCGGATAGCGGCGCGCCAAGTGGTGGAGAACGCGCTCTCCCCCCCGATAGCCAGTCAGCCAGTCGTGTACGAGGGCGACTCTCAACGCGCGCATGTTAGCAGTCTCGGGCGGGCTCAGGCCGATGTGGGTGTTGTGGGTGTTGTGGGTGTCGCGGCGGAGGAGGTCGCGCCGAGGGTCAGGGCGAGCGCTTCGTCGATCGTCTCCACGAGATGGATTCCCAGCGACTCCTTGACTTCGTCAGGGACCTCGACGAGGTCCTTCTCGTTTCGTTTGGGGATCACGACGGTGTCGATTCCCGCGCGAGTCGCGGCCAGCAGCTTGCCCTTGATTCCGCCGACGGGGAGCACCCGGCCGCGCAGTGAGATCTCACCGGTCATCGCCACATTGCTCTTCGCGGTCCGATTGGAGAGCAGCGAGACCAGAGCCGTAACCAATGCGACGCCCGCGGAAGGGCCGTCCTTGGGCACCGCGCCCGCTGGCACGTGCAGATGGATCTCGCCGGGGGCCAATGCATCGTCCTCGAGCCCGAGATGTTCGGCGTGGGCGCGAACCCAGGACAGGGCGGCCTCCGCCGATTCGCGCATGACATCCCCGAGCTGACCCGTGAGGCGCAGCCGAATGCCCTTGCCGCCCCGATTGCCCGCGGCTTCGATGAAGAGGATGTCGCCTCCGTGAGCGGTGACAGCGAGGCCAACCGCGACTCCGGGCATGGTCGTCTGTTCCGCGACCTCGGAGAGGTGGGGCGGTGCACCGAGGGATTCCGAAACGAAGTCGGGATCGACCGAGATGATCGCCTCGCGGTCTTCAGAAATTCTTCGGGCGCACTTTCGCATCAGGGTCGCGATATTGCGTTCGAGATTACGGACGCCGGCCTCCCGGGTGTATTCGACGACGACCTTGTCGAGTGCCTCCTTGGAGACGCTGACCTGACCGGCCTCGAGACCATGGGCCTCCAGCTGCCGGGGAACCAGGAATTCCTGGGCGATCACGAGCTTTTCGCGCTCGGTGTAGCCCGAGAGTTCGATGACCTCCATCCGGTCGAGTAGCGCAGGGGGGATCGTCGAGAGCGTGTTCGCGGTGGAGATGAAGAGGACTCGGGACAGGTCGAAGGGCGCCTCGATGTAGTGGTCCGAGAAGGCATGGTTCTGCTCGGGATCGAGCACCTCGAGCAGAGCGGAAGAGGGGTCCCCGCGGTAGTCCGAACCGACCTTGTCGATCTCGTCGAGCAGGAAGACCGGGTTCTTCGAACCGGCCCGCTTCAGACTCTGCAGGATACGTCCCGGCATCGAGCCGACATAGGTCCGGCGGTGGCCTCGAATCTCGGCCTCGTCTCGGACGCCGCCAAGGGAAGCGCGGGTGAAGTTGCGGCCCATACAGCGCGCGATCGAACGACCGAGGGAGGTCTTGCCGACGCCGGGGGGACCGACGAAGCAGAGAATCGGCGCTTGGGCGTCGGGGGCGAGCTTGCGGACGGACAGGAACTCGAGGATGCGGTCTTTCACCTGAGCGAGTCCGTGGTGGTCGGCGTCGAGGATTTCGCGGGCTTGATGAAGGTCGAGGTCGTCGTCGGTGAGGGTGTTCCAGGGGAGATCGACCATCCAGTCGAGATAGGTGCGGATCAGGTGGCGATCGGGGGCGTGTTGGGGCAGCGAGGAAAGCCGACGGAGCTCACGATCCGCGAGGAGCTCGGCCTCTTCGGGCAGCTCGAGGGCATCGAGTTTTTCGCGGAGCTCGTCGACCTCCCTCGCGCCGGCATCGGTCTCGCCGATCTCGTTCTGGATCTCACGCATGCGCTGACGAAGCATTCGCTCGCGTCTCTTCGGGTCGGTCTCGCTGCCGGCTTCGTCGGTCAGACTCCGCTGGGTCTCGGCGATCGTGACCTCCTTCTCGAGGTGGCTTTCGACCAACGCCAGCCTCGTCTCGGGGTCGGGTTCCTCGAGCAACTCGATTTTCTGCCGCGGTGAAAGGGCGATATTCGAGGCGACCAGGTCGGCCAGGATTCCGGGCGTCGGAATCCCCTGGATGAATGCCTTCCATTCGTCGGGCATATCCTCACGCAGCTCGACGATTCGCTGGGCCAGCATCACGACGCGTCGCCATGTGGCTTCGAGCGTGGGCGACTCGTGGTCGGATTCCACGAGCGGTTGGACCTGAACGCGCAGGGTGGGTTCCCAGGCGACGGTGCGCGTCATCGCGGCACGCGCGAGGCCGACGACCAACGCCTGCTGGCCCGCGCGCCGGGCGTCGATGATGCGCAACACCCGGACGATCGTGCCGACCTCGTAGAGGTCCTCCAGCCCGGGATTCTCGGTGAGCGGATTGCGCTGGGAGACAACGAGCAGGTATCCGTTCTGGCCCGCTTCCCCGAGCGCAGCCAGGGAACGCTTCCGGCCGATGGCCAGGGGCATCGTCACCCCCGGATACACGACCACATCGCGAACCGGGAGAACCGGGAGGATTGCCGGAATCTCGAGGATCTCGGCACCCGGGACCTCGATGACGAGCGAGGCAACTTCGCTCGTGCGAATGCGGGTCTCGTCTCGCGTGGGCTCATCGTCGTGTTCTTCGTGGTCGGACACGGAACTCCTCGATTCTTCGGATCAGCGCGGCGGGCGAGCCGTCGGCGAACCCGAGGCGCAGCGGCTCTCGGGGTGCGCGCAACGTAAGCCCCGGGATCTTCGGGTCAACCGGGGGCAGCGATTCCCGTCGGCGCGACACCAGATTCCTGAGAAGTCTCGAAAAACGCCATAATTGTTCGAATTCAATAAGAAAAGAGGTCTTTCCCGTGCCTCGATCGGGTGCCCGCTAGACTTCGCTCATGATTTTCACCCAAGCCTTCGGTCGGACCGGATTCGAAAGCACCCGCGTCCTCTTTGGAGCTGCGGCGTTGGCGGGGATGAAGCCCGCTCGGGTCGAGTCCACCCTCGATACTCTCGAACGCTATGGAGTGAACCACATCGACACCGCGATCAGCTACGGCGACTCCGAGCTGAACCTGGCGGGCTGGCTTGCGGGACGCCGATCCGAGGTCTTCCTCGCAACGAAGACACACGAACGTGAGGGGGAGGCGGCGCGCGCGAGCCTCGAAAAGTCTCTCGAGCGAATGGGCGTCGATCATGTCGACTCGATCCAGCTACACAACCTGACGGACGAAGCGGGTTGGCGGGCGGCGATGGCGCCGGGCGGGGCCGTCGAAGCCCTGGTTCGGGCGCGCGACGAGGGACTGACGCGGTTTCTCGGGGTGACCGGGCACGGGACCTTCGCTCCGGCGATGCACCTTCGCAGTCTCGAGGAGTTCGAGTTTGCATCGGTTCTCGTTCCCTACAATTTTTCGATGATGGCGCAGCCCGACTACGCGGCAGATTTCGAGACGCTCGCGGAGGTCTGCCGGTCGCGGGGCGTAGCGCTGCAGACGATCAAGTCGGTCGCTCGCCGGCGGTGGCAGGGAGACGATGGACCGAAATTCAGCTGGTATGAACCGATTCACGATCTGGATGCGTTCGCGCGAGCCGTACATTGGGTCCTGTCTCGTGGCGACGTGTTTCTGAACAGTTCGAGCGACGGGCGCCTGCTCGAGCCGCTCCTCGAGATGGCGGCGGGGATGGGCGCGCGGACGGATCGTCCGGCGGCCTCAATGATGCGGGCCGACGCGGAGACGCTGGGAATCGAGCCCCTCTTCGTTCGAGGCCTGAGCGACGCGATCTGAGCCTCCCGAACGGCGCTCGGGTCGAGTCGAGACCTGCCTCAGTCCGAGGGCCACTCCGGCCAGTCCCGGCCGACGCGGAGACTCCAATCGGGCGCGCGTCGTTCGACGTGGGCGACCGGGCCTTCGATCGCATCCGGACGAGACATGATGTGTTTGTGGAGTTCGGTCTCCCGGTGCTCGACCTGCTCCGGGGTGAGTTCCGAGGACTCCCAGAGAAGCTTCTTCGAAACGGCGATCGAGAGGGGCGCCGCGTTGATCGCCGTGTCTCGCGCCAGCGCCAGTGCTGCCGGCAGGACCTCTTCCGCGGGAAGCACCCGACTCGCGATCCCCAGGCGCTCGATCTCTTCGCCCTGGAAGGTTCGGCCCGTCAGCATGATCTCCGCCGCCTTCGCCAATCCAACCAGACGGACCATCGTCCAATGCGAATAGGCGTCGCCCATCACACCACGACGAACCTGCACGATTCCATATTTTCCTTCGACTGCGAAGAAGCGAATGTCGCATTGCATCGCAAGCGTCAGCCCCAGCCCAATCGCATGTCCATTGACCGCGGCGATCACGAGTTTTCGGATTTTGAAGGCGGGGACCGCGCAACCGGCGGCGCTGAAGTCGTCGAACCCGCCGCTTCCAGAGACGTCGAAGGTATTTGCGGCGTCGGTCATATCGGCGCCGGCGCAGAACGCCCGACCGGCACCGGTCACCACGACCGCGCGGATCTCGTCGTCCTCGTCGCAACGCGTATACGCCGTCGCGAGGCCCTTCAGCAGATCACCCGAGCACGCGTTCATCTTCTCCGGCCGGTTCAGCGTGATCAGAGCCACACCGCTCTCGTCCACCTCGAATAGGATCGATTCATCACCCATGCCGCGACTATAGCCGGAAGCGTCCACTCCCCGTTACGAGATTCAGCCGGCGGACCCTCGACGTGACCGGTGGGCCACAACGTGACCGGTGGGCCACAACGTGACCGGTGGGCCACAACGTGAAAGAGCCGCGGCAGAAACAACGCCGGAACCCCTTCTCGACCCTGCCAGTCACACGCGTGGCTGAACAGCTAGTCTGTCACCAAGCCGACCGAGACGACGCATGGATCGTGATCTGATCCGACGAAGGTTTCTCCGTCGAAATGAAGAATTGTAGAAATAATGGTGCCCGGAACTGGAGTCGAACCAGCACGTCCTTGCGGACACTGGATTCTGAGTCCAGCGCGTCTACCAATTCCGCCACCCGGGCAGCGCGCCGCAGGGTACGGTGGGACCGTGTTTCAGTCAAACCGAAAATGGGCGAGGTGATGTTTGGCGAAACGGAGTGGCACAGGCGGTCGGGGAAAGGGACGGCCCGCGAGGCGGGTCGGAGGTCAGTCGCGTGTCGCGAAAAAGGGCCGACGAGATCGGGGCGCCTCGCGTGCTGGACCGCGGGCGGCGCGCGCCGGTCGGTCCGGAAACCGGGCGACGCAATCGAAAGGCCGCCGAGATCGCGAGGCGATCGTCCGCGAAGCCGACGCCCCGGGCAGCGCGGGGCAGCGGCTCGAGGTCGAAGATCGCGAGGGCGTCCGCTGGGAGGTCGAATGTCTGGGGGAGCCGGTCGAAGTCGGCTCTCGAATTGCGTTTGAATCGATCCCGCCCGAGGCGACCCATCGTGGCCAACTGATGCGGGTGATCGAGACCGCGCGGGCGAGTTGGGTGTGTCGGGTTCGGCGACCCCGCGGTGATGTCGGTCCCTTCGAATTGACTCCTTTCGGGGGTCTCGAGGCACCGGAGCTACGGCTCTTCGAGAAGGATTCGAAGGGGGCCAAAGAGGGGGACAGAGTCGTCGTCGCTCCGCTCGAGAAGGGCCCGGGTTCGCCCACCGAAAAACGCGGCGGAGGTCACGGCCGGGACAAGCGGTCCGGTCGGTCTGGTGGTGCGGGCCGACGCTCGGGATTCCCGGTCCGGGTGGTCGAGGTGCTCGGGCCGGCGGGCGAGCCGGATTCGGATCACCGGGCGATCGCCTGGAAACACCGACTGCCGGAAGGCTTTTCGCGTCGGGCAAGGCTCGAAGCTGAAGCGATCGGGGAGGAACTCACGGAAGAGGGGCTCCGTGGACGCGTGGACCTGCGGCACCTGCCCTTCATCACGATCGATCCCGCTTCGGCGCGAGACCACGACGATGCGGTTTTTGCCGAGGACAGGGCGGCGGATCCCGTCATGCGGATCGAAACCAGCGAACCGCGAGCACCCGCGAGGCGCCCACCGTCCTGGTCGCGTCGCCTCTGGGTTGCGATTGCCGACGTCAGCCACTTCGTCGCGATCGGCGGATTCATCGACGCCGAAGCGCGCCGCCGAGGCAATAGCTTCTATTTTCCCGATCGCTCGATCCCGATGTTGCCCGAGCGTCTCTCGAGTGATCTCTGCTCCCTTCGACCCGGGGTCGATCGCTTGGCGATGGTCGTCGAGATGCGAATCGGTGCCGGGGGCGCGGTGCTCGATTCGCTCTTCCACGAGGCCGTGATTCGGAGTCGTGCACGGCTTGCCTACGAGGATGCGGCGGCCTGGCTCGCGGCGCCGGTCGAAGAGGGTGACGGGCGTCCGGAGTGGGGGGCATCGTTGGGCTGCCTCGATCGGATCGCGACGGACTTCGAGCGCACGCGAAACGAGGCAGGAGCACTGGCCCTCGATCTGCCCGACGTCGAGATCGTGACGGACGCGGCGGGGCGTCCTGTCGACGCACGCGTCCGCACGCGAAATCGGGCTCATTTCTTGAT
>JAPYTP010000036.1:22083-38418 GCA_029941885.1 Myxococcota bacterium
ATCGAGGAAGCCATGCTGGCGGCGAACTGCGCGGTGGCTCGTGCCCTCGTGCGGGCGGACCGATCGACGATTCACCGCGTTCACCCGCCGCCTCCCCCCCATAAGCTCGAGGATCTCGTCCGCCTGTTGGAAGAATTGGGAATCGAGATCAGCGGTCCTCTCGACGAGCCGGGCGTGCTCGCCGGAGCCCTCGATGCGATTCGCGGGCAACCCTCCCAGGAGCGTGTGCACATGGCGGCGCTGCGTGCGATGAGTCAAGCGCGCTACGAGGCCGAGTCGGGGGGGCACTACGCCCTTCGTTTCGACCACTACCTGCATTTCACGTCGCCGATCCGCCGCTATGCGGACCTGGAAGTCCATCGCGCCCTGCGCCAGTTGGTGCGCGGAGAACCTGCGAGTGAGGACCCCGAGAAGCGGGAGGCCGAACGCCTACTGCGGCTGGGGCTCTGGTTATCCGGGCGCGAGCGCGTCGCGACCGAGGCGGAAAGGGACGCCGAGGCCCTCGCGGGCTGCGCGCTGATGGCGCCACGCGGGGGAGAGCGATTCCGCGCGGAGGTCACGGGGGCGACGGAATACGGCCTCTTCGTCCGATTGGAATCGCCCGCGGTGAGCGGCCTCGTGCCGATGCGCGAACTCGCGGGCCGTTGGGAGATCGACGAGGCGGCCGGTGCGCTCGTCGGAGAAGAATCCGGTGCACGCTATGCGCCGGGTGACAGACTCGAGGTGCGACTTCTGTCGGTCGATGCAGATCGCGCGCGAATTTCGTTCAGGATCGACCCGGGCAAGGGTACGTCCGCGGCCCGTCGGGACTCGCGGAAGAGATCTCGAGCCGGAGCCAGTAACCCCCTCTGACGGTAGGGAGGGGGTCAGTCCACCTCCCCGAGCGCAGTCATTTCTTCGGAGAGGGCTTCCCATTCGGAGTAGAGGGACTCGATCGTGGCGTCGAGTTCGGCCTCCTCGGCCTGAACGGACGCGATGCGCTCGTGATCCTGGTACACCTCTGGATCCGCATGCCGAGCGGTGATCCCCCGCTTGCGCTCCTCCTCGACAGCGATCCGGTCTTCGAGCTTCTCGATCCTTCGGGCAATGCGGTCGCGGCTCTTTCGGCGCTCGCGCTGCCGGATCCGGGCCTGCTTGTCGAGGTTCGAGTCAGCGCTCGAAAGCCGGGTCTTCGTCGAGACCGATGGGCCCGCGAGAGTCATCGGGCTCGACGCAGATCCTGTCCGTGGGCCGCTTCCGGCTGTCCGAGCCTTGCGTTCGAGATACGCATCGTAGTTGCCGAGGTGCTCTTCCAGATGCCCGCCCTCGACTTCGACGACCCGGGTGGCGAGCGCGTTGATGAAGGATCGGTCATGGGAAACGAAGAGCAGCGTTCCTTCGAATTCGCTGAATGCCGCTTCGAGGACTTCGCACGCCTCGATGTCGAGATGATTCGTCGGCTCATCGAGGATCAGCAGATTCGCTGGACGAAGCAGAAGCTTTGCCAGGGCAACCCGGGTCTTCTCGCCGCCGGAGAGGACGGAGATCTTCTTGTCGACATCGTCACCGCTGAAGAGGAGGGCCCCGAGCAGACCACGCAGGCGCGGCAGCTCGTCGGTCCGGGCCTCGCGCGCGACCTCTTCGAGCACGCTCGATTCGGGTTGCAGGGATTCGAGTTGGTGTTGCGCGAAGAACGCGACGTCGACGTTGTGGCCGAGTGTGCGTTCGCCCGAGTCGAAGGGGATCACGCCCGCGGCGATTCGCAACAGGGTCGATTTGCCTGCGCCGTTCGGGCCGGCGAGGGCGACCCGTTCGCCGCGCTGCAGGTGAAAATCGATTCCTTCGTAGACCGACTCGTCGCTGTATCTCTTGTGGAGATCCTGGAGCGTGAGCACCCGATCCCCGGATCGCGCGGGGGTGGGAATTCGCAAGCGGATGGCCCGTCGCCGGTCGGGCTCGAGTTCGATGCGTTCTATCTTATCGAGGGCCTTGACCCGGCTCTGGGCCTGGCGCGCCTTGGTGGCCTTGGCGCGGAAGCGTTCGATGAAGCGCTCCTTTTCGGCGATCATCCGATCTTGATTGGCTTTGCGGGCAATCAGCTCTTCGCGGCGTTGGTCGCGCTGCTGCAGGTAGCTGTCGTAGCCGCCCTCGTAGAGTAAGAAACCGCCGTGGCCGTCGAGTTCGATGATCCGGTTGGCCTGGCGTCGCAGGAAGGTTCGATCGTGTGACACGACCAGCACGGCGCCGGGAAAGCGTTCCAGCGTCGCCTCGAAGAACTGGATCGAGGGCAGGTCGAGATGGTTCGTCGGCTCGTCGAGCAGCAGGATCTCGGGTTGGCCCAGCAGCAACTTGGCGAGTTCGACGCGCATGAGCCAGCCGCCACTGAACGTCGCCAGGGCCCGATCCGCCCTCTCATCGTCGAATCCCAGACCGGCCAGAATTTCGGCGACGCGAGCGTGTCGCTCGAAGCCGCCGCCCTGGGCGAAGCGATGGCTGATCTCGTCGTAGCGTTCGGTGAGGGAGGCGGGCAGCAACTCTCCCGCGGCGCCTCTCTCGCTCATTTTCCGTTCGAGGGTTCGAAGGTCGTCCTCGAGGGCGTCGAGCTCGGCGAGGGCTGTCCGCGCTTCTTCGCGCACGCTGTGGCGCGCGCCCGGATCGATCTCCTGACGCAGCAAGCCCAGCCGGATCCCCCGTGCACGGTGGATCCGTCCTCCGTCGTGAGGCTCGTCCCCGATGAGGGCCTTGAGCAGCGTGGTCTTGCCCGCGCCGTTCGGACCGACGATTCCGATGCGGTCGCCCGCACGAACGACTGCCGTGGCCTCCCGAAAGAGCACCCGGTCGCCGATTCGCTTCTCGAGCTGATCGAGTCGCAGCAGCAGATCGCTTTCCTCCAGAGATGGGCCGGGAGTCTCGAAGCGCGGCAAGGATGGCGGCGTAGCGCGGATGGGGCAAGTGGATGCGGCGCAGGAATCCGAACGGCGATTGGCGCGCGGCATGAGCGTTGTGCATCCTTGTCGGCTCGATGCGTCTCTCACGCCGTGCACGCTATGCCCTCTGCGGGATCTTCGATCTGGCCTACAACGGCGCGGGGGAACCCGTGCGGGTGCGGATCATCGGTGAGCGCCAGGGAATCCCCTTCCGGTTCCTCGAGCAGATCTTCCAGGACCTGCGCCGCGCGGGTCTGGTCGTGGGCAAGCGGGGGCCGGGGGGTGGGTACGTCTTGACTCGGTCGCCCGAAAAGATGAGCCTTCGAGAGGTCATCGAGGCGATCGAGGGCCCGCTCGCTACGATGAACGATTCCAGCGCGGATTCCTGGCGCGACTCGGTTCATCGCCCCGATTTTCTGTGGGGCGATCTGTCGAATCGGATCGCGAAATCGCTGGGCGAAATCGCGGTCTCGGATATCTGCCGGGAGGCCGTTCGCCATTCGGTTCAACGCGATCTGCCCGACGGCATGGACTATCAGATCTAGGCGGACTCTCGGGACGCATTCGCGTCGATTCCGAGGCTCGATTAGACTCCCCACAGGTCGAACCCCCCATGACAGGACCAAGGCCCACAGACGGATGGGCTGGGACGGAGATCGTGTCCGAACGCGTCGACCTGGACCCCGAGCTCGAGAGGCGATTGATTCCGAGCGATCTTCTTCACGAGATCTGTCGGCACGCCCTCGACGTCGCACCCGAGGAATGTTGTGGGCTCATCATGGGGAACGAGACCGAACGCCTGCTCCGCGTCGTGCGGGTGACGAATATCATGACCAAGATGCACGTTTCCGATTCCGAGGCTTTTCCGCGCGACGCACGCCACGCCTACTACATGTCGGAGATCGAATACCTTCGAGCGATCGAGGAGGCAGCGGCGCGGGAAGAGAGTGTGTCCGCGATCTATCACTCGCATTTTGGCCAGGGCTGTTACCTCTCGCCGGACGACCTCGCCTTCGCCTCCCACCCGCTCTTTCCCTTCCCCCGCGCCGATCAGATCGTGGTCTCGCTCCTGGCAGACCGGGTGAGCGAAGTCGGAGTCTTCGAGCCGATCGAGACGGCCGCGGGGCGATTTCGAGGCCGTCGGTTGGAAGCGGCATCGTGATCGCGGCTGAGTCCCGATCGGCACGCAAATGCCTCGTGGTTCTCGGGTTGGTGCTGTGTTGGGGGTCCACGGCTTGTGTTGCGGGGCGTCTCGGCAATGAAGCGCTTCCAGAGCGCCCGATCGCCTTCTTGCATTGGCCCGACAAGGCAGGTCAGAAGCGAGCAGGGATCTTTGCCAAGGCCGGGGAACTTCCGCCGCAACCTTCCAGCAAGGTGGATCCCGCGCGCATGGAGGAGCTGCAGATCCGAGCCCGCCTGCGCGGGGACGAGCCCGTCCCCCTCCGGCCGCAGCTCGCGAAATACCCCGGGCGGCTGATGCTCCTGTGGCCCCGTACGGGGCAGCTCGAGCGGATCGATGCGGCGCCACTCGATTCGATGCCGCTGGCGTGGTCACCGGACCGGAAGCGACTCCTGATCGCCTCGGCCCATCGGGCGGGGAAGGCGCAGCTCTACGAATACCACCTCGAGCGAAGGGATCTCAGTCCGGTGACCGTCGGGCCCCACGAACATTCGAGGGGGGACTATGATGCGCGGGGACGGGTCCTCGTCCACCAGATCGAGCGTTTGAAGAGTCTCGGCTCCTCCGCGAACACGGTTCACCGGCTCGTTGCGGCGGGCCGGGTTGGCCGCCAGTTGGCGGAGCGGGTCCCGCCCGGGTCGCTTCGCGTGCTGCCCGAGGGCGATCGAATCGTCTACGAGCAGGTCCGTCCCCGGCCTCGCCAGAATGGGCCCACCGCGTTCGAGTCCTCGATCGCGATTCGCTCCCTCGCCCTCGGAGGTCAGGAACTGAGGCTGACCAAGGGCCGGGAGCCGACGCTCACCCCCGACGGCCAATGGATCGTGTTTGCATCTCCGTCGACAGCGGGCTATCGACTGCGGCGAATGCGGCTCGATGGCACTTCGAGGGTGCCGATCGGCCCCGGGGGCACCGAAGAGCGGATGCCCACCGTCTCGCCGGACGGGAAATTCGTCGCCTTCGTGCAAACCAGCAATGGTCGCCGGCGCCTCGTGGTGCGGCGCTACGATGGGAAGGACGAACGGGTCTTGGTCTCGTCGGGCTGGTGCGAATTCCCGGTCTGGTAGCTCGGATGAAGTGGCGCTGATGCGCTGGATTCTCGGGCCATGAACGAAAGAATGAATCGAGCATTTCGCTTCGTCTCCCCTCCCGGGGTCTTCGGACCCGGGGCGTCGACGGGGCGGATAACTGACTTCGAATCGACCTCCGCGTTCCGATCCCGGGACGACGGCATCGCAGACAGCGACAATGGAAAAAGAGGAACTCCGCCCGATGAGCCAACCGAATCAAGATCTCGTCCCAGTACATGGTGGGCTGACCGAACTGGTCGACCGCATCGTCTCCTTCAAGGATCAGGCCGCATTCCTATCCGAGGCCGAGGCTCTTCCCTCGATCCGCGTGACCGCCGCCGATCTTTCGACGGTCCATCGTATCGCGGATGGAGCGTTGTCCCCGCTGACGGGCCCCATGAAGAAGGAGGCTTTCGAGCTTTCACTCGATGAGAAGGTCGTGCTCTCCGAAGGTGGGCGCTACGCCTGGACGATCCCGATCTCGCTGCCGATCACCGATGCCGAGGCGGCATCGCTCGAGGCCGGTGGGGCCTGCTCGATCAGGACGGAAGAGGGCGATATCGTCGCCATCCTCGATGACCTCGAGGTCTTCGACTGGGACAAGGCGAGATACCTGAAGAGCGTCTATGGCACCGAGCGCGTCGACCATCCCGGCGGCCGCATCGTCGACAACGACGATCGCACGAAGCTGATCGGCGGCTCGATCCGCGCTCTCCCGCAGCGGGCGAACAAGAGCTACGGAGAGTACATGCTCTCGCCGCTCATGACGCGCGCGTTCATTCGCGATCGGAAGTGGGAGCGCGCGCTGGCCTTCCAGACGCGCAACCCGCTGCATCGCGCTCACGAGTATGCACTCGTCTACGGCGTGGAGCAGCTGACCTCGGAGGGCCTCTTCGCTGGCGCGGTGTTGAATCCGCTCATGGGCGAGTTGAAGGGCGACGACGTCCCCGCCGCCACACGCATGCTCTGCTATCGCCGACTGCACAGCGAGGGGCTGCTCGGTGAGGGCGACAAGGATCAGGCGATCTGGGACGAGGCCGGCTACGACATCTCGGATATCTTCGAGCTGATCGGGCTCGACATCAAGATGTTCTACGGGGGTCCCTCGGAGGCCATCATGCACGGCGTCTATCGACAGAACTACGGCTTCTCGGACATCGTCATCGGCCGCAAGCACGCCGATGCACCCTTCGAGGACGGCGAGGCGATCTGGGGCGACTTCGATGCCCATGAGATCTTCGATGCGCTTCCGGGGGAGCTCAGCATCCAGCCCTGCAAGGTCGGATTTGCCGCGTTCTACGAGAGCCTCGGTCGAGTCGACTTGACTGAACGCCACCCGGACGAGAAGCCCTTCGGGATTTCGGGCACCAAGGTTCGCTCGATGCTGCAGCAGGGCGAGCGTCCGGATCCGCGCATCATGCGGCCCGAGACCTCGGATGTCCTGATCGAGGCCTACCGAAAGTAGGTTCCGTCCGATCCATGACTGATCAGGGGCAACCGGTGACGGTTGCCCCTTTTTTTGGGCCGCGCATCGCCTTCGTGGGGCCCACGTCGCTCGCTCTACCGTTTTGCATTCTGAGCGCGGCTGGCGAAACTGCAGGAATGTCGAAATACGCGAGTGGACTCTTCTGGCTGATGGATCTCGGGGTGCTCCTCATGCTCGTCGGCTGTGCCTCGACGGGCGGTGACCGCGTTGCGTACCGCGTCACCCACTCCCACGAGATTCCCTGGGTCGAGCTGAAGGATGCACTCGGATACAACGGGTCCGAGGCGGTCGAGCAGCTACCGGAGGCGGTCGATCGGATCGACCGTGTCTTGCGCAACCGCGCGGTGTTTCGGCGCGAGGGAATCGGCTTCGGCCAATTGATGCTGGGTTCCCGCGCGCTCTACCCCTATCACAGTCACGCCTCGCCGGGGGCCTATCACGTGATCTCCGGGGAGGCGGAGTGGACCGTCGATGGGGAGACGCGGCGCATCGGTCCCGGCACCTCGATCTACCATGCCCCCTACGCAGATCATCGTTGGACGACGACCTCGGATACTGGGCGCGCGACTATTTTCTGATCGAGCCGATGAATGAGCCGCCGGCAGAGGCGTCGCTGTCGAAGGATGTTCCGTTCTTTGCCGAGGCAGCGCGCTAGGGCATTCGAAGACGGACCCTTCGGCTAGACCATGCGGATGCGAGGCTCCCGGGCGTGACCCAGAAGGGATTCGCGATCCGCTCCGTCTACTGGATGCACGCCGTAGCCGAAAGCGAGTCCCACGCGAATCGGTTGATTCAGCGCTTCGTTCTTCGAAACCACGTCGGCGACCGCGCGCGCCAGCTCGAACACGCGCTCCCCCGGTGTCCGGCCCGGCTCGGGCATCAGCACGGCAAATTCGTCACGGTCGATTCGAGCCAGGACGTCGAACTCGCGTAGATTCGTCTGGAGCGATTCTGCGAGGCATCGGATCACGCGACCCACATGCGAGACTCCCGCTTCGGCGGTGATCTCGTCGCGATTCTCGAGTTTGCAGACGCAGACGGCGAGGGCGTTTTCGCGACCGGCGGCACGTGCCACCTCTTCGCTCAGGCGCTTGCTCAGATAGCTCTCGTTCGGCAGTCCCGTCTCCTCGTCGAAGTTCCGGTGCTGCTGGTTCTCGCGTTGGGTGAGCGCGTGGTCGAGGGCACGTTCCACGTAGGCGACGAATCGGCCGAAGATCTGAAGGTCCTCGTCGGCGAATCGACTGGCGAAGAAACGGTCGAGGGCAACCTTGTCGTAGACGGAGATCGAGCCGACCACGTCGCCGTTGCGTTTCAAGGGTGCGGTGAGCACAGAGCGCATCTCGTCGACGAACTCACCGAACTTCGGATCGAGGCTGGCGTCCTGGATCAGGTGGGGGGCACGCCGGCGAATCGAATCGACCGTGACCGCCTTGTCGAGTCGGAATAGCGACTCCTGGGCCGCACCATCGGCCGCGCCGAAATAGGAGCGGATGGAATAGCGGCGAGTCGTCGGATCCTGGAGTCGCAGGATCGCGTGGTCCGCCTCGAGGATCATCGCCGCCGAAGAGGTTGCCAGGCGAGCCACTTCGTTCGGCTCCGCGCAGGAGAGCATTCGGATCGATGTTTCGTTGATCGCGTTGATTCGTTCGGCCTGAGTGGCCAGGCGGGCTTCGCGATTCGTCGAGGCGATCGCGTCGGCCGCCGCGGAAGCGATCTCCTGCCAGCTCTCGAGGGTACTCCGGCTCTGTTTTCCCGCGGCACCCGCCTGGATCGTGAGCAGACCGATGAGTTGGGAGCCGGCGATCAGGGGAATGGCCGCGTAGCCGATTCGGCCATTTTCGTGGCGCAGGACCGCGGTGCGTTGGTTGCGAATCGCGTCTCCATCGACGCCCGCTCCGGGCTCGAGTCGATACTCGCCCCCGAACCCACCGCCGGCGAGCGACGTTGCCATCATGCGCAATCCGCCATCCGCCTCGCGGAGATAGAGATGGGCGATGCCCTTGCCCGCACGCTCGGAGATGAATCGACAGAATTCTTGCAGGCGGTCCGAGAGGATCGCGGAACCGCGCAAGACACGCTGAACCTCACGAATCGCGTCATAGCGCGCCGCCTGAGTGCGGAGTTTTTCGTGCTCCTGGGCACGGGCGATGATCTGGGCATCGAGGCCCGCGAGTTGCTCCATGAACTGGAGGTCCTCGTCGGAGAATTGATCGGCAAGTCGGGAATGATGGACGTTGAGCACGCCCAGGACCTTTCCGTGATGGATCAACGGGACACAGAGCGCAGACTCCACGTCGACGCGATCGCGAACCAGATCGTAGTCGCGACCATCGGCGCGGCCGCGGAGATGGATCGGGCGCCCCTCGGCAGCCACCTTTCCCGAAATGCCCTGGCCGATCGCGACCCGGATCTTGGGCCACAACTCGGGTTCTACGCCCTGGGCGACTCGAATCCGGAGCACGTTGTCAGCGCTGTCGACCAGCATCAGGCTGCCGCCTTCGGCACCGGTCACACCGACAGCGATTTCGAGCATCCGCTCGAAGAGTTCGTCGGCCTCGACCGTCAGGTCCACGGATTCGACGACCTCGTGAAGAGCCTGGAGGAGCTCGGCCTTGCGGTCGCGGGGCGCGACGCCGTATCCCCATAGCAGTCGGGCGGTGAGCGGGGTGACGACCTGGAGCGCGGAGCGGGGTCCAGAGGGGGCGTGATTTGCGAAATCGCCGGACGAGTCGACGATCGCATCGAAATCCTGCTCGGCGAAAAACGCAGCGGCATCGTCGACGAGTAGCGGCGCGATGTGATGGGCGAGTGCCGTTCCGAGTCCGCGCGCGCGCTCGAGCGATGCTCCAACGTCATTATCGAAGATTCGTGTGACCTCGACGTTGGGATTGCCCGCCAGCAGGCGCAGGAGTCGCAGGGACTCGTCGGTTGCCCCCCAAATACCGAGCCGCCGACGCATCAGTCGGTACCGTCCCCGACGAGGGCGTCGAGCTTGAGCGAGAGCACGACGCTGCGAGTTTGTCCGGATTCATCTCCGAGCACGAGCGGGAGGCGCAGGTGACCGTCCGTTTCGACGGTCGCTTGTCCTGCGGATACGATCCGCAACTCTCCGCCGAGCGACATCTCGGGCTTCGAGGTCTCGCCGGCGTCGACCTCCCATTCGGGGTCGTCATCGGAAACGAGGTCGAGGTCCTCAGCCGGATCTTCGTAGTCCGCGGCCTCGCCCTCGGCGAGAATCGCGGCCTCGAGAATTTCATGGGACGAGGCGTTCAGGTCCTCGGCGGGTTCGACTTCGAGGAACTCGACCTCCTTCGTGGGGAACTCGTCGACCTCGATCTCAGAGACTTCGATTTCTTCGGGGACGTCCGTGGGCACCGCGGGAGCGGGATCGCTCTCCGGGCGGACGGCCTTCCGCGACCGAACGACATTCTTGGAGATCGTCGTGAGCGTGGCGAGCACGCCGTGGCCCGTCGTCGCGATCGTCTCGAAGACGGCGGCCTCTTCGAGGCCGATGCGGCGGTGCAGATCTTCGATGGCGAAGGGATCGGCGATGTCCCGCTTATTGTATTGAAGCACGACGGGGAACGAATCGAGACGACGACCATACGCTTCGAGCGAGCTCCGCAGCTCATCGATCGCAGCGCAATTCGCATTGATCCTCTCGCTGGAGCAGTCCAGTACGAGCACGATCCCGTCGATCTCGTCGAGCAGTTGTTTGCGGGTCATGGACTGATCATCGGCACCGGGGACGCCGATGAGTTCGATCTGCGTCGCAACACCGCCCACCTCGCCGAGGCTGATCTGGAGCACTTCGTAGTGGACACTTGGATCGAGCCGAGTCGGCTCATGGCGCAACTCGCCACGAAGGTCGGTACGGAGCTTCGCGCGGATCGTCTGCAGGGTCGTGGTCTTTCCGCTTCCGGCGATGCCCCAGAGCAGGATTCGCGCGTTGACGTCGGACATCAGATCTTCCCCTTCTTGGTCAGTATTCGTCGAGCTTGTGCACTGATGTTGCTCGAGACGTCCTTGCTCTTCATCAGCATCCGCAGATCCTTGTCCTGGACGTGGTTGATGAAATTGATGGCGGTCGGCTGGGGGGTTTTCGGATTCGTGACGATCGCCAGCTTGACCTGATAGTTCTTGGTCCAGTCGCGATTGCTCGCGATGATCCGAAGCAGCTCTTCTCCGATCGAGCGATTCTGGGCGAAGGCGATCACTTCGGTCTCGCTCAGCTTGGGGCTTCCGAGCACCGAAGCGGAGACGATTCGATTGCGGTCCCTGATCAACATGGAGCGGGCTTCCTTGCCACCCATTCGCGCGAGCTTGACCTTCTGCATCACGGACATGTTTTGAACCGCCGAATAGAGACTCCCTTCGACGACCTCGTCTTCGACCTTGTCGGCGCCCTCCTGGGTGAGGAGCCTGGCGACATTGCCCATTTCCTCCCCGAGCATTTCGAGAACGGCCGCTTCGGCCTCGGCCTCGTCGAGAATGTCATCGTTGTCGTCGGTCGCCTCGCGCTCTTCGAGTCCAAGGAAAGTGAGGATGCGTTCGATCACCGCGCGCCCGGTCAGGGGATTGGCCCCGAGTGCGTCGACGATCGCTTCGGTCCGCATCATGCGTTCCTGATTCTGACTGATGATATCGACGACCCGGCTATGTGGCAGCGTGGCGAGCCAAGCGATCGTGTCATCGTCGGTCTCATTATTCAGCGCGAGAGTCTCGCACCACTCCTCGTTTTGCTCGTGGACGCGCGCGAGGAACGAGAGGAGGGAGGGGTGCGTCGGGCCGCTGAGCACGGTCGAGAGTACGGCCGAGGGCAGCTCCTCGAGGCTCCGACGGGCAGTGTCCTTGACGCTGGCATCGGGATCGTTTGCAAGTACGAAAAGCACGGTCGCGAGCTGGATCGGCTCGATGGGCAGCGCGCCGCGCGCCGCCATCTGGCGTACCTCGATCGGCGCGTCGCGACGGGCGTATTTCTCGGCCTGAGCGGAGAGCTTGAGCTTGATCTTCTGCTTTTCGGTGGAGTCGTTGGACAACGCGCGTCTTCTCCTGTCACCCTCGCCGACGAGTCAGTGCGTAGTGAAAAAGCCGCGATGGGGCGAGAGTACGTGTCTTGATCGGCACCGCGGTGATAGTTCCCGCAGAGTGCATCGGCCGTGCAACAACGCGACTTGATCCCTGGGTGTTCGCGGCCACGGCAGAGCGTCGCAGTCGGCCACGGGCCGCCCGAGACCCGCGTGCAGGGGGATCAATCCCGATCGGAGCGATTCTTCTCGAAGAGGATTCGTAGTCCGTCCAGCGTGAGGAAGGGCGCGACCTGCTCGATCGCCTTCGACTCCTGCGCGATCCGCCGCGCCAGCCCTCCGGTGGCGATCACCTTGGAATCGGCACCGAGCTCCTCGCGAATCCGTCCGACCATCGAGTCGACCAGGCCAGCGTACCCGTAGAGCAGTCCCGATTGCAGAGCGCCAGTGGTCGTTCGCCCGATCACGGACTTGGGTCGAGCGATCTCGACTCGGTGGAGCTTCGAGGCGCGCTCGAAGAGCGCTTCCATCGAAATGTGGATTCCCGGGCAGATGACGCCACCGAGGTACTCACCTAGCCCCGAGATGCAGTCGAAGGTGGTCGCAGTTCCGAAGTCGACCGCGATGATCGGTCCCCCGAAGAGCTCGTAGGCCGCGACGGCATTGACGATCCGGTCGGCGCCGACCTCGTGAGGGTTCTCGTAGCGGACGGGCATCCCGGTTCTCATGCCGGGCCCGACGATCTGCGGCAGGCGGCCGAAGAGCTTGGTGGACACGCGCTCCCAGATGGGAACGACTGGCGGGACGACGCTCGAGAGGATCACGTCCGTGATCTCATTGATCCGGCGATTCTCCGCTGCGAAGAGCGCCGACAGCGAGATCACGAGCTCGTCGGAAGTCTGCTCTTGGTGGGTCGAGACGCGCCAATGCTGCGCGAGTCTGGCCTCGGCCCCGTCAGCAGAGTCGTCGTAGTCGAAGATGCCGAGTGACACGTTGGTGTTTCCGACGTCGATCACGAGTAGGACGGGGGCGCTCAATTCAATTCTTCCTCCGCGAGTTGGAGACGAGCCCTGACGGGCGCGGAATGGGTCCCAAGGAGCTCGCGATCTGGCCGCCAGGGAATTCGAGAAGCGCGCGGATCATCGCGCGCCCTGGGAGGGCTTCGCCAGCGTGACGTCCCCAGCCATCACGAGCATGACCTCTCCCCGCCGAGGACCCTCAGCGATTTCGACCTCCAGGGCGCCCCCTGGAGCGATGCCCAGAGCGATTCCGTCGATTCTCTGCCCACCGATCTCCTCGACGCCGATCGGCTCGCCGGTCATCCGGAAGAAGGATTCGAAACGGGGTCGAACGGCGTCGAACCCGCCCTGCGAATGGAGTGTCAGCTGGGTCTCCAGGCGCTCGAAGAGCGTCCGGGTGAAGGCGATTCGATCGATCGGCGCGCCGAGCTCGCTCGAGAGGCTGGTCGCGTGTGGCCGGAATTCGTCCGGGAAGGTCCCGCGATCGACGTTCAGGTTGACTCCGATTCCGAGCACGGCGAAGGCGATTCGTGTGCCTTCCGCGCTGCTCTCCATCAGGATGCCCGAGGTCTTCCGGCGACGGATGAGCACGTCGTTCGGCCATTTGATCTCGATCGCCGACTCGTCTCCGACGAACTCCGCCACCGTTTCGGCGACGGCGACCGCCGCGCCGAGGATCAGCGTCGGCGTATCGGAAATCGTGCCCGTTGGCCGGAGCAGGATCGAGGTATAGACGTTCTGGTGGGGGGGAGAGAAGAACTGCCGACCGAGACGCCCACGGCCTGCGGTCTGGCTCTCCGCGACGATGACCGTGCCCGCTGGTGCGCCCTCGCGGCCGCGGTCGAAGGCGACCCGATTCGTCGAGTCGGTCTCCTCGAGGTGTTCATAGCTTCGGGCCAGCCATTCCGTGCGGAGCCCGTACTGGACCTCCTCAGCATAGAGCCGGTCGGGCAGTTCCCCGAGTCGATAGCCACCGCCGGGCTCCCCATCGATCTCATAGCCGCGTTTCCGGAGCGTGCCCACGTGTTTCCAGACCTGTGCACGACTGACTCCGAGCATGGCGGACAGCATCTCGCCCGAGAGAGCCGTCCCCCTCTGCTCCCGGAGCGTGGTGAGAATCGCCGACGCTCCGCGACCCACCGCGCTCATCGCGCTACCGAGTCTGCGCCCGCCCTCGGCGAGGCGCCTTCGGGGGGAAGAAGATCCACTTCGAGGGCCACGTCCGCGGAGATGGCCGAATGGGTGAGGGCGCCCATCGAGATTCGAGCAACGCCGGTCTCCGCGTAGTCGCGGACATTCCCCCGGCCGATTCCGCCCGAGGCCTCGAGGACGATTTCCGGGGCATGGCGTTCGACGATCCGCCGGATCGTCGCAGGGTCGAGATTGTCGAGGAGCAGAAATCGGCAACCGAGTTCGACAGCGCGGTCGGCCATTGCCTCGGACTCGACCTCGACCTGGACCGCAACCCCTGAAGGTGCCTTCGTGACCGCGCGCTCGACCGCAGCATCGAAGCTTCCAGCGGCGGCGATATGGTTGTCCTTGACGAGCAGCGCGTCGAAGAGACCGATTCGGTGATTCAGCCCGCCGCCGATCGCGACGGCGTATTTTTCGAGAATCCGCCAGCCGGGCGTCGTCTTGCGGGTGTCCACAAGGTCCGTCGCGAGATCGGAGACCGAATCGACGAGCTTTCGACCCTGGGTGGCAATCCCACATAGCCGACCGAGGAAGTTCAGGGCCGTCCGCTCGGCGGTCAGTATCGATGCATAACGGCCGTGGATGCGCAGCAGCGGCTGCCCGGACGCAGCGACGACGCCGTCTTCGATGCCTGGGATCGCTTCCACATCGAGGTCTTCGTCGACTCGTCGGAATACCTCGCCGGCGATCCGTAGACCGCAGACGGCCAATTCCTGGCGGGCTTCGATTCGTGCGCGTCCGACGCGATCCGCGTCGACGACGAGGGCGCTGGTGAGATCGCCGGGGCCGATATCCTCGGCGAGCGCGAGATCCAGGAGATCGGACCAATCGGCGATCGGCGGGACGGGGACGGTATTGGAGGAGGCGGGCACGGCTCGAACAGGCTCCGACGGGGCGGCACGATAAGACGACCCAGCAGTCTATCGCAGCCCAGCGACGGGCGGGCTCAGTCGTCCTCGCCCTTCATCTTGCGGATCTCCTCGCGCACGAGGGTCTCTGCCATCTCGGGGATGACCTCCCAGGCGATTTTCTCCACGCGACCCATGACCTGCTTGACGATCGACTCGGAGAGATCCGAGAAGGCTTCCCAGGCAACCTTTTCGAGGGTCTCCTGGATTCGTTGCTCCATGACGGGCGATAGATTCGGGATCCGGCGATCCTCTTGCGAGGTGTCCGACTCGACGACGCTTTCGCCGATCGCGAAATCGTCATCCGGGCCGACGGCCGAATCGGCCACGGTCACGGCATCCGGGGTGGGCGCGATATCGGGCTGGGGACTCGCCTCTAGGATGTGGGTCGGTTGGGAGAAGGAATCACCCCCGTGCAGGGATGCGCCGAACGTGGACTCGAGCAGGTCTTCGCGGGCATCCAGATCACCGGTGGCAGCGAATTCCGTCTGACTCTCGATCTCTTCGAGGGGCATGCCCGTGTCCAATCCATCGAATAGTTCGGTGCTTCCGATGATGGGAGCGTCCAGCCCATCGGGAGTGTGTGCGGTGTACGGGGCGCGGCTGACCGGGAGCTCGGGCAACACGTCGAGTGGTTCGGGCTCGGGGATCGGCTCGGGTTCGAGTGAAGGCTCTGGTGAGCCGGACTTCGAGAAGGAAAAATCGGCGGTGACGAGGTCGCTTGTCGAGACGTCGTAGCCCGCGATGATGGTCTCCGCTGCAGACTCGGCTTCTGGCGCTGGGGCCCCGAGAATCTGGGATTCGGAAATGTCCATCAGCGCCGAGAAGGACTCATCGAGGGGATCGACGCGGTTGGCGGCCACGACCCGCTCCGAGACGTCGAAAGCGAAATCGAGGTCATCGGAGCCGACGCTGGAGGGGCCGAAATCCAAGGGATTTGGAGCCTCCTGGACCTGGACGATCGTTTCGTCGGTGTTTCGGGCGGTTTCGAGGTCACGATGGGAGTCCGCAGGGGCGGGGTTGGGGACCTCCGGGGCGAAGGGGACCTCCGGGGCGAAGGGGACCGCCGGAGCGAAGGGGACCGCCGGAGCGAAGGGATCTGTGGGAGCATCGAGGCTCACGTCGAGATCCTGGACGATCGTCTCGTTTCCGGATCTCACGTCGGCGCCGAAGGGATCGGGGCTCGGTGCAGACGCCGAGTCGCTGTCGATGTCCGCGGAGGGGGAATGCACGGTCAGGTCGTCGAAGTCCATCAGGTTCGCGCGCGGTTCCTCGAAATCCGGAGACGTCATCGCGTCCGGGTCGTCCGGCGCCGCGAGAATCGTCGAATCCGTGTCTCTCGCCACGGCGTCGAGGGCCAAGTTGCGATCTACCGGTCGAGAGACGGGGAGGGGAGAAACGTCCGTGAATGGTTCCGATAGCAGGTCGTCGTTGGGGATTCCGGCGTCCGAGGGCGGGATCGAGGGCTCGGCGGTGAGCGGCTGCGCCTGGTCGAGCGGCTGCGCCTGGTCGAGCGGCTGCGCCTGGTCGAGCGGCTGCGCCTGGTCG
>JAPYTP010000037.1 GCA_029941885.1 Myxococcota bacterium
TCCCACAGATGGGCTTCGTTTCCGTGGCCGTGTAGGAGAACGAGAGTGACGCCCTCATGGCTCCACTCCAGCACATGGAGGTCGAGGTCGTGGCTGCCTTGGACGCGATGGGAGGTGGGTTCCATCACGACACACTATCACGCTCGGGGAGGGCGCCGAGGGGACGGAATCTTCGCCGTTCGCCTGGCGAGTGAGATGGCCGGGGGGTGTGAGATTCAGCGTTTTCGAATCCCAGCAGCCGGGGCTGGCCTACCCGCATCCCGGCAATTCGATCTTCGGCTCTTCCGGGTGGGGCCGGTAGAGAACCACCGTGTGCCCGACCACCCCGCAGAGCGCGGCCGAGCTCGCCTCGGCCAACTGCTGGGCGGCCTCCTTCTTGTTCTCCGGCTGGCGCATGCGGATCTTGACGAGTTCGTGGCTCGTTAGGGCCTCATCGAGGGCCTTCAGCACGGCTGGGCTGATTCCGCCCTCGCCGATGAAGATGATCGGTTTGAGGGGGTGAGCGAGGCCTCGCAGGTGGCGGCGCACGGCCCCGTCCAGGGTCGGGGCAGGGGTCTGTTTGGCGGCGAGAGTCGGATCGGTGGGTTGGCCGGACACGGGGGATCTCCGAGATCGATGGCGCACGGGGCGGCGAGGCGGGCGCGACCTTAGCCCAGTCCCCGCACGGACGAGTGGGGATTGGCGCTTCCCGCGTCTAGGTGGGTTCTGTCCCGGCTGGGGTCACAAAAGCGGCGGCCCGAGACTCAGGGCGACGTTCGGGCGTGCCGATGGGGACAGCGAGATGTCCGAAAAAAAGCCGATACCGCTGGTGGGGCGCCTGGCGATCCAGCTCAAGATGTTGACCTCGGACGAGGTCGACAGAGCCGTTGCTGAGAGCGTCTCTTCCGGAAATCCGCGACTCGTGCGGGTCTTTCTGCAGATGGGTCTCCTCGACCGCGAGCAGGTCGGCAAGCTCCAGAAGGTCCAGAAGGATCTGGTCGAAAAGCATCGCGCCAGGAAGGCCGCCGCCTCACAAGCTACATCGCCTCCCTCACCGGAACGCGTCGCCGCGGCAAAAGAACCTTCCGTATCCCCCGAAGCGTTCCATGCTGCCGCGGAACACGCGGCCACGACCGCGGTACCCATGACGTCCCGGGACGTCGATCAGTTGCATATCGCGCCGGAGTCCCACGTTGCGGCGCCTCCGGAAGGGGCGGCCGAGCCGGCGGTTTCCGTCGTCGCTCCCACCGAACCAGCGCCCGCCGCCCCACCCGCGAAGGTTTCGCCCACGCCTTCCGCGAGTCAGCCCGCCCCCCCCGCGGCTCCGGTCGTGAACCCGCCGGCTGCCGCTCCTGCGGATGTCGGCGAGGGTTGGGTGTCGCTCGAATTGCCCATGCCCGAACCCGGGGGTCCGGACCGGGAAAAGCTCGAGGCCCTGCTTTCCGCCGGTGTGCAGGCGAGGGCCTCCGATGTCCACTTCCACGCGGGGGGTCCCCTCAAACAGCGCGTGAACGGTGATCTGGTCGTGACCGAGGAGTCGGTGGATCCCCAACTCGTCGAGCGGATGGTCGCCTCTTCATTGACGCCCGCGCAGCGGCGGGTCCTGCAGGACCACGGTGAAATCGACTTCTGTCTCGATCTTCCCGGGATCGGTCGATTCCGAGCCAACGCCTATCGACAGCAACGCGGGCTCGATGTGGTCTTCCGTACGATCTCAGACAAGCCACCGACCCTCGAAGAACTCGGCTTGCCCGATGAGCTGAAGAAATACACGGATTTTCATCAGGGCATGGTCCTGATCACGGGCCCCGCCGGCTGCGGAAAATCATCGACTCTCGCGGCCCTGGTGAACCACATCAACGAGAATCGTGACGACCATATCCTGACCGTCGAAGATCCGATCGAGATCATCCATCCCTCCAAGCGCTGTCTCGTCAATCAGCGTCATGCAGGCCATCACACGGCGAGCTTCTCCCGCGCGCTTCGTGGCGCCCTGCGTGAGGATCCGGACATCATCGTGATCGGCGAGCTGCGCGACCTGGAAACGATCAGTCTTGCGATGACCGCAGCCGAGACGGGCCATTTCGTACTCGCGACGTTGCATACGGCGAATGCCGTGCGGACGGTGAATCGCATGATCGGCGCCTTTCCGTCGAACGAGCAGGATCAGGTGCGAGCGATGCTGTCGGAGTCGCTACGCGCCGTCATCTCCCAGCGCCTCGTTCCCTCCGCAGACGGCGGCGCTCGAATTCCCGCGCTCGAATTGCTGGTGATCAACCGAGCGATCGGAAATCTCATCCGAGACGAGAAGACCGTCCAGATTCGTTCGTCGATGCAGACCGGCAAGGCCCATGGCATGTACCTGCTCGAGCAATCCCTGAACGAACTCGTCGCCGAAGGCAGGATCACCCGCGAAGTGGCGCTCGGCCTAGCCGACGAAGAGAAATTGATCACCGCCGGGACCTGAGGGTCGGCGTTGGCGGTTCACCGCCGGATGAAGATCGTCGTGTAGCCAGAGAGAACTCGGACTCTCAGTAGAGGAAACGCAGTGGCCGAAATCGATCCGTTACTCGTCCATCTCAAACAGAACGACGGCTCCGATCTTCATCTGGTCGCCGAACAGCCGCCGCGCTTTCGCGCCAAGGGCACGGTTCGAATCATCGAGGGCCAGGCGGTTCTAAGCAATGAGACGCTGCGCGCGATGATGCAGGAAGTGGCCTCGACGCGGGGCTGGGAAGAGTACGAAACGACGGGAGATCTCGACTTCGCGTTCAGTCTCGATGGAGTGGCCCGTTTCCGTGCCAACTATTTCGTGCAACAAACGGGCGCTGCCTGCGTCTTCCGGATCATTCCCGAGGAGATCATTTCACTCGAAGATCTGAATCTGTCACAGGCGATCTGCGATCTCGCCGATCTGAAGGAGGGCCTCGTGCTCGTGACCGGTCCGACGGGATCCGGAAAGTCGACGACCCTCGCGGCGATCATCGACAAGATCAACAAGACCTATTCCCGGCATGTCGTCACGATCGAAGATCCGGTCGAATTCGTTCATCAGAATCGGAACTGCCTCTTTTCTCATCGAGAAGTGGGGCTGCACACGCAGGGATTCGAACCGGCACTCAAGTCCGCAATCCGTCAGGACGCGGACGTGATTCTCGTGGGTGAGATGCGGGAGATGGAGACGATCAGTCTCGCAGTCACCGCCGCCGAGATGGGGATGCTCGTGTTTGGAACTCTGCACACGAACAACGCAGCCAAGACCATCGATCGGATCATCGATGCCTTCCCGGCGGAAGAACAGAACATGATTCGCTTGTCCCTCTCTGAATCGCTTGCGGGTGTGGTGTCCCAACTCCTGCTCCCGCGCGCGGATACCGGTGGTCGAATTGCTGCGAACGAGATCCTGCTGAAGTCCCCGGGCCTCCCGAACATCATTCGAGACGGCAACACGCCCATGCTCAGCCAGATCATTCAAGCCGGAAAGAGCCAGGGAATGCAGTCCATGGACGATGTCCTCTTCGCGTTCGCGAAAGAGGGCATAGTCACCCCTCAGGATGCCTATATGAAGGCAACCGAAAAGGCGCGCTTCGAGCCGCTGCTTCCGTCCGCAGACGAAGATCCTCCTCCAGCGGACTGATCTCCCCCGAGGCAGCTACCCTGACCGGCCATGGCCAATCCAATACGACACTAGACTTGTGTTCAGACGGATATTGATCCTTCCGACGGGCAGGTCATGCCTAACGTGGCAGGTCGCGTCCTCGCGCAATTGGCCCCGGGCCTTGCTACACCTCTTGAACTTCCACACGAGGTGCCCGGCTCGTGGCAGATGTTCGAGAAAGAATCGAAGAGGGATTCGGATGGTGGTCCGGCGTGGTCGTGCGCTACCGCTGGATCTGGATCCTTCTGACCCTTGCGAGTACGGCAGCTCTCGGCACGCGGATCCCCTTGATGGAGATCGAGACGTCGACCGATGACTACCTCTTCGACGAGGATCCGGCGAAGATCGCGTACAATGCCTTCCGCGATCAATTCGGCCGGGACCAGCTGATCCTCGTCGTCGTAGAGCCCCCGCAAGTCTTCAATCTCGAGTTCTTCCGCTGGCTCGAGACGCTCCACCGCGACATCGAGGATTCGGTTCCGCATCTCGACGAGGTGACGAGCCTCGTGAACATTCGCTCGGTCTACGGTCGAGGGGACGAACTCGTCGTGGCTGATCTGCTCGAAGAGCATCCCCGGGACGCGGCCGAGCTCGCCGAGTTCCGCGCGCGCGTGCTCGCGACGCCTTCGTATATCGATTCCGTCATTTCCATTGACGGTCGGGTCACCGCGCTCCAAGTGAAATCCTTCGCGTACTCGACCGCTCCGGCAGACCAAGACACGGTTGGTGCGTTCGCGGGCTTCGAAGACGTCGACGAAGCCCCGCCACGCGAATTCCTCACCGCGCGGGAGAATGCCGAGTTCACTCGCGCCCTGATGGAGGTCGTCGACCGCCATCGACGCGACGACACGGTCATCCATCTGACGGGACAGCCCCTCGTCGCCTTCGCCCTGACCCGCTCGATGGCCGAGGACATTCCGTTGATCTTCGGAGGGGCACTCTCGCTCGTGGGTGTGATGATCATCGTGCTCTTTCGAAGACTCTCAGCCCTCCTCCTCGCGACTTCCGTCGTCGTTCTCTCGCTGATCTCGACCCTCGGACTCGCGCAGCTCGCCGGTTTTCCGATCAGTCTCCCAACCCAGATCCTGCCCTCCTTCATGCTCGCTGTCGGCGTGGGTTATGTCGTTCATCTGCTCACGATCTTCTTCCGCGCACTGGCAGCGGACAATGACCGGGTGGCCGCGCTCGACACCGCTCTTCGTCACGTCGGGTTGCCGATTCTGATGACTGCCCTCACGACTGTCGCCGGCCTCGTTTCCTTCGCCGCGGCGGAGATGGAGCAGGCCTACCAATTGGGCATCACGGGTGCGATGGGGGTCTCCGTGACGGTCGTCTATACGCTCGTCTTCCTGCCCGCCTGCCTCTCGCTTCTTCCCTTGAGTGCCTCTCGCACGCGATCGGGAATCGAAGGAGCAAACCCGCTCCTCTCCGCCTGTGCGAGGATCTCGATCCGTCATCCCAAGAAGCTGATCGGAGCCGCGCTGGCGCTGGCGGTGGCTTCTCTCGCGATGTTGCCACGCCTCGACTACTCCGCCGATCCCATGAGCTACTTCCCCGAGGATCACTGGCTGCGAGTCGGTACCTACTATACGGATCGAGAACTCGGCGGAATGCAAACCCTCGAAGTCGTGATCGATACGGGTCGGGTGAATGGCCTGCACGAGATCGAAGTCCTTGCGCGAATGGAGCGGATGGAGGAGCTCGTGGAGACGCTCCGCTCCGAAGGCGAGCTCGTGACGCGGACCTGGTCGGTCCTGTCCGTTCTCAAGGAGACCCACCAGGCTCTCAACGAGAACCGAGCTGACTTCTATGCGATTCCACAGGATCCCGATCTCGTGGCGCAAGAGTTGTTGCTCTTCGAGAACAGCGGCGCGGATGACCTCGAGGATCTCGTCGACAGTGAGTTCAGCAAGGGACGCATGATCATCCTGACCGGGTGGGAAGACGGCGTCGAGAAGCAGCGCTTCATCGATCGGGTCGGCCACCGCATCGTGGCCACGATGGGCGACACGGCAGAGGTCACTCTCACCGGGGCGGTCGCAATGATCGCGCGTGTGGCTTCCGCAAGCTCCCAGAGTCTGATTCAGAGCTACTCGCTCGCCCTCGTTCTGATCACGCCAATCATGATGATCCTGATTGGAAGCCTGCGAGCGGGTCTCGTGAGCATGGTGCCGAATCTGATTCCGATCCTGGCTGCTCTCGCACTGATGGTCCTCGTCGGGATCGAACTCGATATGTTTACGATTCTCGGAGCGTGTATCGCGATCGGCCTCGCCGTCGACGACAGCATTCATTTCATCTCGGGATTTCGCAGGCATCTCGCGCTGACGGGAGACCCCGAACGGTCCGTTTCGCTCACGATGGAGTCGACCGGGAGAGCGCTGCTCTTCACCTCGATCGTATTAGTCGTGGGCTTCTCCGCGCTCGGATTCTCCTCGATGGCCAATCTCGGCTACATGGGTCTGACGACCGCGTTTGCGATCGGCCTGGCTTTCGTGCTGGACGTCACCGTGACACCCGCCCTGCTCATCTTGACCCACCGGAAAGTCGGTTCTTCCGAGACCGCCGCCTCGAGATCCATCGGGGCTCGACCGTTTCTCAGGGGGAGTTGAGTTTCGACTCCAGGACGTGCGAGAATGAGGTCGGGGGAAGGGGAAGGACACGAGGGTCTACCGATGCTGAACCAAGCTGCTGTTCTACCTGCACCTCACACTCGGATCTGCGCTCGCGCTCTGCGAATTCTCGCCGTCGCGAGCGGCGTCGCTCTTTTCGTGTTTCTCTGGGGAGCGTCGTCGGCGTTCGCGCTCGACGGAATCGACCTCAGCTCGCCCCCGGAGCCGAGCGCCGAAGGCGAGTGTTCGCGACTGATCCAGATCAAGTACCCCTTTCTCGGCTGTGCGAACGGCCAGATCGGGCAGTCCGACTCGGACCAGACATGGGACAATTCCCGCCAGATCCCGATGGGGAGTCGTTTCGTCGAGGGGAGCGGATACTACGGGGACGCACTGAATCGGGACTGATCGACTGATCGTGCCCCGAGCGTGTCCGTCCACTCGGACGAGTCGATCGGTGGGATTCCACCCGGCCCCGGTGCTCGCGGGCTCGCGGGCTCGGGCTCGAGGCGACATTGATGTCCAAGCGGGATGCCCCGGCTACCCATCGCAACCGTCTGCCGATCCTCGAAGTCCTGCGGCGTTGGCTTGGGGAGCCGTCTCGCGTGCTCGAGGTCGCGAGCGGGACGGGCCAGCACGCGGTGTTCTTCGCGGAGCGACTGCCGCACCTCGAATGGCAGCCGACGGATCACGATCCCTCCGGGCTCGACTCGATCGCGGTTTGGGTCTCGGAGTCGCGGCTCAGCAATCTCCAAGCTCCGATTGCACTCGATGCGGCGTCGACCGAGTGGCCGATCCCTCCGGGCTCCGTCGACGCGGTCTTCAACGCCAACATGATCCACATCTCGCCCTGGTGTGTTGGTCTCGGACTCTTCCGAGGGGCAGGGCGCGTGCTGAGGCGGGATGGGCTCTTGTTTCTCTACGGCCCATTCAAGGTCGGCGGCGAACACACCTCGCCTAGCAATGCAGCCTTTGACGAGAGCCTGGCTCAGCGTGATTCGAGTTGGGGGGTCCGCGATCTCGAGGACGTGATCACCGCCGCCGGCCAGAATGATCTAGTCCACGTCGAGACGAACGACCTGCCTGCCAACAACAAGTTGATTCTATTTCGCCGGACCCCATGCGGCGATGACTAACGCTCGGGATCGTCCGTTGTCTGCGAGACCCACGCTCGTTGAATCGGGCCACCGACGCGCCACATATAGCAACTGTCGGCATTGCCACCGAGGTCCGCTACGGCCGGCCTCTCAGCCGCGTCGGGATTGCTGGCCTTTGCGCGGTTCTCGAAATATTCGTCCATGAGAGCCGCTGTGATCTGGATGAAGCCCGGGGCGAACATCAACAGATTGTCGAGAATCGGTCGCTCTCTTTGGTCTCCACCCATTAGCTTGAATACGCGCCCGGCCATTCCGGGAATGATCCGCGCGCCGACGAGGGACGACACGAGTTCACTGTGATCGACCCATTGGGCGCTGCCGACGGTTTCAAAGGTCCGCTCGCGCTCTCGGACTTCGAGACGCTCGATGGTGAAGCGCTTGCGCTCGATCGACGCAAAGGTCTTCACCTCGTGAGAGAGAGCCAGGCGTTCGGTGACCCGGGAGTCCGCCTGGAGGGGTCGCGTGTGGGTGTCCGCGAGCTGCACGGCGACATCGGTGAGATCACCGCTCTGCTCATGCCCATCGACGAAGACGCTCCGTCGAAAGAAGCGCTCCCCAGGGCGTGGCTCGGTGTTTTCCCGCTTGCTCCGCACGCGTTCGAGTTCGACCGCTCGCGGAACGGTCGAGGCCATCAACTGGAAGAGCGTCAGCAGATGGGAACAGCCGAGGGCGCCGCCGAATTGGAGTGAGAGTTTCTTGGCGAATCCATCGTCGAGCTTTTCTCCGGTGAGATCCAGCAAGCGCGGCGCGGGATCGCGGCAGCATTCGCCCTTCGTGAATTCGGATGCCTCGACCGCCACGTAGGGCTGGTCGACCCTGATCTCCTCGATCATGAGCGTATCCCGATCGAAGTCGAGCTCGATACTCATCATGTGGATGATGCCCGAAGGCTGCAGATCGTAGTTCGAAGGGACGAAGCCGTTCTTGCGCAGGTCGATCACATCGCCGCGAGCGCGCCAGAGCAGATCGGAGATTCGCGCGACCGAGACGGTGAGCGAGCGCGTGTGAAGCGGGAGGCCCTGAACGGCCGGGGATGACGCAGCGCGCGACGGAGCAGTAGGCGACGGCAATGAAGCTCCGAATCAGTCGTGTTGGTAGGTCGTATGCGTAGGCCGACCGGCCAGAATGTTGAGCGCGCCCCAGTTGGTCACCTTCTTGAAAGCATCCGAGGCGGTGAAATCACGAAAGGCTGATTCGCTCTGCCAACGGGAGACGATCAGGTAGACGGGATCCCCTTTGCCGACCTGTCGATAGATCGACGAGGTGTCGTGCCCATCGATGCCCTCCATGGTCCCCACGACGGTGGCACAGGCGTCCTCAAAGACCTGTTCCTTGCCGGGAATGACGAAATAGTTCATGCCGATAGTGACCACGCTTCTCTCCTCCTGGGTTGCGAGGCCGGCGAGCATAGCGGGGAGATCTCACCATGGAGTCGAGTCTCTGCTCTGGGAGTGACAAAAAGCTCCGCGCCCGAGGGGATTCGCCGTTGGACGGCTGCGGACCGGCGGGTGCCGCTCGTGGGGTGCAGTCTCGTCTCGACAGTGCAGTATTATGGCTGCATGCAATCGAACCGCCTCGGGCAGTCTTGCAGGGGTGAGTGCTCGCAGAGGGCCTGCTCAACTGGGCACGACGCTTGCTCTAGCGAAGGGGCATGCACCGGCCCCAGCCACTCCTTGTGTCCCCGCGCGCGCTCCTTCCGCCCTGCGCGCTGTTCGACGCTCCCTCCGGAGGCCTCGCGATGAGCGACGGCCGGAAGATTTTCGACGACCTGCGCGATGTGTTTCGCGACGGGCTCGATGATCTCAAGCGGGCCGGCCTGGAGCGACTCGATCGACTATCGGAATCGGGCGGCGCCAGGACCGCGAAGGCGGAACGGAAGGCCGAGCGGGCTTCGAAGCGTCTCTCGGATCGAACCGCGCACAAAGCCCGCCGTCGCGCGCGAAAATTCCGTCGACGGGGCCACCGCGGGAGTCACCACAAAGAGTCCGCGGCGCTCGACCCCAACGAGCGGGAGCACCTCCGCCGCATGCGGCTCGCCCGTCACCGCGCAAATCAGCGTCTTGGCTTCCTGAGCCATTTCGGAGCCTACGCCGCCACCCTCGGAATCGTTCTCCTCGCCACCCGCAGCTTTCGGATCACGACCCTCGTCGCACTCGGCTGGGGCATCGGTGTCTTCTGCCACTATCTCTTCGCGATTGCTGCGCCGCGGCTGCGGGATCGATGGGTCGAGGAGGAGGTCGGGACCCGATCCGCGCGCGGCGTCAAGAGCGAGCGCCGCGAGGTGGAGACCCGCAGCCGACGCTCCCTCGAAGATCTTTCCGCCTCGATCGCCCACGAGATTCGCAACCCGATCACGGCGGCCAAGAGCCTCGTACAGCAGATGGGTGAAGATCCGGCATCGGGGGAGAACCTCGAATACGCGGGGCTCGCCCTCTCCGAACTCGACCGGGTCGAGCGGTCGATCTCCCATCTGCTGCGTTATGCGCGGGACGAAGAGCCTCGTTTCGAGCCCGTCGTGCTGGGTGAAATCGCGCGATCGGCCGTCGACGGCCTGCGGGAGAGGGCTGCTTCGCAGGGGATCGAGTTGAGTCTCGACTGTGATCGCGCGGGGGAGATGCGGGGCGACCAGGAGAAGCTTCGACGCGTGATCGAAAATCTGATTTCGAACGCGATCGACGCCGTGCGAGAGGCCGGTACACCGCTCGGCCGAGTCGAGGTCCTGGGAGGCGAAAATCTCGCCGGAAGCGAGCTCTGGTTGAGGGTGGTGGACAATGGCTCGGGGATCCCCGAGGAGGATCGTGAGCGCATCTGGAGTCCCTTCTATACGACCAAGGATTCCGGGACGGGTCTGGGCCTCGCGCTCTCGCGCAAGACGATCGAGGCCCACGGCGGCCGAATCGAGCTGTTGACGGATGCCCGTCGGGGGAGCGAGTTCATCCTTTCGTTCCCTAAGGACCCGAGTGCGGGTCCCGGTGGTCACGGAGGAATCTTCGATGATGGCCGGTAACCTGTTGGCGAGGCGAGACGAAGCGTTGCGGCTCGACTGCGACCCCGCGCGTGTCCTCGAGAGCCCATACAGGCACGAAGGGGAAGACGAGATCGCAAGACCTGCGGGATCCCGTAAGGAGGGGCGAATGAGCAAGGATGGGAAGAAGTCCCGGAAGCATCGCCAGCGCGCCGGGCGACACGAGGGCCGGCAACGGGGCTGGTGGGGCGACGAATTCTTCTTCGACGACGAGGAGTTTCGGGACGACGAGGCCGACGCGCTCGAAGAGATCGACGAGTCGCTGCTCTCGGAAGACGAACGCGCCTATCGCGCGGCCCGCCGATTGGCGGATCGGAAGGTGGCCCTCTCACGCAAGGCTCTTCGCGCAGCGGCGATTACGATTCCGATGCTGATCTTCGTGCCCTTCTTTGGCGTGATTGCACTGATCTACTTTGCCGTTGGCCTCGGGCGGCGTGCCTTCAAGGTCTTCTACGAACCTCAGTTACACGAACGCTTCGTAAAGGACGAAGTCCAGCGCCAGGTCCGGACGCGGGTCACGAGCGAGCGGCGAAATCTCGAAGGAGAGCATCATCGTTCACTCGAACAACTCTCCGCCTCGATTGCCCACGAAATTCGCAACCCGATCACCGCTGCGAAGAGTCTCGTTCAGCAGTTGGGCGAGGACGCGGGGGGTGTCGACCAGGAAGAATTCGCGCGCGTCGCGGTCGCCGAGTTGGAACGCGTCGAGCGCTCGATATCGCATCTGCTTCGCTACGCGCGCGAAGAGGAAATTCGCTTCGCGGAAGTCGTGATGGAAGACATTCTCGAGTCCGCCGTCGAGACTTTTCGCGATCGAGCGACCCGAGGCGGGATCGATATCGTCCGGCAATACGATGCGCAAGGGCGACTCGAAGGGGATGCCGAACAGCTCCGCCGCATCGTGATCAACCTCGTCTCGAACGCAATCGACGCCCTCGAAGAGGGGAAAATCGAAGCACCCGAAATCCGTGTCACGATGGGGGAAAATCTGGCGGGGACCGAAGTCTGGGTGCGGATCGCGGACAACGGTCTCGGGATCGATGCGGATAAGCGCGATCGCATCTTCGATCCCTTCTTTACCTCACGGGAGAATGGCACCGGCCTCGGCCTCGCACTCTGTCGCAAGATCGTAGACAACCACCGGGGCACGATCGACGTCGAGTCACCCCCGCCCGGTCGCGCCCTGGGGACGGAGTTCGTTCTGACCTTCCCGAGGCGTCGCGGGGCAATGCCCGATGGGGGGCGACGTCATGAGTAGCAAGATCCTCGTGGTCGAAGACGAACATGCGATTCGCTTGGCGCTCAAGGGACTGCTCACTCGGGAGGGGCACGAAGTCGAACTGGCGGAGAACGGTGAGATCGCGACCGACCGACTCCGAAACGAAGTCTTCGATCTCGTGATTACGGACCTCGCCCTCGGGCGCGGCGCGACTGGTATGGACGTGCTGCGTGTCGCCAAAGAAGAACGACCCGAGACGGCGGTTGTCATGATCACCGCACAGGGCAGCGAGAAGATTGCGGTCGAAGCCATGAAGAGCGGGGCGGATGACTATGTGCCGAAGCCCTTCGACAACGACGAACTCAGGGTGGTCGTGGCTCGATCCCTCGAGCGCCATCGGCTCGAGCGCGAGAACAGACTGCTGCGTGAACAACTGCAGCGCGACTACGGCTTCGACCAGCTGATCGGCTCCGGTGCCGCAATGCGGCGCGTCTTCGAAACCATCCAGAAAGTGGCGGAGACGGATCTTTCGGTTCTGATTCGGGGCGAGAGCGGGACGGGCAAGGAACTCGTGGCGCAGGCGCTTCACTCGTCGAGTTCCAGGCGTTCCCGGCCTTTCGTTGCGGTCAACTGCGCCGCGATCAGCCGCGAACTCGTCGAGAGCGAGCTCTTCGGTCACGAAAAGGGTGCGTTCACCGGCGCGGATGCAAGGCGGATCGGTCGCTTCGAAGCGGCCCACGGCGGCACGATTTTCCTGGACGAAATCGGTGATATGGCGCTCGAGACCCAGGCCAAGGTGCTGCGCGTACTCGAAGAGCGGAAGCTCGAGCGGGTCGGTTCGACCGTGACGATCGATGTCGATGTCCGTGTGGTTTCAGCGACTCACCGCGATCTCGAAGCGGCTTCGAAAACGAACGATTTTCGGGAGGATCTCTACTATCGACTCAAGGTCATCGAGATCGAATTGCCGGCGCTACGCGAAAGGGTCGAAGACCTCGGGGCGCTCACGGATCGCTTTCTCAGCCAGGTCGCGGATCGACTCGGGCGGGACAAGAAGGCTCTCGATCCGGCCGCGCTCACTCGGCTCTCTCGCCACGGTTGGCCCGGCAATGTGCGCGAGCTTCGCAACGTGCTCGAACGATCGGCGGTTCTTGCATCGGGGCCGGAGATCCGCGAAGCGGATCTACAGCTCGATTCCACGGCCGGCGATGTCCGGACCTTCGTGCCGGATCTCGACCTTCCCTTCGCCGATGCCAAGCGGCAGGCGGTCGAGGGCTTCGAGCGCCAATTCCTCTCCGACGCGCTGCGGGAACACGAGGGGAACGTGAGTCGGACCGCGAATGCGATCGGCATGGTCCGACAGAGCCTGCAACAGAAGATTCGAGAACTCGGCCTGAAGGCCGATGAGTTTCGCCGTCGCGCCCGCGACTAGCCGGTCCATCCGGCGAAGGAGAAGATATGTCCAACCAGAAACCCGGCATGTTCGCCCGAATGCGCAGCCTGTTCCGGGGCCTCTTCGGCTCCTGGGTTCGCGATCGCGAACAACAGGCCCCGGAGGTCGTTTACGAACAGGCGATCGCGGAGCGTGTGCGCCAATACCGCGAATTGAAGGATGCGGTCGCTGGAATTCTCTACATGCGGAACAAGCTCGAGAGTGAGATCGCGGATCGCCGCGCCGAGATCGCCCGGCTGCACGACGATGTGCGTCGTTCCATTCGCCGGGGCGAAGACGAAACCGCGTTCACGCTCATTGCCCACAAGCAGGCGCTGTTCGAAGATCTCGAACGGGCCGAGCAGGAACTCGATCAGGTTCGTGGCCAGGCCGAGGAGGCGAAAACGAACCTCGTGCGCTTTCGGGAGGAGATCCGATCGTTGGTCCGAGAGAAGGGGCGGATGCTTGCGACCCTCGCGAACGCCCGGGCCCGCCGCCGGCTCCAGTCGGCCATCGAGGGGCTCTCGGTCGATGCGGAAATGGATGCCCTCGAGAATGTCCGCGAACACATCTCCCGGACGGCGCTGGCGGGTGAAGTCAACAAGGAGCTGGGAGACGATGGAGATGCGTTCCGGGTGAAGCTACGGGGCTTCCGAGACGAGGCTCGGCGAGATTCCGCCCGGGCCGAACTCGAAAGTCTCAAGGACGAACTCACGACTCCGTCGATTCCCGCTTCCGTCATCCCTTCCCAATCGGAGCCCGTGTCGGCGGCGAATTGAGAGGGGTGTGATCTGATTTTCCTGCGGGGAGGGCGACTTCCAGGGCCGCTACGGTTGACCCCGTGGCGGCGCCTCGCTAAAAACTGCCCTTCCGCGAGGCCTCGAAGGACTCGCGACCCCTTTCGATTCGTGCCGAACCCAGCATCCGTGGCTAAAACACACGATGGGATTGCAGGGGCGGCATCAGGCGGAGTAACGGCCATGGCCCGCATGTGTGCATTGACAGGCAAGAAGGTTCAGTACGGACACAACGTGTCCCATTCCAAGCGTGCGACCAACCGCCGATTCGAGCCGAATATCCAGAAGGTTCGACTTCAGTCCGAGGCGCTCGGTCAGCGAATCTCACTGAACATCGCCACGCGCACGCTACGCACGGTGCAGAAGAAGGGTGGCCTCGACGGCTTCCTCCTCAACACCGACGACAGCAAGCTCCAGCCGGGCGCGCTGCGCATCAAGAACAAGATCCGCCGCAAGCTCTCTGGGCGTTAGCCCCGATCGAGGGCGACGCGAGAAGCCCCGCGGCTGAGCCCGCGCCGCGCTGCCGTGGGATGCACGGTTCTCTGCGGCGGACGTCCGCGCAGAATCGCGCTCGATCGAATCACGAAATTTCGTGACGAATTTTCGCGATCACGAGACCTCGCTCTTCCCATCCATTCGCACTCGATCTTGAAAACCCAGTGCTTCCAGGGAGTTGGGCCATCGTCCCTCCTTGGCATGGCCTCTGCATTTCAGGCTCTCGTCCGCGTCGATTCGGTTTCGCGCTTCAGTGAGGAGCGCCGTTCGAAATCGATCCGCCGAGAGGCCTGCAAGGTCATGGATTTCGACCCCACGACTTCCGAATTCCCCGAACCCTGGGACGAAGCCCAGCAGACGGAGGTCACCGCCCCAGATTCCGAGACTGCCCACCCCTACACGGGCGAGGTCGTGCGGGGGCCGGCTCGTGATTTGAGTGACGAGAGGCATTTGATCGAGTCGCTTCGGGCGGGGGACGCGGGAGCCTATGCGTACCTGATGGAGACGCGACGAGATCGGCTGATTGCCGTCGCCCGTCGCTATTTCTCCGAAGAAGAGGACGTACTAGATGCTGCCCAGGAAGCATTCATCAGCGTATTCCGGGCGATCGGTCGATTCGAGGGCAACGCAGCCCTGTCCACCTGGCTGCACCGAATCGCCGTGAACGCGTGTCTGATGAAGCTCCGAAGTCGTCGCAGGAAACCCCAACAGGGACTCAGCCCGGCGATCTCGGCGACGCTCGTCTCCACCTCGGCGGGGGGAGCGCAGACCGTCCTCGAGGAAGAGGAGCTCTCCCTACGGGTTCGAGATGCGATCGACGCACTGCCGGAACTCCACCGAAACGTGATCCGCCTGCGCGACCTCGAAGACAGGGATACGTGTGAGACGGCCCGGGAACTCGTGATTTCTCCGGCCGCCGTAAAGACCCGACTTCATCGCGCGCGCATTCTGCTACGTGCTGAGCTGGCTTCCGACGTCGACGCATTTGCCCGATCGGCTTGAAGTCGTTCGATCCGATTGCAGTCAGGAAGAGGCCGGCGGCTCGAACCAGATCGGTGAAGTCCAGGCTCGTTCCTGGATGACACGCGGAATGGCGGGGTCGGAGCAGCCCTCTGGCCGATCGGCTTCGGGGATTGACAGGCAGGTCCGCCAGCTCCAGCGGCAGCTGGGATTCTCTACCGCGCGCACGTAGTAGGCGGCGGCGCGCTCCGGGTCGAAGGTCGGATCCGTCCACATAGCGCAGAGCTGATCGTACCCGATCCCCTGCGGAGAACAGGTCGAGAGATCGACCGACGCCGGTTCCCGACTCTCCGTCCCGCCGAGGCGGCCGGCGAGATCGTGGACCTCCTGATGGAACTGGCCGTCCGCGCCGTGCCAGACCTTGATGATCTGGAGGCGATCGAGGAGATGCCCCGGATGTTCGGGGGTGCCCGGGTCACGTGCCACGCTCGCGACGAAGGTCGGTGCGAGCCCGGATTGATCGGGGGATTTCAATCGATCTCCCATCGGAACGCCCCGCTCGTATCCCGTCCGGATTAGATCGGAACTCGCGCACAGATTTTCGGGTAGATCCCAGCCACCGAAGAATCGGGGCGTCAGGCGAGGACCGCTTGTGGCGAAGGTTTCTCGCCGTTTGATCGCGTCGAAGATCGAGTCGCGTGTGTTCTGCTCGGACCAGATGCCCATCAGGCCGCCGGGGTTGCGACCGATCGGGCCCGACCCGCCGAAGGCGGGCGTCGTGTCGAGGCGAGCTTCGACCTCCGCATCCTTGTTCGCGCAGCAGCCCTGCCAATCGTATTCCTCGACGTCTCCCGGGTTGGCATTATGGCCATCGGTGCTGCCGATGAAGCCGAATTGAAAGGGGTTGACGCCGATGCGTTCGGCTTCACGCAGGCCCTCGACGAGCGCGTAACGAGCGAAGTCGACCCGAGATTGGCAGCCCTCTCCGTTCAGCGCGCCCGAGCCGATTCCCTCGATGCAATCCTCGGGGCGTTCCTGTTTGAAGGCCCGGAGCTTTTCGAACCCGCAGAGTTCGTCGACTTCTCCGACGACGCCGAACATCCCGTTCTGGCACTCGGATTCGCCCTTGACCTGCATCATCTCGACCACGCGGTCCATACGAGCTCGAACGCTCGCCTGCCGCCGCTGTTCCTCGAGCGATTCCCGCTTCCACGAGATCTCGAAGAGTCGGCCGTTCGAGACATTGGCGTTGTGGGGAATCGTGAGCGCTTCGCATCCGCTGCCGGTATTCGTGCAGAGGGCATCCAGGCGATCCCAGAGTTCGATCGCGTCCGGGGCCTCGAGCGACGAGATCGGGATCTCGGGAACGCTCGAGTTTCGGAAGATCACGTTGCGATGGACCTTCGACATGTTCACCGAATAGCTGTGTTCCCAGCCGTGGAAGGTGGTGAAAGAACAGCTTTCGGTCGTGTCGTTCCAGCGTTCCGTGGCTCGTTGGGTACTGCGCCAGGCACTGAGCAGTTCTTCGCGGCATAGCATTCCGTCGGGACCGCAGATGTCCTCCCTGCGATCGAAGACGCCGATGATCGCGATCATGCGGCCTCGCGCTTTCAAGCCTGGGAAAAGCGGCTTCAGGGGAGCCTCGCCCCGATAGCTCCGGCAGCTCTCGGAGTCGTAGGAGGGCGAAACCGGGGTGGTGCAGAGCCCGATTTCGCCGATCCATTCGGCGTGATCCGTGACGGCGGCGAAATCGAGGGGGCGTTCGAGTCGGGCCGTGCGGGAACCCCTGCCGGCCGCGTCGAAGGGGCCGAAACCGATCGCTTCGCCTCGGGCGAAGCGGAGCGCATCATCGGGGCTACCGAGCATCTCACGCGAGCGCGCATCCATCGAATGCTTCGTATGGACGTGAAGGTCGCCGAAGAAGGCCTGGCGGAGCGGATTCGAGTTGGCACACGGCACCCGCTCGGACGGCTTCACCGGCTCGGCGGGGGAGACTGCGGGCTTCCAGTCAGAAGCGGTCGGGCGAAGCAGGATGAAACGGCCGCATGCGACGGCGAGCAGGAGAGAGAGCACGACGAATGAACGAGAGCGGGGTGTCGGCATTGAGTTCCTCAAAGCGAGACGTCGAAGCGTCGCCGATCCGCCGATCGAAAACGAGGGTTGACGATCATCGATCAGGCATCCCGGTAGCGTGCGATTGCGGCGGTCGGTCGCGAATCGATCTCTTCCCTCCATCGTCGTAGATGCGTGTGGGAAGCAGGGGGGTCACAGCGCCACAACGTGGCGAGCTGGATTCCACAGAACGAAACGATATCCGCCACGCTGAAGCGATTGCCGGCAACAAAGGGAGTCACGCGCAATTGGGCGTCGAGGATCCCGAAGGCCCGGACGATCGAATCCAGGCAGAGCCGCGCGTCGTCGGGGGTCTGGTCGAAATGATCCCGAAATAGGGGGTGCGTATGGTGCCCGAGTTCGACTGCGGGGAGGAAAAGCTGAAATTCGATGCGTCGCGCCCACATATGAATTCGCGCGCGATCCTCCGGTCCTTCGCCGAATAGCGTGGGCTCCGGGTATCGCTCGTCGAGGTAGCGGCAGATGGCCATCGACTCCGAAAGCGAAAAGCCGTCGGGGCCCTCGAGGAGTGGAATCTGTCCGAGTGGGTTCTTGGCGAGAAATTCGGGAGAGCGAAGGAAGTCGGAGGTGGAGTCGATCGATCGCGTCGGGATCACGAGGCCCTTCTCGGCGACGAACATCATCACACGCCGAACGTTCGGCGAGATCGCGTCCACGTGGAGGAGCAGTTCGTCCCTCGATGCATCGCACCGATCACTCTAGCGGAGACCCTCGGCTAGAAACGAAAACGAGGGACCCGCCACAATGCGCGAGTCCCTCGTCTTCGAAATAGTCAGGGTTGAAGAGCCTTTCGTGCCGGCTACTTCTTCATGCCATACCGCTTGCGGAAGCGGTCGATCTTTCCATCGGTATCGAGTTCGCGCATCTTGCCGGTCCAGAAGGGATGGCTCACGGCGGAGATTTCGAGGCGGACGACCGGCACTTCTTCACCGTCGAGTTCGCGCGTCTCTTTCGAGGTCACGGTCGAGCGGCTGGTCCACTCGCTCCCGGTGGCGGAGTCGATGAAGATCACCTTGTGGTAGTCGGGATGAATTTCAGGCTTCATGGATCTGGCTTCCTGTTCAGGATCGCGAGCGGAGCAGAGGTTCGAGGAGGAGCTTTCTACCAGCTCGACTTGCGTACGCCCGGCAGCTGCCCACGCAGGGCGAGCTCTCGCAACGCGATGCGGGAGATTCCAAACTTGTTGTAGTACGCCTTTGACCGACCCGAGATCGCGCAGCGGTTGTTCTTGCGCGTCGGGCAGGAATTTCGCGGAAGCTTTGCGAAGCCGTTCTGGGCTTCGAGCTTCTCCTCGATCGACGCATTCGGATTCTTGAGGATCTTGCGAAGGACTTCGCGCTTTTCGGCGTGCTTCGCGATCAGTTCGTGGCGGCGGTTGTCCCGGTTGATTTGCGATTTCTTCGCCATGCGGCGCACTACTCCGTCCACACCGCCGCAGAGGAGGCGGGTGGGTTGTCAAAAGGCTGTTGGGCTCAAGAGGCGCGGAAGAGTACGGGGGACCCTCGCCCGTGGCAAGGCGCGGCCCGAGAAAGCCAGGCAACCCTGGCCCCGATTTGTCTCTTCCCCGGGGGAGTATGAGTGAAATTCGCCGGCTCGGAAGGGGTGTCCCGGATCAACCCTCTTCGAGGTCGATCGAATCGATCACGATCCGGTCCCGGCCGTCGTCCTTGGCCTGGTAGAGCGCCCGATCCGCGCGCTCGATGCATGCGGAGGCGGTCTCGCCCCTGCGAAGTCGTGCGATGCCCAGGGAGACGGTGATTCGAATGGGCTCGTCGAGTCCTTCGTAGGGGATCTCGAGAAGTCGAATCGCGGTGAGGCCTCGTTCGGCGAGGTCGGAGGCGACGGGTAGCGCGATATCCCGCAGGACGATCGCGAATTCTTCGCCTCCGTAGCGGGCTACTGAAGTCGCCGCGCCGCATGAAACATCGTGTGAGCGTCTCGGCGACTTGGCGCAAGACCGCGTCGCCGCACGGGTGTCCGTGGCTGTCGTTCACCCATTTGAAGTGGTCGATGTCCACCATGAGGAGGCAATCGCGCCAGCCGAAGAGCGTCGAGAGGTCGATTTCGCGCTCGATCTGCTCATCGAAGGCCGCGCGATTGTAGATCTGCGTGACCGCGTCGATCGCGGCCTGTTTGCGGACGCTGTCGAGTTCGTCCCGAAGGCCGGCGAGGCGTGTGGCCATGTCGCTGATCTGTGCTTCGTATCGATTGCCCCGCTCCGCCAGGTATTCGGTCAGCAGGGCCACGGTCTGCTGGGCCTCGTTCTTGATCTTGTCGGATTCGCCGCGCTGCACCGCTCCCTCGAGTCGCCGCATCCGGTACCCGATTCGGCGATTCGAATTCTGTTCGATGATGAGGGTGCGACGCAGGCCGGTGATGAAGGACCAGGACGCCTCACGAAATTCGCCCAGGGTATTCCTCACATACTCGGATTCGGATTCCCGGTGGGCGACGAGGGAGCGTCGCAGACCAGGCAGATCGCGTTTGACGTTCTTCTGCTCGCTTTCCCCCCCCCGCTTACAGGGGCTCGATCCGGCGAGGGTACGCCGATGAGTAGATGGCGTGCCCAAGCCTCGAAATGCTCTTCGATCTCCTCTGCGCTTCTGGTCCCGACGTCAAAGGCGTGCTCGCCCAGGACACGGAGCATCTCGGCCATGAAGTCGAGGGCGCGATCCGCCGGAATCACCTCCGTTGCGTCGTCGTCCGACCCCGCGGTATCGATCTCGGTCTCTCCCGCCGCTTCGCCCTTGGCGGGCACACTCGGTGCGGCCTTTTTCTTGCGCTTTCCGAAGAGCATGGCGAGCTTGTCGATCGGACGGGCCCATGACCCGAGACCGACTCCGATTCGCATCCGTGGGTCGGTCTGAATCCGGATAGACCCCCCACATCGCACTCGGGCGAAAGACTGACGAGCGGCGCTAGGGCGAGCTGGACTATGCTCGCGCGTTTTCGACCCTCCCCCTCCTCCTCCTGCTGCGGGCGCGCATTTCGTTTCGCGTCGAGCTGCGCATCCCGAGAGAATCCGATGAGTGAGTCCCAGACGCCGGGCGGCGCATCGCCGCGAACGCCAGTGCGATCGATCGATCCGACCCGTTTCTCGAAGCATTTCGAGGCCGTCGAAGTCGAGGCCCGATGGGACGGGGAGTGGCAGCGGAGCGGCGTCTACCACTACGACCCCTCCCGTCCGCGGGACGAGACCTTCGTCGTCGACACCCCCCCGCCGACCGCGTCGGGTTCTCTGCATATCGGACACGTCTTCTCCTACACCCATGCGGATGTGGTCGTGCGCTACAAGCGCATGCGAGGGATGAATATTTTTTATCCCATGGGCTGGGACGACAACGGTCTGCCGACGGAGCGCCGGGTCCAGAACTATTTCCATATTCGCTGCGACGCCAATACGCCCTACGAGGAGGGTCTTCGCTTCGAGCAGGCGTCGTCGAAGGTGCGCAAGAAGCCGGCCCGGCTCGTCTCACGTCCGAATTTCATAGAGGCGTGTTATGACCTCATCAAGGAGGACGAGGACGCGTTCAAGAAACTCTGGCATCGCCTGGGGCTCTCGGTCGATTGGCGACAGGAATACCAGACGATCGATGAACATTGCCGCCGCACGGCTCAACGTTCCTTCCGCGATCTCTGGGACAAAGGACACGTCTACACGTCGGATGCGCCGACCATGTGGGATGTCGATTTTCAATGCGCGGTTGCCCAGGCAGAGGTCGAGGATCGTGAGCTGCCCGGGGCCTTTCACAAGATCGAATTCGCGATCGAGGGGGAAGACTCGTCCTTCGTGATCGCGACGACGCGGCCCGAATTATTGGCCGCCTGTGTCGGAGTCACGGCGCATCCCGACGATGATCGCTTCAAGTCCTTCTTCGGCAAGCGTGCGGTGACTCCCGTCTTTCATGCCCCGGTTCCGATTTTTTCGAGCGAACTAGCGGATCCCGAGAAGGGAACGGGCGTCTTGATGGTCTGCACCTTCGGCGACCAGACCGACGTCCAATGGTGGCGCGAAGAGGGTCTCGCGCTGCGCCAGGTCATTGGCGCACAGGGGCGGCTCGAAGCGATCGATTTCGCGGAAGCGCCCTTCGAGAGTCTCGAGTCCGCACGCGCGAACGCGGCGTATGCTGAAATCGCGGGCAAGAGTATCAAGCAGGCCCGCGCACGAATGGTCGAGTTGTTAGGCGACCCGGCACACAGTGCGACTGGAAATGGGGCCCCTCTTCGGGAGGAGCCCGAGGTCATCCAGCACGCGGTCAAATTCTTCGAAAAAGGGGATCGTCCGCTCGAATTTCTTCCGACGCGGCAATGGTTCTGTGGTCTGATGGACAAGAAGCCCGAACTCCTCGCCAAGGGCGAAGCGTTGCAGTGGCATCCGCCCCATATGTGGGCACGTTATCGAGATTGGACCCAGAATCTCTCACTCGACTGGTGTCTGTCCCGTCAACGCTATTTCGGTGTGCCGATTCCAGTCTGGTATCCGCTCGACGAGTCCGGCCGACCGGACTACGACCATCCGATCGTCGCCGAGCTCGACACGCTGCCGGTCGATCCGACGACGGATACGCCGCAGGGATACGAGGACGCCCAGCGTGGGCAGCCCGGTGGGTTCACAGGCGATCCGGATATCTTCGACACGTGGTTCACGAGCTCATTGACGCCGCAGATCAGCTCGCATTGGGGTGAGGACGACGAGCGTCATGCGCGTCTCTTTCCGGCGGACCTCCGACCGCAGGCACACGACATCATTCGAACCTGGGCGTTCTACACGATTGCCAAGGCGATGCTCCACGAGGACGAGGTTCCGTGGCACAACGCTCTCATCTCGGGCTGGATCCTCGATCCCGATCGCAAGAAGATGTCGAAGAGCAAGGGGAACGTAACGACGCCGCTCCCCTTGATCGAGAAATACACCGCGGATGCCGCACGCTACTGGGCCGCGAGCGCAAGACCGGGCGCGGATACCGCCTTCGATGAGAACGTCTGGAAGATCGGCAAACGACTCGTGACGAAACTGTTCAACGCGGCCAAGTTCGTCCTCTCGCAGACGGGCGAGACCGTTCCGGTCACACAAGAACTCGACCGCGCATTCGTCGCCAAGCTGGAGATCCTGGCCGTCAATTCCACGAAGAATTTAGACGCCTATCAATACGCACACGCTCTCCAGGAGATCGAGAGCTTCTTTTGGACGCATTTCACCGATACCTATCTCGAGCTCGCGAAGGTTCGCGCCCGTGGGTTTGCGGAGGGCGCGACTGGCGACGAGGCTGCGTTCTCGGGCTCCGCTGTCGCCTCGCTTCGGCTCGGCCTGTCGGTGCTTCTGCGACTCTTTGCTCCCACGCTGCCCTATATAACGGAAGAGATATGGAGCTGGGCCTTCGCCGCGGAAGGGCGTCCCGGAACGGATGCGTCGAGCCGAAGTATTCACCGAGCTGCCTGGCCGGATGCGAGTGACTTCGAGGGAATCGAAGCCCCCAAACACGTCGAGAGCTTCGAAATCGCCGTCGCTGCGCTGGCGGCGGTCAACAAGGCGAAGGCCGATGCCGAAGTGTCGATGGGGCGCGACGTCGAGTCGCTCTCACTCGCGGCGGCGCCCGCGACACTCGAAATTCTCGACGGTGTGGCTCGGGACGTGCTCTCGGCCGCACGGGTCGCTTCTCACGCGTTCGTGTCTCGCGATAGCCTGGAAGCAGGTGTTTTCGAAGTCGAGGCGATCGCGTTCGCTCCGAAACCGGAGAAGCCACCGAAGACCGAAAAGGCGGATTAGCTCGAGCGAGCGCGGCTCGAGCGGAAGCAGACCCTGACGTTTTCGAGGCGCGATGTCCGTGGCCGCCCGGATCGCCTAACGTCGATTTCGGATCAATGCTTCCTGCGCAACGGAGGCGAGTTGAGCCCCGTCCGGTCTGTAGAGTGCGCCGAAAATCAGCGCTCGCGCCGCGTTGGCTACCGGGCTGACGGAGGTGAAGAGCAGCCAGTCGTCCCAGCGAATCGGATGGTGTAGCCAGACGGCATGATCGATGCTCGCGCCCATGAAGGTCTTCCCCGGAATCCCGCCGGTCCCGAGCAGCGCCGTGGACATCAGCGTCCGGTCGGTCGCGTAGATGAGAATGGCCGTGTGGAGATCTGGATCCTCCTGAATCACTCCGCGCGGTCGGATCCAGAGAGAGCGCACGGGGTCACGGGGACCGTCATCTGCAAACTCGCTCGGATCCAGGACGCGGATCTCGATCGGGTCGTCGACGAAGTCGGGCATGGCCTCCCCCGCTGCTCTCGCGCGCAGCGTCGCCCACTCCTCTAGACCCTCCGGCGAGGCGGCGTCGGGCATCGGTCTCTGGTGGGTCATGCCGTCCTCAGGCCGCGCGAAGCTCGCGGCCATGTTGAAGATCGCCTCGCCTGACTGATGGGCGACGACCCGGCGCGTGGTGAAGGTCCGGCCATCGCGGATTCGATCGACGACGAAGCGGATCGGAACGTCGTAGCGCCCGGGACGCAGGAAATAGGCGTGGATGGAGTGGAGCAGGCTCCCGGCAGACTTGCCGTCCGTTTCGTCGACGTCAAGGGTCATCATGGCCGCTCGAACCGACTGAGCGGCGACGAGTCCGCCGAAGAGGCGACCGGAACCGCCGCCGGGACTTCCCAGAAAGAGGTCTCGATCGAGGGGTTCGAGCGAGAGCCGATCACACAGCTTGTCGATTGGCGTCTGTCCGGATGGTTCGGCAGTGGGCATCGAGGGCTCTTGGTTGTCGGCTGCTCGGACGAGGTAAATCCTGACGCTGCGGGCGCCGCACCGTAGCAGAGGTCCTTCGGAGCGTGGCCGTAGGCTCGTCGAAGATCAAACCCCGAAGAATAGGTGCGCCAGGAGCGGGCGATTCGTCCTTGGAGTCTCATTCGACTGCTGGCAGAGCCTCGATCGATCCCATAAAATAAAGAAACTATATAAATAGATTTATCATAAATATATAGTAACTATATTATTAGTTATACTCTATAAAATGATCCATCCGCGAGGTTTCAAGCGATGCCCTCCGATTCGCCTGCGCCAACGAGAGCCGGGAAAAAAGAGCGAACCCGCGATCGCATTCTTGCGAATGCGATCGCATTATTTCGGGATCGTGGAATTCGTCGTACACCTCTTGCCGAAGTCGCCATCGCCAGCGAGATCTCTCCCGCAACACTCTTCAATTACTTCCCGACCAAGGGCCGACTCGCGGAAGCCTGGGTACGGGGCGAGGCCGAGGCCATCCTGGCCAGGTCGATCACCGATTCCATCGATCGAGATCGAAGCCTGCGTTCCGCGATTCGGGCCGCGTGTCGAGAACTCGCGACAGCTTCTGCGCGCGAACCCGCACTGCGACTCGAGGCGTGGCGGGAGTCGGGGCGGGCGGGCGGGCTGCCAGTCGGGGCGGGTGGCATCCTTGCCGCTGGAATCGGGGAAGAGCAGAGACGCGACCGTGTCCGTGCGGATGTATCAGAAAACGATCTCGCAGAGATCTTGATGGACGCGATCGAAGGGGGTTTGATCGCCGGTCTTCGGACGCGGACCGGGTCTCGCGGGGAGGCAGGGAGTGCAAGCTCGAACGAGGCGGACTTGTCCTGGGCGATCCGGAGTCGAGTCGATCTCGTCCTCGACGGATTTCGAAAGCGAAACGAGCGGGTGTCCGCGCCAGCGGGCCGTCCAAGTGCCGATCGGACGGCTAGGCGCCCGGCGCCGAATACGTGAACGTTTCGGCTGCGATGACTTCCCCGTCACCGCCGACGATCTCGACCGTCCAGTCTCCGAGCCAATCCTCACGCAGGGCCTTGCTCGACCAGACCCTCCACCGCGGGCCGCGAATCTCGAAAGGGATCTCCGCCATGATCTTGCCAGCGAATAGCCAGCGATGCGTAACGGTCTGTCCCGAAAGGCCCCGCAGATCCGAGAAGAGGTAGATCTTTCGACGCTCACTGGACACGAAAGTGACCTGGTCGATCGGTTCCCTGTCCTCGATGGCGGTGGTGAATTGCGCGAGAACGCTGGGGAGGGCGCTCAGCTCTACGGCTACGGGATCGGCGTTCGTCGGCTGTGCGATCGAGGGTGCCACCCATCCGATGGTCAGTGCGAGTGCCGCGAGTGCGCCGAATAGACGGGTCGCGGCGAGCGCTGTGGAAGCGAAACAAGCGAATGAAGCCATGTGATGCGCCCTCCGGCTAGGTGTGTCTTCTCGGCTGCGGGCGGCCGAGCAGTCGCCTGGCCCAGACAACGTAGCGAGTTTCCTCCGACGGGGGGCGCGCCTCGATCGACGCTAGGGTCGCCGGATGGAACTCATTCTTGTCCGACATGCCGAGCCACTCGAAGAGACGACGACCGACGGTTCACCCGCCGATCCGCCTCTCAGTGATCGGGGCCGAGTGCAAGCTCGGGCGGTGGCGGAGTGGCTCTCGCGGCGCGGCATCCACCGCGTTCTTTCCAGCCCCGCGCTTCGTGCTCGGCAGACGGCCGAGCAGACGGCCCGGAGATCGGGGGTCGAGATCGCCGTCGATGATCGGTTGCGAGACGCCAATGCGCGGGCGGAGAGCTACGTCCCGCTCGAGGCAATGAAGGCGCGCGAACCGGTGCGCTTCCGCGCCCGACTCGACGAATACCGAGACTCCCCGCGCCTTGCGGAAGTCGCAGATCGCGTCGTTGCGGCACTCGACGAATGGACGGCTCGCTGTCGCGGTGAGCGGATTGTGGCCTTCTGCCATGGGTCGGTGGTGAATGTCTACGCGGCGAGGGTGCTCGGTCTCGAGCGCCGCGCCTTCCTGGAGGCCGACTATGCGAGCGGACATCGCTTCCTGGTCTCCGGAACCGGGCTGAGAAGCGTTCAGAGCCTGAACGAGACCGCCTATTTGCCGATCTGACTCGCGAATTCTCGATACGAAATGCCGATACGCAAAGCGGTGAAAAATCTGAAGATCGAGGGATATTCTTTGCCACTTCTTCGGTGTGGCCGTGTTAAAAGGGAAGAACGCGTTCTTCTCACGGCCTGCCAATCCTGAGAAACCAGCACGACTTTGAAGCGATCGCGGTCCATGATCGGGCTTAACCTGGGAAGGGATCGGGAGAAGGCAGGCCGTGATTCGCGCCTCCCCTCGGTTCTTGCATGCCGGCTACATCCCGCCCACCTCTCCCTTGCGCGATGACGGCGGCGAACCCAAACCGACCCGGCCATAGGCGGTGTCGGCGTGAGGTCCGTCACACGCAGTCGAGCGGGATTCGACCGAAGATCCTCCTACCCTCCGACGCGAACGACCGCGCTGATTCGAGCCGACCGAGCGACAGGGGATCGCTGCGACCCGAGCGCCCAATCCGGGCCGGAGTCGTGGGTCTCTGTGAGGCCGAGGATCGAGATGCCCTCCGTTCGACAGCTGAAACAGCGCCTCGCGCTCACTCTCAAGGCGAAGAAGCTCGATGCGGCGCTAGGTGCGCTCAAGTTGCTCGCGCGAGAAGAGCCGGACGATCCGAACTGGCCCCGTCGTGCGGCACGCTTGCTCCATGCGCGAGCGGATACCCAGGGTGAGATCGCCGCGCTCCGACGGGCGCTCGAATTGCAGGTCGATCGAGGGCTCGTTCTCGAAGCGATCGCGAGTTGCAAGGCGATACTCGATGTCGCGCCCGAAGACGCCCAAACCCTCGAAACCCTGGACCTGCTGTACCTCGACGGGCCTCCCGTTCAATCGACACCCGTTGGCGGACGGGAGCGGACCCGACCGCTGGCCATGAAGAGAAGAGGGGCAGCAGGCAGCGCCACGGACCCACCGCTCGATTTGCTTCGGCTGGCGGACGTGGTGCCGGGCGCTCGCTCGATCCAGATCGGCGATGCCCGCCCCGGACGGGTCAACGAGATTCCGATCGACGGACCGCCTTCGCCCGACGATGAGGAAGCGCTCGATCTGCGTCTCGACCAATGGTCCTCCTGCCAGAATCTAAAGGATCTCGCCGCTGCCCAGGTCGTGTGTCTTCCCATCGATCAACCGGCGACCGAAGGAGGCGCGAAGGGCCGAGTGGAACATGGGGCCTCACTTCGGACCGAGCTCGCGAATATTCCGCTCTTCGGAGACCTCGATCCCGCGAGTCTGCATACGTTGATTCGAAAGGTCCGGGTCGTCGTCCTCGAATCGGGGCAGGTGTTATTTCGGCAGGGTGATGCAGCCAACAGCCTCTACATCGTCGTCGATGGGGCAGTCGTCCCGATTGCAGAGGGAACTCGGCGGCGAAAACTGGCCGTTCTCGAGCGCGGAGAGTTCTTCGGCGAGATCGGTCTGATGGCAAAACAACCCCGCAATGCGACGGTCGAGGCGATCGTCGATACCAAGCTCCTCGCAATCGATCGCCGCGTCGTCTGGGATCTGATCGATGAACAGCCGAGTGTCGCTCAGAGGATCCTGCGTTTCTTGCGCGCGCGCTTGATAGACCGGCAGATGCGCACGAATCTGTTCTTCTCCGCTTTCATTCACGCGGAGCGGAAAGCCGTCGCGAGGCAATTCCGCTTTCTTGAAGTCGAGGAAGGGGCAACCCTCATCGAGGCGGGTCGACCGCCCAGGGGGCTATTCGTTGTGCTCTCCGGCTCACTCAGCGTGGTGGAGCGCAACCCGGGCGGGGACAAGGAACTCGATTCTCTCGGGCTCGGGGATGTCTTCGGAGGACTTTCACTGCTCGAGGGAAGCATCGCGCCCGCGGATGTCATGGCGACCGGAAAGTGCTGGCTCGTGGTGTTGGGCGAGGGGCGCTTTCGGCGCATCCTCGAAGCCAACCCCCGTCTCGATCGGATTCTCAGACGCATCGCCCGGGAGAGGACCGAGGGTTCCGGTCGCAGGTCAGTCGTCGCCCTCTGAGCGCGTGGTCATTTCCACGTCATTCTCGCTTGCGTCCTCGTTTCCAGAACTCTTCGAAGCTTCCACCTCGCGCTTGGGCAGATAGGGTTCTGCGATTCCGATCTTGATCGGCGTGCGGTGATCGAGTGGCGTCGACGCGTAGAGGCCGTTCAAGACCCCGGTGAACACGACCTCGAGTTCGTTTCGGGTCCGGGATGAGAGGGCCTGCAGGGTCTCGTTGTCTAGAGCCCATGCTGTGCGGAGCCGGGTCACCTTGAGCGAGTGGACGCCCTCGTCATCGAGCGGGCGGAAGCTGTGCGCAAAGGTGCGAGATCGCCCTCGATACTTGGTCCGAGAACTCGAGGGGCTGAGAACCGTCAGTCGGTAGACGAGATCCCCGTAGCGGACGAAGGTCATCTGGGCTTCGAGGCCGGCGAGTCCAGCCGACGCGCGACCCTCGATTCGGATCGCGGCCAGTTCGCCGATCTTGATCGTTCGACGGTCTCGCACGTGGATCCTCAAGCCGTCGAATTCGCTGTCGACAAAATCGTCGACGGCTTTCGCGAGATCGGTCTCGCCTCCTCCCAGCACGGTCAATGTGGCCTGTGCATCTCGGGCGGGAGAGAGCGCTCGCACCGCCTTCTGTGTATTCATCGTTGTCCACCCCTGCGGGAACCGGATCGAGAAGCGCAGGTCCGGGTGGATGAAGCGATTCTCGTCGTCGAAGAGTCCACCTGCGGGATCGTCGCCGATGATCAACCCGTCGATCATCTCGTAGTAGCTGCCTGGCGAACTGCCAGCGACACCGGGAACGCGTTTCCAGGTGAGCGTCGTCGCGCGATTCGAAGCGAGCGCTGAACGTTCGGGACTGGTCGGATGGGTGGCGAGGAAGCTCGGCAACCGCGACCAACCGACGACATAGCGTTCCGACGCGTCGAGCTTGCGGAGAAAGCGGGCGATGCCTTCGGGGTCATAGCCCGCTCGGGCTGCCAGGATCTGCCCACCCCGATCCGCGTCTCGTTCCTGGTCGCGACCATAGGCGGCGATGCGCGCCGCGCGGAGCAGACCGATCGCGAGGGGGTTGATGCGTCGGTTGTACTCCATGCGCGCCGAAGCGTGACGCTCTGCCGCGTGCGTGATCTCGTGTCCGAGGACGCCGGCGAGTTCGTCTTCGTTCGTGACGAGCGTGAGCAGGCCACGGGAGACGTAGATCTTGCCGCCCGGGAGCGCGAATGCATTGGGCACGCTCTGATCGACGATCTTGAACTCGTAGTTGAACGGTCGACTCGGTGCGTGTCGGAGGAGCCGGATCGCGACGCTCCTCACATAACGGTTCAGCGCTTCGTCCTCGACCAGGCCCAGTTCGGATTCGATGACGTGTGTCTGGTCCTCGCCGACCCGCCGGTCGTCGTAGACGGTATCGAGCACGACGCGACCGGGTCCGTCCTTTTCCTTGGCCTCCTCCTGATCGGAGGCCGGGTCATTCTCAGTCCCCTCTTCGGCGGACGCGGATTCGCTGCCCTCCGAGGACTCGGTGGGCGGTGCGGCCCCACCGGGCCTCTCGGATGTCGGAGTTGGCTCGGGTCGTTTCGGGCCCGCGGCGCCATTGGACTCGGGGTCGGGGGAGGATGCGCAGCCCGTGATCAGGAGCATGAGGGCGAAAGCGAGTGCGGCTTTTCCGGTCACGGTCTCACTCCGTCGTTGGGCGGATCCGTCGTCGAGTCTATCATCCGACCCGACTGCGGGCTTCGGCCGGCTAGGCGAAGACGGGTGAGGGGATTCGATCGATGGGTGAGTGGACGCTCCAGAAGAATGCGCGGTTCCCGGGTGTGAAGGGACCGGTCGTCGTTTGCGTCATGGACGGAGTGGGAGTCGGGCGACGTGACGAGTCGGACGCCGTCTGGCTCGCGCGGACACCCACTCTCGATTGGCTCGCAGAATCGACACCTACGGCAGAGCTCGTCGCCCATGGGAAGGCCGTTGGGATGCCCTCGGACGAGGACATGGGCAATAGTGAAGTCGGGCATAACGCCCTCGGTGCCGGCCGCGTCTTCGATCAGGGCTCAAAACTCGTTTCCAGAGCGATTGCGGACGGGACGCTCTTCGAGGGGGAGCAAGCCTCCGTCTGGCAGGAGATCGTCGAACGCGTCCACCGTCGCAGTTCGACTCTCCATTTCCTGGGACTGCTCTCCGACGGCAACGTCCACAGCCATATCGACCATCTCTTCTCGCTCCTGCGTCGCTGCGACCGGGACCAGATCGAGCGTGTTCGGATTCACGTCCTGCTCGACGGCCGAGACGTCTCTCGGACGAGCGCTCTCGACTATGTCGATGCGCTCGAAGAGTTGCTCGAGACGATCTCCGAGAAGTCTCGACGCGACTACCGGATCGCTTCCGGCGGCGGTCGGATGACGACGACCATGGATCGCTATGGGGCCGATTGGGCAATGGTCGAGCGCGGGTGGAAGACTCATGTGAGGGGAGAAGGCCGCGGATTCGAGAGTTGTCGGTGTGCGATCGAGACATTCCGCGGGGAATCTGCTGGGATCGGTGACCAGACACTTCCCCAGTTCGTGGTGGTCGAGCGAGACGGGAAACCCCTTGGCCCCGTACTCGACGGGGATGCCCTCGTCCTGTTCAACTTTCGTGGCGATCGCGCGATCGAGATCAGCCAGGCCTTTCTATCGGCGGAGCTGCCTCACTTCGATCGTGGCCCGCGTCCGGAGGTGCTCTACGCGGGGATGATGGAATATGACGGGGATCTGCGTCTGCCCGCTCGTTTTCTGGTCGCTCCGCCAGTCATCGACCGCACTCTCGGTGAATTCCTCGCTCGGGCGGGCCTCCCGCAACTCGCGATCAGTGAAACGCAGAAATTTGGGCATGTCACCTATTTCTGGAACGGGAACAGGAGTGGAGCCTTCGATGAAGACGTCGAAACCTACGTCGAGATTCCCTCCGATGTCCGACCCTTCGAAGAACGACCTTGGATGAAATCCGCGGAGATCACGGACCGTCTGATCGAGGAGCTGCAAACCGGCCGCTACCGGCAGGCTCGCGTGAACTACGCGAACGGGGACATGGTCGGTCACACGGGACATCATGGGGCAGCCATCCAGGCGGTCGAAGCGGTGGATCTTCAACTAGCGCGACTGCTTCCGGTCATCGATGCGCTCGGAGGCGCGCTGGTTGTAACGGCGGACCACGGCAATGCGGATTGCATGTTCGAAATCGACAAGAGGACCGGCGAGCCCGCTGTGAACTCGGCGGGCCAGGTCAAGCCGAAGACGAGCCACACGCTGAATCCGGTTCCGCTGCACGTCTTCGCGCCTGGGGTTCCCGTCTCACTCAACGGGGGCACGAACGATTCGAAGAAGCCGGGCCTCGCCAATCTCGCAAGCACGATACTCTCGCTAATGGGCTACGACGCACCGGAGGGATACGATAAGACGCTCGTGGACAGCCTCTGAACGTATCATTATGTTAGTCCAGCGTCGAAATTGAAGGCCGATACGATGGCGAGTCGACATCACATAGAAGATGCGGAACGCCTAGAACGTATTGGCCATCTTGCGGACGAGGCGGATGAATTCGTCCTGTTCGTGGTCCGGCAGGACCTTCTTGATGTGCCCGACCAGTCCCATCATCCCAACGTGATAGCGACCTAGGGCTTCCACGGCGGCGGCTGTGGCTTCGAGCACGACCGAACGGCGATCTTGTGGATTCGGAAGTCGATTGACGAGCCCTCGCTCCTGAAGTCGATCGACGATCGCCGTCATCGTGCTGCGAGGAAGGCCGAGATCTGCAACGAGACTCTTCACGCTCGTCGGCCCCGACGCAGTCAAGAGCGCAACGAGGTCGAGTTCACGTCCGAATAGACCCGTCGACGATTCGAGATCGACGCCTCGTAGTCGTAATCGGAGACTCATGTGGACCAGCAGATCGAGGAGTCGCCGGTCGCGTTCCGGGAGGTTGGGAGGGGGGGGCCTGAGGCCGAGCCGGGTCGTTTCTTGTCCTGGCGGATTCATGGCTGCCATGCTGTCGCCCTCGTGCGAGTGGAGGTCAATGGTCATGCCTGGAAATACGTTCGAATGATCGAACAGGTTTCCCCGATTGACAATTGAATGGTTCGATCCTCGAAGCAACAATGTGCAGAAGCGCCCTATCAGGCTGCGGAGGGTCTGATGTTTCGGATCGGGATAATCGTGCTGGCGCTGTACGGGCTCGCCCCAGGGGTCGCATCCGCCGGCGAGACCCCATCCCAAGATCGGAAGATCGAGCGCCTCGTGGATTATTCCCGGCGCGGCTCGGGAGCGGGTCCGAATTCGCCCCGAGCGACCGGGCCGGGATCCGCGGCTTTCGACCAATCCTATGACCTGCATCCGGCGCAGGGTTCGGGGGGTGCACTCGTGCTCTTCGTGCACAGTCGCTTCTGGAACGAGCGGCAGCCGGATTCATTAGTCGAGCGCGGTTTCGTCCGTGGCCTCGTTCGAGCCGGTCATTCGGTCGCGGTGTTGCGTCATCGACTCGGTGAAAAGGGTCGTCATCCCATCGCGGTGCAGGATGTTGCGCGCGCGGTCGCGTCATTGCTCGATCGCGTCGAGGCGGGCGAGTTCGATTCGGATCGAGTCTTTCTCGCCGGCCACTCGTCCGGTGCCCAGCTCGCCCTGCTCGTGGCGCTCGACCCTCGATGGCTCGCGCGTGAGGGGAAGGACGCGAGGGCGCTCGCGGGGGTCCTATCTCTTTCCGGCATCGTCGATCTCGCCGCGGATGCCGTCGGGAGCGACGAGGAAGAGCGGATGATTCTCGCGGCCTTTGCCGACTCGAAAGCGCGCCGTGCGGCTTCGCCGAGCGAGTACGTAAATCCCGACCTACCCGCAATCCTGCTGCTCAATGCAGCTCGTGACATTCCGGGCTATCTCGGAGCAGCGCGACGTTATGCGAAGAAGGCGCGGGCTGCGGGCCAACCGGCGATCGAGAACCTCGTGGCGGTGGGTCGAGACCACTACTCGATTCTCGACCTCGCGACGTCCGGGGGAGTCCATCACGTCTTCGAATTCCTGGAAAGCCGACCGCGCGAGGGAATCTTGCCGGAGATGTGGAGTATCGCCTCGACCTGGCGTGATCCGGAACTCTCGACCGAAGAGTTCCACCTGCGCTACGACGGGTTGGTGCGAGAGTACGAAGCGGATCGACGGATCGTCGAGGTTGCCAACCTCCCCTTTCGAACGAAGCCCGGAGCGCCGATTCGCCTGCGCTTTTCGCGCTACAAGGCGATCGATCTCGTTGCACTCCTCGAGGCGATGGGTCCGAGTCGGATCGGGTCGGGGGAATGGCTCGAAGTGACGAACGCTCGAGGCGAGAAGGCGTTCTTTTCGATGTCGCGAATTCGGGAACTCGCGCCCCGAGTCGTGATCGGCGTAGACGATGAACGAAACCTCTTCAGGGCGACAGATCTCTATCACACCCGTCGGCGCTACACGTGGGTCGATGCCGCGGCCTCGCGTGTCGACATGGCGCGGCCCCTAGGCGCGTTTCTCTATTTCTCGGGAGAGGAACCCTCGAACACCGAGTCGAGTACGCTAGTCGGTCGTTATTCGCTCACGATCGATTCCTTTCGTCGTCGTCAGAGTGATCCTCTCGAAGCCCTCGCGGATCTGCCGACCCTCGTGCGCGAGACGCTCGTCTCGGAGCACACGTGCATCTCTTGCCATCGATTTCGAGAGGTCGGTGGACGAGCCTTTCATATTCGTGCGAGGGACGGAAAATCGATGGGAGGGCACGCGCTTCCCCTCGAACGTTATCCCGCCGTCGTCTGGAAACGCTTCGTTTACGATCAGAGGCGGGTCGCGGAGGAGGTTGGAGCGAACGCGGTCGATCTCGCTCCGCCCGTGGCCCGGGCGCTCTACGATTTCGTCGTCGCGGAGCGCAACCGCCGGCGTCTCGAGCCCTGGAACCGACCCGATCGCGAACGTGACTAGACAGGTGTGACCCCAGCGCCCCGTTCTCGTCCCGCGGGGCCAGGTCGGAGCGGTCGAGTGGGCGCCTTCGGTGACGCTGCACGCAGCCGCATCGCTTGAGTGCCGCGGGCGAGCGGGGTACGTTGCGCGGCCCGAAACCAAACCCCCAGTCACACCGTGGCTGGCTTGATAGGAATCGTCCGCATGTCGAATTCGCAGCCATCCCCCCTGGCCGGCGTCCGGGTCATCGAGAGCTCCATGCTCGGCCCCGCCGGTATCACGACCCACCTCGCCGATCTCGGTGCGGACGTCATCAAGGTCGAGCCGCCCCAGGGCGACTATATCCGCGAAATGACCTGGCCGATCGTCGAGGGCGTTTCCCTTATGCATCTCCACTTGAATCGTGGCAAGAAGAGCATCGCCCTCGATCTCAAGAACCCCGAAGCGGTTCAGATCTACAAGGATCTCGTAGCGACTGCCGATTGTGTCGTCGAGGCGATGCGACCCGGTTCGCTGGCACGTCGTGGACTCGGCTACGACGATCTCAAGGAGATCAACCCCAAGATCGTTTTCTGCAACATCTCGGGCTACGGCATGACCGGTCCGTACCAGAATCTCCCGGCCCACGGCGTCGCATTCGATACGTGGGCAGGGATCATTCGGCCCGAATACGACGAGGATGGCTACTGCCATATCCCCGAGCATGCTTCGATCGGCATTCATGCCGGTCCGATCTTCGGTGCCTTCGGGATCCTCGCAGCAATCGTTCGTGCGCGTGAGACAGGTGAAGGGGCATTCCTCGAAGTCGGTCAGTCCGACGCCGCCGCGTACATGGATTGGTATCGATCGGAATCGTTCATGGCCTACCGCCGGCCCGAGGACGTCGTCACCGGTAATAAGGCCGACAACTACGAGCGGCGTGCGGTCGGAACAGCGGGAATGAAAGAGGGCGTCCGCTATCAGATGTACGACGCGAGCGACGGTGTCGTCATGATCATGTGTTCCGAGCAGGCATTCTGGAAGAACTTCTGTGAGGTCGTGGGGAGAATGGATCTCTTCGAAAAGTGGCCGGGCTCGAAATATGCCGACCATGCACGCAACAATCGTGAACTACAGGCCGAACTCAAGAGCATTTTCACGACGAAGACCTGCCAGGAGTGGGTCGATCTCGGGAACGAGAAGAATTTCCCGATGGCTCCCGTCAACACGCCGGAAAACATCGTCGACGATCCTCAGTTCAAGGACCGTTTCGATATCTTGCCGCACGAGACGCACGGGGCCGACATGTTGCCCTTTCCGGTGCAATTCGTTGGGGAAGAAATTCCTGCACCGACCAAAGCGCCGAGCGTCGGTGAGCATTGCGCGAAAGTACTCGGCGACGTCCTCGGCTATGACGAGGCGAAGGTCGAGGAATTAAAGGGGAAGGGTGCCTTCGGCGGCTGATACCGAACGAGCGCTGGCCGATCTCTACGCGCTCCATGAGGAGATCGACCGCGAGGCCGATCTGCTGGCCCGACAACACGCGGAGCGGCTGCAATGTCGTCGCGGTTGCTCGGCGTGTTGCCTCGACGACCTGACTGTAGAACTCGTCGAGGCGGAGCGGATTCGCCGTGCCCACCCGGAACTGCTCCGAGCCGGCGTGCCCCATTCGATTGGTGCCTGCGCTTTCCTCGACGAAGATGGGAGCTGCCGCATCTACGCCGATCGTCCTTCGGTGTGTCGGAGTCAGGGTCTTCCGCTGCGATTCCTCTTCGAGAACGACGAGGACGAGATCGAAGAACGGCGAGATATCTGTCCACTCAATCTCGAAGCCGGCCCCCCACTCGAACAGCTTGCCGAGGAGGACTGTTGGCTCCTTGGTCCAATCGAGCTCCGGCTTGGATCGATCGCCGATGCTTTTTCGGGCGAGGAAGCTCGCGGCAAGGGCGGGCGGATCGCCTTGCGGACCCTCTTCGAGCGAGCGCTGCGCATGACCGGAGGCTCGTGCTAGGCCTTCGGCTCGACATCCAGTCGAGATCGTACCTGCTCGGTCGAAAGTCCCCCGCTCCCGTCGAATCGGAAGTCGAGAAGCCAGCGAACACGATCGGTCGGAACGCTCGGATGCGCCCTCTCGACGGCGGCGATCAATTCGAGTAGATCCGCACGAAGCTCGGCGACTCGGTTGGCGTCCGGGTCCCGCAAGAGCTCTTGCAGGGTATCGCCCAGGCGCGGGGGTTTCGCCGAACAGCGCTCGAGCACGTCGAGGGCGCCCTTCTGTTCGGCCTCGGGGTGGAAGTAGCGTCGATTGAGGGCAGCAACGCAAGCGATCGACTGGGCGCAGATCCGGAGCAGTACGTCCGCGAAGCCAACGGCATCCCGACGCTCACGGCACATCTCGAGGAGTGCGAGAGGTGGGAAGTGGAGAAACGCCTGAAGGGCCTGTTCGGCCAGGGCCTCGGGATAAGCGAGGGCCTGATCGCGCAATCGCTTGATCTCCGAATCGCCGCGAAGCGGTACGAGTTCGCTCATCGCAGCGAGGTTCTTGAAGCCCTCGACGCTGATTTCGTGCCGCTGGACGACTTCACGGGTCAGCTCATCCTGGGAGGACAGGAGTTCGTGGGCGATGTCGACCTTGGTGTCCTCGACGAAGATCTGCTCGAGGCCATCGCCGTTCTCGTCGATTCCGGTGAAGATGAACCGGCGCCCGCCGATTGATTCCGTGGGCGCGGTCTCGAAGGCATCTCGTTGGGGTCGCTTCCAGAAGAGGTAGAGATCGAGGTCGGATTGGTCGTCCGCTGTTCCCCGCGCGACCGAGCCGCAGCAGCCCGCGGCAACGAGATCGGAATTTTCCGCGTAGATCCCGACGATCCGGTGCGCGAGGTCGAGGCGAGATCGAGTTGCATCGGTTCTGGGAATCATCGTTCGCGAGCGTACCGGTGATCTCTTGATCGGCAATGGAGGATTCGCGAAGGCCGATTCGGTGCTGGCGCTCGCCACACCGCCGTGGGCTACCCGGGGATTTCCATCCCACGCGCGACCGCCGGGCGTACGGCGATCCGGTCGAGCCAGTCGACGAGACGGGGGCGGCTCGTGATCCAGTCGGCACCCATATTCTGGGCAATGCGCAGCCAGGGGAAATGCATGATGTCGCCGATCGTGTAGTCGCCCGTGAGATAGTCGCGGTTCCCGTTCTCGAGAATGCGGTCGAGGACACCGCAGAGCCGGTTCATCTCCCTGCCGAAGATTTCGATCATCTCCTGGTTCTTGTCGCCCTCTTTCCGGAGCGCGGCTCCGAAGCGAGCGAGATTGGGGCCGACACCGCCGATCTGAAAGAAGGCGAATTGGATCGCCTCCATCCGCTTTGCCGGGTCCCTCGGCAGGATTCGACCGTCTCGATCATGTCTCTCGCCGAGAGGGAGCAGGATCGCGCCACTCTCCCAGATCGTCTGACCGCCCTCGTCGATCGCTGGGATCTTGTGGTTCGGATTGACGGCGAGAAATGCGTCACTGAACTGCTCTTCTGCGCCCGTATCGATCGGAAGCACTTCGTACTCTACGCCGAGTTCTTCGAGTGCGATCGAAACCTTGCGACCGTTGGGCGTCTTCCAGGTATGGAGCTTGATCATGGATTTCCTTTCGGGTTGCGCCGCGAAGACTATCAGGGGTCCCATCCAGGGTCCGTGCTGATCGACTGACTCGGGCCCGCTTCAGGAACCCATCGGCCGCGAGGGCTTCCGGGAATCTTTCAGCGAGCCATCGGGGCGGGTACTCGGTTGCTCGACCGACGGCCGCCACATCGCGTTCGTCGCTGTCGGCAGTGCGTTCACGTGGGCGTTCATGAGGTCGGTCGGGAGGGGGTTGCGATAGGATCAAATCGGACGCAACCCGCACGAGGAGTACGAATCGATGAGTGAAGATGGTGATCTGCGCGAACGGGCACTCGGTGTGATGGCGAAACTTTTCAAGGGCGGGGTCAAGGGAGACACGATGCCGGCTCGCGAACTCGCTCCCGAGTTCTTCGATCTCGCGAGTACGTTCTGCTTCGGTGGATTCTGGTCGCGACCCCAGCTCGACCTTCGTAGCCGAAGCCTCGTCACCGTCGCACAGCTCGCCGCCCTGGGT
>JAPYTP010000038.1:0-30830 GCA_029941885.1 Myxococcota bacterium
CCCCAGTCCAGGCGTGTACCTCCGGTGTGTGATTGGCGGGAGAGCGACTCCACGTCGCCCGCAATCGTTCGCGCCGGGTCGCGGTGAAGAGTAGATTCCCGACCTTGTTCTGATCGAGGAGTGCGCCATGTACTTGAATCTTGGATCGATCCTGCTCGCCAATGCGAATGAGCGGCCCGACGCGACCGTCCTGCGCGCAGGAGATCTCGAAACCTCCTACGCCGAACTCGATCGGGCCGCGCGCGGGGTAGCGACGAGCCTGCGTGAGCGAGGAATCGGGTCCGGCGACAAGGTCGCGCTCCTGGTGCCGAACGTTCCAGAGTTCACGATCGCGTATTTCGGAATTCTCTACGCGGGGGCGACGGTCGTTCCGATCAACGTGCTCGCGGCGGCGCCTGAAGTCACCTATTTCCTCGAGGATTCGGGTGCGCGTGTGTTGATCGTGCATCCCCTCTTCGAGGCCTCCGGGCGGGAGGGTGCGAAGCCGCTTTCCGCCTCGGTGCTGCTCGCTGTTCCCGGCGAGACGGAAGGCACGGTCGGTGCGATGGCACTCGCGGATCCGATCGACGAGCCCCACCCGACCTCTCCCCAGGACACCGCGGTCATCCTCTACACGTCCGGTACGACCGGGAAGCCAAAGGGCGCGGAGCTCACGCACTCGAACCTTCTGATGAATTGTACGGTCGTCGTTCCGAGCCTGATGCCGCCCAGCGAGGGCAGTCACCGTGCGCTCGCGACGCTCCCGCTCTTTCACTCCTTCGGGCAGACCGTCATCCAGAACGGGATGATCGCGAGCGGGGGCTCCTTCACGATGCTCGCGCGCTTTACGCCCGAGGACGCCTTCGAGCTGATCGAGCGCGATCGGCTGACGATCTTCGCCGGCGTTCCGACCATGTATTTCGCGCTCCTTCACCATCGTGGCGATCGCGCCCACGATGTGTCGAGTCTGCAGAGCTGTATGACCGGGGGCGCTCCCATGCCCGTGGAAGTCATGAACGCCTTCGAAGAGAAATTCAACGTCGTGATCCAGGAGGGTTTTGGTCTCTCCGAAACGTCGCCCGTCTCGAGTTTTACCGTTCCGCACAGGCCGCGGAAGACGGGCTCGATCGGTTATCCGGTCTGGGGTGTCGAAATGTGTATCGTGGACGACGATGATCATCGTTTGCCCGATGGCGAGCGTGGCGAGATCTGCATCCGCGGACACAATGTCATGAAGGGATATCTGAATCGTCCCGAGGCGACGGCGGAGACCCTGAAGAACGGTTGGTTCCACTCGGGCGACATCGGATATCGAGACGAGGACGGATGTTATTTCATCGTCGATCGCAAGAAGGACATGATCCTGCGCGGGGGCTTCAACGTGTATCCGCGTGAGGTCGAAGAAGTCCTCTACGAACACGAGGAAGTCGTGGAGGCCGCCGTCATCGGCGTGCCGCACGAGAGCCACGGTGAAGAGGTGAAGGCTATCGTTGCGCTCTCGGCCGACGCCAAGGCGACTCCCGAAGATCTCCAGGCGTTCTGCAAAGACCGCCTTGCGGCCTACAAATATCCGAGGTTTGTCGAGATCATCTCCGAGCTGCCCAAGGGTCCGACAGGCAAGATCCTGAAGCGCGAGCTGCGCGACAGCTGAGCTCACCCGACTCGTGACTCGCTTGTAGCGAAAGAGATACGGTCGATTTCGCCTTTTCTTCGCGAATAGTGACCGTTTCTGTCACAGCGGCACCCCACCTTCCAAGCTGCCGGACGCCCTCGCCCCCCAAACGTAGGCGGACGGAGGCGAATGGCGGGCCGTTGGAGACTCCAGGAATTCATGATTCCCCAAGGGCCCGCCATGCACGCGGAATCCGCCACATGGAATCCGCCACATAGAATCGGCGCGTGACCACAACCCGGTTCGAGGCCACTCACCAATGAGACCGCTGAAGAAACGGACGGCGGGAGCGCGATTGAGCGAGGCACTCATCGACCCGAGCGCAGGCAAAGAGAAAGGGTTAGTTCCATGACGCGATTCGAACCAACGAACCCGAGCCAGACACCGAACGAGTCCACACGGACCACCTCGGTCGAACGAAATGCGAAGAGATCTCCCCGGCGACACAAGAATCGAGCGGGCAGCGCCTATCTCGGGCTGGGAACGCCGCTCGGAAGCGCGCGCGACCGCCAGCGACTGCGCGATCGAAACGCCGCCGAGCGCGTGCGAGTCGAGCAAATGCTGGCGAACACACCCGTTCCCCAGGCCCCCCCAGTTTCCCCGGACCCACGATCCGGGGCGAATCTCAAGCTGGCAAGCGCCCGATCGCGGACGACTGCCCCGGGCAGCATCCCACGGAGTACCCCGAATCCCGCGCCGATGCTGCACGCCATTGCCGGGCGCGGCTGTCCGGTCTGTGCGAGCTCGAAGGTCGTGAGCGACGAGGTCTTTCACGGTGGGACGATGCGCCTGTCCGAATGCCTCCATTGTGACCATCGCTGGACCCAGCGATCGCGGGGACGCTGGTCGGAGCTCGGGGCGACGATGAATCGGGGGGCCCGGGCGACCCGAAAGGGTCCCGACCCGAAGGGCGGGGTCGTGTGGGAGGTCGGCGCGTTCCGATAGACGATCGCCCAGCGCCGAAGAAACACAAGCGTGAGAGCAAGCGTGAGAGCAAGCGTGAGAGCAAGCGTGAGAACGAGCGCGAGCACACGATAGGAGGGCGGGCGCGCTCGACGTGATACGTTGGCGAGATGCGGCTCCTTCTCTACACGGGCAAGGGTGGCGTTGGGAAGACGACGATCGCCGCTGCGACGGGGGCTCTCGCCGCCCGACGTGGACTTCGGACCCTCGTGCTCTCGGCGGATGCCGCGCATAGCCTCGGAGATGTCCTCGACGAGCCGCTCTCCGCGACGCCGCGGGCGATCGCGCCGGGTTTGGATGCGCTCGAGGTCGATGCGCGCAGGGTGGTGGAGTCCCATTGGGGCCGTGTTCGAAGCTATCTCGCAGAACTCTTCCGCCATCAGGGGATCGAAGAGGTGATCGCGGAAGAGTTGGCCCTGCTGCCCGGAGCGGAGGAGCTGGCCACACTCGTTTGCGTCGAAGAGTGGGCGGGGAGCGGGGCCTACGACTTGATCGTGGTCGACTGCGCGCCGACAGGAAGCACGCTGCGACTCGTCACGCTTCCCGAAGTGGCGAGCCACAGTCTACGCTGGTTGCTGCGGATCCAGCGTGCAGCCGCCTACGTTGCCGAGCCGCTCGTGCGCGGATTGGTCGGTGCACCGCTTCCCTCGGCGGGGGTCTTCGCCGAAGCGGATCGACTCTTCTACAAGACGCTCCACCGTCTACGTGCCCGTCTGCTCTCGAACGACACCAGCATTCGCCTGGTCGTGACGCCGGAGTCGATGGTCATCGACGAAGCGCGTCGCTCTCTGACCGACCTCTGCCTCTTTCAGCTGGCGGGGGACGCGGTCGTGATGAATCGGTTGCTGCCAGCCGAAGCGCTGCGAGAGCCGTTCTTCGAGGAGTGGGCGCGGACGCAGGAGGAACGACTGCGCGAGGTCCAGCAGGTCTTCGCTCCGATGGCGTGCCTCCTCTCGCCGCTCCAGCCGGACGAAGTACGGGGATTCGAGGCGCTGGCAGCGCACGGCGAACTCCTGTTCGGGGATCGCGACCCCGCGTCGCGACTCGGAGAATCCGTACGCATGCGCTTCGAAAAGGACGCTACGGGCGCGCGAGTGCGCATGCCGCTGCCCGGGCTCGACGCCACGACTTTGGAAGTGGCTCGGGTGGCGGACGAACTGGTCATCGGGGTCGCAGGGCGGCGGCGCAAGATCGCGCTACCGAGCGGGTTCGCGAAGCTCGAGGTCGAGCGCGTGGCGTTTCGAGACGAGGAGCTCGTTGTGTCCTTTGCTGATCGCGATGGAGCCGGGATGGGTGCTCATCGTGCCGGTGCGTCATGAGAGTGCTGCTGCATACGGGGAAGGGAGGCGTCGGGAAGACGACCCTCGCTCTCGCAACGGCGCTGGGCGCTGCGAAGCACGGCCATCGAGTGTGCGTGCTCTCGACGGATCCGGCCCACAGTCTGGGGGATGCCCTCGGGCATCCGGTCGGACCCACTGCGCGTCGAATCGCCGAGGGCGTCTACGCTCGGGAGATCCGGGCGCAGGTCGAGCTCGACGGCGCCTGGAAGAGCATCCAGGCCTGGCTGCGTGAACTCATGCGCGAGCAGGCCGATACGCTCGTCGCTGAGGAGCTGCTCGCGTTCCCTGGGATCGAGGAGCTGGTGACGCTTCGGGCGGTGCGAGAGGTCGAGGAGAGCGGCGACTTCGATGTCTGTGTGGTCGATTGTGCGCCGACGGGCTCGACGATGCGGATGCTGCGTTTCCCGGACGCACTGCGCATCTTCATGACGCATTTCTTCGAGTTCGAGCGCAAGGGCGCGCGATTGTTGCGTCCCCTGGTGCGGGGCCTCGATGCCGCGCGGCTGATTCCACGGGAGGAATTCTTCGACGCCTTCGAGCGCTTGTATCAGGAGATCGATGACGTGCAGCGGATCCTGCTCGACAGCGACCGTACGAGCGCTCGGCTGGTGGTGAATCCTACCCGGATCGTGGTCGACGAGACGCGTCGGTCCTTCGCCTATCTATCGCTCTACGGAATCGCGACGGATGCGGTGCTCGTCAATCGCATCCTGCCGGAGTCGGCGGGGGGTGGATATTTCAGTCGGTGGCTCGAGCGTGAACGGGAGGAACTGGAGGAAATCGAGCGCAGCTTCCCGGTTCCGATTCGGCGGGTATCACTCCGGCCCACCGAAGTGATCGGGATCGAGGCCCTCGAGGCCTTGGCCGTCGATCTCTTCGGGGGCGCGGATCCCGCGGCGCGCATGGCCGAGGGGCGACCGATTCGAATCCGACGTGAGGCCGGGCGTACGCGTCTCGAGATCGACCTTCCCGGGATTACAAAGGAAGAGGTCGACGTGGTGCTCAAGGGCTCTGATCTCCACCTACGGGTGCGGGACAGTCGGCGGTCGATCAGCCTGCCCGATTCGCTCGCTGGTCGAGGGATTGAAGGGGTACGCCTGCGCCCGCCGGTCCTGGAGATTCGTTTCTGCGAGGACTGAGGGGGCGCGAAAGAATGTATTGCGGGTCGGGTCCAGGTGATCGACGGCGCCCTCCTGTCGTGGTACGGTTCGGATATCGCTGAGTCAATTCAGGTACTTGCGGCGATTTCTGCGGTTTTGTGAGGATCTCGGCGCGGGCCCGAAGGTGTCGTTGTTTGGGTGGTGCTGGGGGAGGTGCTGGGAGGCGCCGCTCTTTGCACGGAGAGGCGGCTTCGGGCGGGTGCCGCGCGCTGGAAGCAGGGGCGGGTCGTGGCCCATGGCTGCTCCGCAGTCGACCCCTGATTGCGGAATTCGAGAGGTCGCGGGACGAACCGGTCGATGTCTCGAGTCATCGTTTTGGATTGGGTGGAATCAGATCAGGTGGCCAACCCCCATAATTCCGGCGATGCTCAGGAATAGGCAACTCCCTCGGATATCTCCCATCAAGAAGGTGTGAACGTCTCCCGATAGGGCACGTAGGGCTCGCGCATTTTCAGACACAAGTCGCTGATCTGATTGGGTCTGTGGCATTGGATAGAGGGTGGGGACAAGGAAGTGGGCCAGCGGATGGCCGGCGACTGAGGTTTCGGGAGCACAAGGAGGTGCCAGGCGAAATGACGATCAAAAAAAACAATCTAGTCGGAGGGGGGCGGAGCCCCGGCCTTCGAAGCCCGGGAGGCGGGGGCAGGATATGGATCCTGTGCCTGACGCTCGGGCTGGTCGCGAGTGCCCTTCCTGCGTGGGCGGCCGAGATCGTTGAGGTGCGCATCGGGAGACATCCTGAGTTTACGCGCGTCGTCTTCGAACTCGATCGTGCCACCGGATATCGCATCGACCGTTCCGATCCATCGACGGATGTCGCGGAGCTGGTCGTTTCTCTCGAAGCGTCCTCGATTCCGCGAAGTATCCAATCCAAGAAATCCCTGATCGAGAACGTCGAGGTCGAGTCGGTCGGTTCGCGATCAATCGCTCGGGTGCGACTCGCCAAGGACGGTCTCCGATTGAAGGAGATGATTCTTACGAATCCCCCGCGGATTGTGCTCGACGTACTGGTCGAAGAGAGTGTCGCGCAAGCGCCGGCACCCAAGGCCGAAGAGTCGAGTGGATCCGGGGATGACGAGGTGTTCGACGAGATCCTGGCCCAGATTCCGGTCGAGACATCTCCGGAAGAGGCCGCACCCGAGGAGTCCACTCCCGAGGAAGCCGAAGTCTTCTTCGCGGACGAACCGTCGATTTCGACGCCGATCGAGGAGATTGCCGAGGCGGTCCCCGCGCCGACACCGATCGTGCCGGTGCCGACCGCCAAGCCCGCAGCGCCGCGGCCCATGGTGGCCAAGACGACGCCGTCGCAGGACGGGACGAATTGGGCGCTTGTCGCAGGTGGAGCGCTGGTGTTTCTACTCGGCGGTGCCTTCATCGTGCGTCGGAGAGGCGAGGACGGGGGATACGACGCAGAGGACGATGATGCATTCGATTCCTACGCCGGAGAGGAGACGGTCATCGCGCCGGTCGACGAGAATCCCTTCAACGAATTCTCGAACGACGGTGACGCAGAGCCGCTCTACGGTGCACCGGACGACGTCACGGTGGAGCCGATGGTGAACGAGGGGGACGCGACGATCGTGTCCTCATCGCAAGGCCTTGGGGCCGATGAAGAGAAAGAATCAGAGTCCGTCGTATTCGACGACACTGAGGAGACAGTCATGGACGATATGGAAGTGATTTCGCGAGAACAGGTGAACGAGAGCCTCGGGGGCGAAATGCCTTCGGCAATGGGTGCTGCGGTCCCCGATGAGTTTCAGCAGATGATGGCGGAGATGAGCCGCCGCATGGAGGCACTCGAGAGCCGCTGCGACGAGCTCGTCGACGCCCGTGATCGCCTTGAGCGACAGGTCGCGGCGCAGACCGAAGAACTTCGTGTACAGCGCGCCGCAATCGCCCGAACCCAACGCGCCGTTCGCAACCTCGGTCGACCCGAGGACGAAGAACAGGAAGCGACAGAACCCGCGCTGCGCGATCCGAACCAGCCCAGCTCGGACTGATCCGGTCCGCCGGACCCCCGAGCTGCGATTGAATCGAGGACGCGCGTCTTGCTTGCAGGGCGCGCGTCCTTCGTTTCGGCCCCGGCAGAGCGGATCGCGATCGAGCGAGTCCGCTCTTCAGGCCCCCAATAGCATCGAACCGAGAGCGCCCACATGACCGCCCCGAGGCAGCACGATCGATTCGAATCCCATTACCGCCCCGAGCAGGCGAACGGTGTCGGCCACGCGTGCGTTGTCGACCAATGTGGACCCGCCGTAGACAATTCGCGAAACCCCGGCGACTCGAGCCTGAGCGGTCGAGAGCAGGGCGATATTCTCGGCCACGAGTGCCATCACGGCGGCGGCGAGGTCTTCCGGGCGGGGCGTCTCGTCGGGGGATCGGACGAGCTTCCCGAAGGAGGCTGCGGTCGCTTCCGCCGCCAGGGGGATTTCGCCATCCGGATAGATATCGGAGATCAGCAGGTCCACCCGTCCGCGATCTCCACGGGCCGCCAGGGCGGTCAACTCGGCGTGGCTCCGCGAATTCGTGAGCGCCAGCCCGAGTCCGAGGGCGGTGCCCCCGCCGAGGGCGGTTCCGCCGACCCGTTCGACGCGGTCGCCTTCGACGCGCAGCGCCGAGGTCCCGGTGCCGACCGACACGAGGAGGTAGGGGGCCTCGCCGAGCGTCCCCAGCTGCTCGAGCATGTGGTTGGCGCCGTACCCCCAGGCATCGAACTCGATCGGATTTGCGGTCTTGCGGCCGAGTCCCCCGATCACTCCGCGGCTGCCGCAGCCCGTGATCCCCACGCGCTCGGGGGCGAGAGCGTCGAGCAGGCCGAGCACGCGATCTCTCGAGGGCGACGGCCAGGTTCCGAAATGCAGATCGCCTCCCGATCGCCGCACACAGAGCTTCACGAGCGTCGCGCCGGAGTCGACTCCGATGGATTCCGCGGAATCGAGGCTCTCGTCGAACTCGCCGAAGGGCGCGAACGTCCCAATCTCGTCGGGCGACTCGTCGGACGCGGTCGGATTCATTGCGTGCGCTCGGGCCCACGGACCGCGGGAGCGCGTTCCGTGATTCGCTCAAGGTTGTTTTTTATTCGTGGATTCACTTTTAGATTCAATGAGTTAGATTCCAGACCCGGATTTCCAACCGATGTATACCGCGTTTTACGGTCTGCGTGAAAAGCCTTTTTCACTCAGCCCCGATCCCCGATTCCTCTACCTGGCCGGTTCACACCGGGAGGCCTTGGCTCATCTCCTCTACGGGATCGAGCAGGGGGAGGGGTTCATCTCGATAACGGGCGAGGTGGGAACCGGCAAGACGACCCTGTGCCGCACGCTTCTCGAACGTCTCGATGGTGACCTCGAGCTCGCCTTCCTCTTCAATCCCAGCCGTACTGCCCTCGAGCTGCTGCAATCGATCTGCGCCGAATTCGACCTGCCTGTGGAGGGACTCGCGCGGCGCAGTCTCATGTCTCAACTCAACGATTTTCTGGTCGCGCAGAAACGCATCGGTCGTCGTGTCCTGCTGATCATCGACGAAGCGCAGACGCTTTCCGAGAACACCCTCGAACAGGTGCGGCTGCTCTCGAACCTCGAGACCAGCCGCGAAAAACTCCTCCAGATCCTCTTGCTCGGTCAACCTGAACTTGATCGCAAGCTCGCCGAACGCGGTCTGCGCCAGCTTCGCCAACGCATCAGCGTTCGCTGGAAGCTCGAACCGCTTAGCGCCCAGGAAACCCGCGCCTACGTTCGCCATCGCCTGGCCGTCGCCACCGGCGGGCCAAAGGATCTTTTCAGTGAAGCCGCCCTGCGCGAAGTCCACCGTCGCACCGGCGGGATACCGCGGCTCGTGAATCAACTCTGTGATCGCGCTCTGCTCGCCGGCTATGCCTCCCGCGCCGCCCGGATCGGCCCGCGCCTGGTCCGCGCCGCCGCGCGCGAGATCCCGGATGCCGAGCATCCGAGGCGACGACGGCCCGGATCGCAGGAGGGTAGATCCGCTCCCCGCCCCTGGCTTTTCTTCGCGATGAGTTTCGCGCTCGTCGGACTCTCGCTCTTCGCGGGACTGCAGGTCGGTCGTCACCGATTGACCGACTCACTGCGCGCGTCGGTCTTCAAGCCCGCCGAATCGAGGACGGAGGCGACGACGAACTCGACTCCGGGGGCGATCGCCGAAACCTCCGGTCCTTCGGATCGAATTCCGCCTGCAGTGGGCGCGAACGCATCCGCGCGAGTGGTCCTGGATCTGCCAGCGGGACCGCCCCTCATCGAACTCATCGGGCATCTGCCCGAAGAAGTGCGCAGGGGAATGCGCCTCAGTCCCAGCCAGCTCGCGGCAATCGCGTCGCCGACCCCGGCTACCGACCGGGGCGCGGGCCTCGAATCTTCCGCAAAGTCACTGGCGATCCCAGATCGGCCGAGCGTCGAGGAATTGGCTCTCGCGCCCGGCTTGTTGCCCCGGCTGTTGGCGGGGCGGAACGCCCAGATCGCGCTCTCGGACAGCCAGTCGGCACTGTTCGAGCGCTTCGGTCGGCGTGTGCCGCGTATGTCCTCGTCGCCGCGGGGTGTCGAGGATCTCCGACGCAGCTTCGAAGGCCGTGGTCTGACCGCGACGTCCTTCGAGGGTGGCTCGATCGCGTTGCTGCGCCGCCTCGACCACCCCGTCGTGCTGCCCCTGGCGATTCGCGCGTCGGATTCCGCCTCGACCATCCCCTCGTCGGCGGTGGGTGGCACAGGCGAGCGCTGGGTTGCGATCACGGGCTTCAAACGAGACCGTGCCCGCGTCGCTGGACTCCTGCCCGACCAGGTCGTCACCATTGCCATCGACGAACTCGAGGAGCATTGGCTCGAGACCGGGATCATCGTCTGGGAGCGCTACGAATCCGTACCGACTCTGCTGGCTGCCGACGACGAAGGCGACGGCGTCCTCTGGCTCCAGCGCGCCCTCGCTGAACTCCGCTTCTTCGAGGGATCCCCGTCCGGTCGTTTCGACGACACGACTCTCGACGCTGTTCGGCGATTCCAAGGCGATCGCGGTCTCGTCTCGGATGGCGTCGCCGGGCCACTCACCCAGATCGCTCTCTATGCACAGCTGAGTCGCTATCCCGTCCCGCGTCTCTCCGAATCGACGGCGACCGGCTCGGCCCGACCCTCCACTGCGAACATCGATGGCGTCGCCCCCCCCGCGCGCTCGGGAGACCGCGGATGAGCACGATATTGAAAGCCCTCAGACGACTCGAAGAAGACCGTCCTCCGGCGTCGTCGACACCGACCCCCGAAACGTCTCCGCGCAGGCGACCAGGCTCCGTACCCGATCCGGGGGCCACCGATCAGCTACGCGGCCGCATCCTCGATGAGGAAGCCGCCGCGCGGATCGGCGTTGCCGACGATGAAGAGCGTTCGCCTCTGGCTTCGTTGCTCACCGGCAGGAAGATCGCGGTGGCTGCGATCCTGTTGACTACGATCGGATTGATCGGATTGATCGGATTGATCGGCCATTCGCTGTCACAAGGGGGGAGCGAATCGTCGCCCGGCGTTCCGCAACAGGCCCGCGTTCTCGCCCCCGTCGCCCCCGTCGCCGCCGGCGAAGCCCCCGCCAACACCACCACGACCGTTCCGCCACCGGCGCCCGCGCAACTCGTCGCCGCACCGGTGCCCGTTCCTTCCTCCACCGCCGCACTGCCGCCAGCCGAGTTCGCGCCGACTGAGGCGAAGACCCCCCTCGCCGCGGTCAGCCCAACCCGAGCCGCGGCGGCTGCCAGTCGAGTGCCGGATTCGGAAGCCACCCGGGCGATCGAGCCCTCGGATCGAGTCGCAATGCACACCCCTCCGACTCCGCCCCTCTTGTCCACCAGCCCGCTGGCGGAGCGCCCCTCGACCCGAGCGTCGGCCGCCCGGTCGACTCCGACCTCGACCACGCCGCTTCGGCCGCGCCCGTCCGTCGCGGAACGTGCTCCCTCCGTCGTTTTCGCAGCGGCGGCCGATCCGGTCTCGGAACCCGACCGCACCCGCGTAGCCGCGGGAAGGTCTGCCAGGGCGCCCTCCCGTCCCCCTCTTTCGCAGCCGTCTAAGAATGTCGAACGAATCGACCACCGCGGTCTGCCCGACGTCAGCGTCATCCGCACGTCATGGCATCCCCAGGCCGCCCGCCGATCCGCCCGGATCCGTCTCCAAGCGTCCGAGGAGATCCTCAACCTGAAGGAAGGCGACGCCGTCGGAGGCCTCGTCGTCAAGGAAATCTCCCCCTCATCGGTGCTCTTCGCCGCCGGAGAGATCGAGATTCGGCGACGCGTAGGACAATCGAGCGGCGGCTGAGTTCAAGTGGCGATGGGGCCGTGGGTTGCGAACCCCGGGGCCAACGGCGCTGTGTCGCCTAGCGTTTTGGATGGCCCAGATCGGTCGAAGTTCGCGCGCAGCGCCCTCGCGAAGTCGCACCGAAAGATGCCGGGCGCGGCCCCCTCGAGGTCGACAGTGCATCACTTTAGGCGCTACTTAAAATCAAGATTCTGAACGGAACGGACCGGCCCTTCCGACGGAGTGATCTCCCACCGTCGCTAGGCGCGAGTCGGTGAAGCAGCTCGTTCAGAATCTCCGTGGTGTTGTATTCCCCTGGCGCATTTTCACACACCATGGCATCACGTCAGGATGCGACTACCGGGGACACGGAAACTCGCATGATCCGTACTGAAATCGACAGTGAACGATCGCTGATCCGCGTGCTCGGGGTGACCGAGGCGCTAGCTGCTCTGATCATTCCCGTCTTCTACGCATGGGACGGCCAGGCCTCGATGCCGCGTATCTATACGTTCGACGACATGGACGAGTTGATGGAGGGGATGAGTTCTTCCGACTATCGCTGGGAAAAGGGTTATGCGAAGACGCGGAAGGGCGGAAATCTGGGGATCTATCTGCTCGGTCTGCCCTGCTGATCCTCGAGCGGAGTGCGGTCGATCTCGAGCATGTTTCGACGTTCAACGCGCGATTGCGATGAGGCGAATCGCGGTCGGCATCGCGAAATCTGATTCAGACGACGCCGATTACCGTCCGGTACGGCCGACTATCACGATGGTGAGGGTATTGGTCCCGCTCAGCGTCTATTTCGCGCTCCTGGTGCTCCCTCGAGGCTGCCCCGAAGTCGGCGGGACGCTTCCCTATCTGCTCTCCGTTCCGCTCGTCCTCCTCGGCCTCGTTGCGATCGGAGGCGTTGGCGCGCGTGGAATTCTCAGGCTGCGTCGCGATGGTTTTCCCGTGGACTCGGGATCCAAGCGACTCGTGGTCTATTGCCTGGCGGGTCTAGGGCTGTTTGCGGGGGCCGTCCTTCTGACTCGGGCCATTCCGAGATCGCTCCCCACCGGATCCCACCTCCTCGAGTTCGACTCACTCGTCTGGAAAGCATCCGAGTCGTCGGTATTCGCTAGGGGTGACATCACCGCCCGACAGAAGATGCTCGGGAGTCTTCTCGATCGGCTCCAGACCGGACTGCCGCGATCGGAGATCGAGGAGTTGCTGGGAGCTCCTCTCGACACGCCCTACTTTTCGGCTTCCGAGCGGGATCTCATCTATGTGCTCGGACCCGAACGAGACAGGTTCGTGCGCTTGGACTCTGAATGGCTTCTGATCGGGCTCGATGATTCCGGAGGTCTCGAGCGATTCGAGATCTTGCGGGACTAGAATCATCGTGGACAGGGACAGGGACAGGGACAGGGACAGGCGTTAGGTGAAGCGAGGAGGTGCGCTACGGGAGATAGAAATCCCAGTTGTCGGATCCGGATCGATAGCGGTGATAGCCGTCACCCGAGAACATGCCGAAGGATGATTCGAGAAACTCCAAGGAGTAACCCTTTGGACCGACTTCGCAGCTGAAATCGTATTGGCCGGTCGCTGGCGTCGGGAGCTCTGCGTTCTGGCGCGCGCGGAGTTCGGAAAGCGATTCGAGGTATTTCCCGTTGGCCTCGTGGAACCTGGAGATGGCAGAGACAATCACTTCCCCCCGCTGCTGGTTCACGCGGTCCCGTTCTGTTTTCTCTGGGAACTGCGCCATGTTGACGCCGAAACACATGCCGATTGGCAACAATAAGACGATCACAAAGAATCATTTCATGAATTTTCTGACCATCTGATATTCTGATCGATCTTCGCTTTCCTTCCACTTCAGAGTGACACCGCTTGACCTGAAGCCGACCCGACGAAGGATGCTCGGCGGCCGACACTCGATCGCGTCTTTCGACGGAGGTCTGGTCGCATCGGGGACGCATTCGGACACACGCCCTCGGAGAATCCGTCGACCGCGGTCGGTCTATTGAGACCAGCGGACGAGAAGCCCCTCGCACACTGCCTCCGGAGGAATCCAACGCCGGCTGCCGAACGAGGCACTCGTCACCTGGGTTCGTCGGGGGCCAGGCGTCTCGATGTCGCCCCCTCCGGATGGGTACGATTCCATGTCCCAAGAGGTTGGAGATCCAGGTTGATCGACGTAGACCTTCTCTTCGTCATCGCAGAAATCGGCGCAGCTTTCGGCGGCTTCGCGAGTATCGTCGCCTTGCTTGGCAGTGCCGCTGCGCGCGATGCGAAGGAGCTGAACGCCTTTCGACTACAAGGTGTTCTGGTATCCGGGCTGGCCGTGGTGCTCGGAGCGCTCCTGCCCGCGTTGATCGAGGTCCTCGGATGGCAGTCGCCCGTGATCTGGCGGACGGCATGTGCGGTTCTGGGGGTCATTGGCGCCGGTTACATCGTGAGCGTTCGCAGGTCTAGACAGCGTCTGCTGGATGGCCCCTGCTCGGATCCAACCCTCATCGGGGTGGTCAGCTATGTGCTGCTCGTACCGGTCGGGCTATTGGCGATCGGTGCGGCCGGGATGCTTCCGAATCCTTCCGCGACCTATGTCTGGGCTCTCTACCTCTATCTGCTATCTAGCGCGCTGGGACTGTACCGCCTCGTTCAATCGTTGCTGGAGGGTGCAATCGAGCCTCCATCGGCCTGATCGACGGATGTCGTTCGCGGATCGTGACCCGCCTGATTGACGCGGGGCGGTCGAGCCCGGTACTGAATCAATGGTCCGCTGAAAATGAAGTCTGGATGACCGTCCGCAACACGACGGCTTTCCCCGGCGCCCTCCGAAGGTTCGGGCGAGGAGATCGATCAAGGCGATGTCCGACCACTCGCGAGACGAAGTCGAGGGACACTTCCAGTGTTGGCGCGAGGCCATCGACCGCCGGGATATCGAGGCGATGGCATCGATGTTTTCGGACGATGCGCGAGGGGGGAACTCGCAATTCGGATTGTTCGAGGGGCGCGACGCGATCATGCGATTCACGATGGATCGATGGCCGGCGTCGGTGCCCAATAAGAGCGTCTGGCATGTGATCGACGATCTCCGAGTCGTCAACAAGTGGCGCGAAACACTTCCGGGAGAAGCGCCCGACGGGTCTGACTACCACTATTTTGGCATCAGTGAGTTCATCTACGCGGGTTCGAGCCAATGGAATTTCATGTACGGGATTCCGGACGTGATCGGCTTGACGCGAGTTCATGCTCGTTGGCTGAAGGACGGCCAGGCCGACCGATTTGGCGAGGTCTACCCCGGACTCGCGTGATCGAACCTCATACGCATGCGACCAGGAATTGCGGAGTGATCACTCGCGGTGAGCTCATCATGATTCTTCATGGTGTGGAGAACCGATACGGGCCCGGCGATGGGTACCCGCTCGAGCCCAGCCAGGAACACGCCGCTCGTTTCGAGGTCGATACCGCAGAGATCGAATTCTGGTTCGACGTCGACCCGGACGATGGCGTCACATAGCCCAGACCTCGAGTACCCTAGTCAGGTGGCTTTGGAACAGCTCGGTCGACTGAGCCTCTCCGGGCGCGATATTCGGCACTGGACGGAGGAGATCATTCCTATGCAAGGAGATCAGGAACTGGTCAGCATTATTCGGGATCAGATCGACGAAACGGAATGGTACGGGTACGTCGTGGCCGAGAGTGACGATTTCCTGGCAATCCAGAGTGTGAGCGATCGCTACGATCTGGACGGATACCGGGTCTTTCGATGCTCGGATATCGACGAGATCGATGAAGATTTCGATCGCAAGGATCTGGTCGAGAGGGCGATGGAGATCAAGAATCTCGAGCCGCAACCGATCCCCTGGCTGCGCCTGGCATCGATGCGCGAGCTCGTCTTGTCGGTTCAGGACGCCGAGCCCCTAGTCGTAATCGAGCGGGAGATCGTCTGCCCGGATGAGTGCGAAATCGGTCGAGTTCGCCTCGACTCGGACGGAACCTACTCGCTCTTGTGGATGACGACGAATGCCGAATGGGAACGGGACGATCGCGTCTTTCGCTACGACGATATCACCCAGGTCTCGTTCGGCGGTGAATACGAGCAGACGCTCGCTCAACTCGCGGGTGCCTGGCCTTCGGACTCGGCTTGAGGAGGGAGTGATCCGATGCAGATCATCGCGCTCGGTGGAGGCGGATTTTCGAACGCGAGCGAGCCGGGGCTCGATACCTATCTACTCGACCAGACCCACAAGCCCGATCCACGGATCGGCTTCATCGGAACCGCAAGTGGAGATTCGGAAAGCTATCTCCTCAAATTCTATTCGCGCTTCGGAAAGCTCGATTGTCGACCGAGTCATCTTCCGCTCTTTCGACGAACCCCGGATCTCGAATCGTGGATTCTCGGTCAGGACCTCTTGTTCGTAGGCGGTGGGAACACCGAGAGCATGCTCGGGGTCTGGGAGCGTTGGGGACTCCCGGAGATTCTCCGTCGGGCGGCCGAGGCGGGAACGATCCTGTCGGGCGTCAGCGCCGGCGCGATTTGCTGGTTCGAGTCGGGTGTGACCGATTCGGCGTCGCATGCGCTCGGACCGATGGCCTGCCTCGGCTTCGTCGCAGACAGTTGCTGCCCGCACTACTCCGGCGAAGCCGAACGGAGGCCGAGCTACGAGCGGATGGTCGCGAAGGGTGAAATCGCGTCGGGCTATGCGATCGACGATGGAGCGGCGCTTCATGTGACCGACGGATCGCCCAAACGGGTCGTATTCGGCTGCGCGGATGCGTCGGTGTGTCGAGTGGAGCGCGATGGGGATCACGCCGAGTCGCGACGGATCGAAGGCCTCGAGTGGGTCGACGTAAGCACGACCGAAGGGCAGAGGCGATGAGCATCGTTTCCGAACAGGTCTTCTAATGGGCCCGACGGACACTCGGCTGCCGTCGGCTCTCTCGTGGAGGCTCGAAGCATGATCGAGTGGGTACACGATTCGCGACGCACTCCCTCAGCTCACGAAGAGGGACGTCATTCGAATACGTCTGGCGACGCCGAGAGGAAGCGATCGGCAGGGGAATCCTCATGATCGATTCGATTCTGAACCCGATCGCGTTTTCGATCCTGTTGACCTCCCTCTATGTACTGCGCTTTCGAGGCTGGGAGCGCCCGGTCGCGGTCGCGCTCTATTTCGCGTTCTTCTTGACCCTCGAGGTCGTCGTGTCTCACTCTTTTCTTCCGCCGGAGGCCTTTGGACCGGGTCTGGGATACGTCTGTCTGGGATTGAGCCTTCCCGTGGTCGGTGCGACTTTCTTCGTCTGGCGACAAGAGAGGAGACAAGCCGACAGCGACCCGGGGGCTCACGAAGCGTGAGTCCGAAACAGCACTCGAATAGCGAGCGATGGCGGCTCGGCGGCTGCCATTGTGGCGCCGTGCGATTTCGCGTTCGGGCTCGTGGGCGCAGGCTGCTTCGGTGCAATTGTTCGATCTGTCGGAAGAAGGGATTTCTTGGATTGATCGTCCTCGCAGAGGGTTTTGAACTCCTGGTGGGTGGATCGTCACTCGAGAGCTATCGCTTCAACACGGGTACCGCGAAGCATCGCTTCTGTCGAAACTGTGGAATCCATCCCTTCAGTCGACCCCGCTCCCATCCGGACGGCTTCGACGTCAATGTGCGCTGCCTCGACGACTGGGAGATCGATGATTTAGACGGTCGGAACTGGGAGCTCCGCGTCGACGAAATTCGTTAGTTCGAACCGGAATCGGAGGTTTCTGCAGTCGGGACAGTATCGAAACTGGGGATATCCTCCGTAATCTCGCTGATGCCAAGCTTTCGCGAGGTGAAGACACGAAACTCGATCCGCTGATCGAAATCCGTGTCGAGACAACCGAGTCGGAGGCGAATCAAGTTCGGCTTGGTTTCACTTCGTTTGAAGATCGACGAGCCACACTGGCCACAGAACAGCCTCATTTCGCCCGGAGAGCTCTCGAAACTCCTGAGCAGCGACTCGCCCGAGAGGAGTTTGAAATGCTCGGTTTCAACCGAGCCGTTCGTTGCGAACTCCGCGCCCGATTGCTTCCGACAGAAGATGCAATGGCATCTTGCGACCAGGGAAAGAGGCCCCTCGGCGCGATAGCGAATGCCTCCGCACAGGCAGCTTCCAGTCAGCACGCTCGATTCCGTCATATCCTTTCGGGCCCTCGACTCACCCATGTCCAACTCTCCTCGGGCGAGTGCTCCGTTCGAAGCCGCCCTTGTATCCGCGTGCTCTGCAGTGCACCTTCGCAATAGGCCGTCGGCGAGCCAAACGAGGCGGGGAGGACGGCGACCATGAGGGGCCTGAATCGAAATGGATTGCTCTTGGAATCTTTCGAATCGTGCTCACGACGGGCGGTTTGTGCGATCTCATCGGTGATTCTCGCCGGAGTGCTGGGGATGGTCACCGCAGGTTGCGGGGACGAATTCCTGGCACCTGCTACGGAGACCGAATGTCGTGAGGTGGCGAGTCAATGTCGACTGCCGGGGGGGCCTCTCGGGGTCTGTGAGCGACGCACTTGTCACGCCTCCGAAGCGCCTCCCTGTTTCACGTGCACACCGCAACACTGACCGACGGCGCGCGACCCGACCGGTTTCGAACGAACGGTCGAGAATGCCCAACGAGGACAATCGATGAGCCAAGAGACCAACGAGAGCTTCGTACCCCGAGCGCTCCTCACCAGTCATTTGATCCTCCACTGCGGAGACACTGAGTCAACGATCGACTTCTGGTGCAAGGGACTCGGGGGAGTACTCGAACAGGATGAAACACTCGAATCTCCCGCGCTCGACGCGATCTTCGGACGTGAGGGCGTGCGCATTCGGGATACGTTCATCCGGATCGGTGGGACCCGACTTCATACGATCGAGACACTCGACGAGAAGCGGACGCGGGATCCGACTTCTCCATTCGAGAAGCCTCTGGGTCTATCGGGACTCTCTTTCCGTGTTCCGAATCTCGAGGAGGCGCATGCGCGCGCGATTTCCGAAGGCCGAGAGCCAACCGAGATCTATGCGTTCCCGGATCTCGATGAACCGGTCCGCATGTTCTTCTTGGAGGACCCGGACGGATTGCGCGTCGAGATGATCGGAGACGCGTAGTCGCTTCACATTGGTGGCCAGGTCCATCGGGAACGGTTCTGTGTAGTCTCACGATTTGATGACGCATCAGATCCACGCCCAGATCACTTCTTCTGGATTCGAATTCCCGCCAGCTGGTATTCTGCTCGAGTGCAATCGCTTCTGCTGCGACGCACGAGTGCGTCGGGGAAGTGATTGCGGAAAGTGCGAGGTATTCGATGGGCCTTCGTCTGCTTGCCTTTTTTCCTCCGGCCGTCCTGATCACATTTGTGCTGCTCTTGTCCGGCTCCTCCTTCGTTTCCGCTGTCGAGGGATCCTTCCTGTCGGAGCCGAACGCCCCCTCGACACCGATTTCGATCAAGCGCTACGAGACCGAATGCGATGTGCTGCATCGGGAGATCCACGCGCTATCGCATGCGGCGACGAGCTGCGAGGAGCAACCTCCGTGTCTCGGTTCACCGCTGCTCTGTCCCGTCGCGATGAATGGGGAGATCGAGCGCGACTTTCAACGATTGCGGGCAGCGCTCAGCGAGCGCTGCGGGGTTCCACTCGGGTTGATGGACTACGCCTGGGGTGGCCCCTTCGGCGAGGCCTCGACCTGCGGCGATGCTCACGATTGGTTCGAATCGGCTGCGAGCGGGCTGGCCGAACCCAGCCGCTACGTCTTCTGACGACGAGGTCTGATCATCGCGATCGACCCGGTTGAACGGGCGCGGCTATCGTCAGGGGTGAACGCACGAGCGGCGGCCGCGATCCCAAACGGATCGTTGCGGCCGGCGGAGAGACGCTGTGGTGAAGTATTGCCCGAATCCCGATTGCGCCGGGCTCGCGCGCGATGGCGTTGTCGCGGAGTTCCGTGACGCGGTCCGCGCCTGCCTCGACTGTGGTTCGGCTCTGATTCTCGGGGAACGCCCGACCGCCGTTGCTCCCGAAGTCGAGTTCCTCGAATTGGTGACGATCTTCATTGCCTGCGATCTGAGCCAGGGACAGGTCGTGGCGGGAGCGATCGAGGCAGCAGGAATTCCGGTCTTCGTGAAAGGCGAACTCTTGCAGGGGGCGGTCGGGGAGTTGCCTCCCGCTGTGAGCCAGGTCGAAATCCAGGTGCCGATCGAACGTCAGGAGCCTGCCCGGGAAATTGCGATGCTCTGGGAAGGACCCGCAAGGAGTGGGGGCGCGATTGGGTCGCAGCGGTCCGGGGAGGAGCCGATGGACGAAGTCGAAGAGGTCGTTCTGAAGACCCTCGAAGAGGACGCAGAGTCGACCTGAAAGTTCCGTTGCGGGATCGACTACCGAATCGAGATGATCCCGTTCGACGTGCGGAGTCGGATCGGAGGGCCGCCATTGCCGACCCGGCCTCGAACTCGGCCATTGGCGTTATCGTCACCGACCTGGCCCTGAAGATCGAGATCGTTTCGAATCAGGCCGTTCTCGACGCGGATGTCCACGTCTGCATCCGGGTGATCTGGGAGTTCCAGTACGATCCGGCCATTGCTGGTCGTGAGCGAGATGCCCGTCTCGCCGAGGGCATCGATGGAGGCCTTGATTACGCCGTTCGAGGTCGAAGCGTCGACCGAGCCCTGATGTCCGCCGACCTCGATCTTGCCGTTGCTCGAGCGGGCGCGCAGATGGCCATGGGTGCATCGGCAGGCGACCTTGGCATTGGCGGTCGTGACGTCGATATCGCCGTTGACTTCGAGGATCGAAACGGAGCCGTTGCTCGAGCGTGCACTCACTGAACGGTTCAGGCCTTCAAGGCAGATTTTTCCGTTCGTCGAACTGAGGGCCACGCTCGTTTCTCGGGGCACGTGAAGCTCGAGATGGGCGATTCCGTGGCGGGAGCACTTGCGGGGAATCTGGACCTCGATCTCGAGGACATCGCTCGAGGCGGAATTCTGGAGGCGGATCGAATCGAGGAGCTTGGCGGCGGCATCGGGGCAGTCGGCGCGAACGCTCTTGACGATCCGGATTTCGATGTTCTCGCGATCCTCGCCGAAAACGCGTGTCTTGCCGTTTGCATTGCGGACGCTGATCGCGCGGCCGGCGGGTGCCGGCACGATGAGGGTCTCTTCTTCGCTTCGCATCTCTCCCCAGGGAATTCGGGAGAAGAGGCTACGCAGGATGCCGCCGAAACCGGGCCCGCTCGTTTTGCGGTCCGATCCGTCCTGCGGCTCATCTTTGTTGTGCTTCATCGTTCCGCTCGGTTCCACGGGCGCGTGGAAGGTCGCATGTTGATTCGGGTCCTGGCGATCATCAATGGAACCGCGTCGGACCGTCATCGTCGTCTCGCCAACGATCCTGATCGCGTTTGTCGTCCCGGTGGACGGCACGAATCTTTTGGCGCATTCGATAGCGCCGCCATCTGAGAAGAAGGGCCTGGGGTGTGGGGGCGCCAGGTGTGCGTCCCTCATTCACCAGGTAGATCCATCCTATGAGAACGCCGGCGAGGTGACCGGTGTGGCTCACGTTGCTGCTCCCGGCGGAGGCGGACATCCACTCCATCAGGAAGAGGAGCGGGATCAGCCAGATGGCCTTGATCGGAATCGGCGGAAAGATCAACATGATCGTCCGGTCGGGCCACGTGAAGGAGTAGGCGAGCAATACGCCCATGACGGCACCGGAGGCGCCGAGCGTATAACCGAAGACGTCGGATGCCCTACTCGCGATCCCGAGCAGGCCGAGAAGGGAGGGGATCGAGGCGATCAGGAATCCCGCGCCTACGCCACACAGCAGGTAGTACTTCAGAAAACGCTCTTCCCCCCAGAACAGCGCGAGAGCGGAGCCGAACATCCAGAGGGAAAACATGTTGAAGGCGACGTGGAGGATCGAGCCCGGGCTGTGAAGCCACATGTACGTGAAGATTCGCCAGAGCTGAAAATCGCTCCAGACTGCGGCCGGTTGCACGACGCCCCAGCTCGTCACGTCGAAGCCGAAGGAAGGTCCTGCGAGCTGGGCAATGAATACGACGCCGTTCGCGATCATCAGATTCTTGATGATCGCGGGGGTCTGCGGGGGACCGAAGCTTATATTTGCGCCACCACGTCCGTTCAAACTCGACACTCCGCTGGGATCGAAGCAGGTAGTGCTTCGAGAATCGGCTTCCTAGGTGGCCCTCCCAGTGGAGAGCTGTCTGAGAAGACCGACATGCTCTTTATCGGATCCGATCCTTCCGCGTCGGCGGAGTAGAATCCTTTTAGACTGAGATTCCGTGACCTCTGGATTGGTGTCGGGGGGACGGGCGCGTAGACCCCGCGAAACCCGCATAGAGTAAAGATCGTTGAATGAGCGGTCAACGAAGTGAGGGCGTGAATCGCAACAGAGCCTCCCCAGATGGCCCCTGGGGATGGCAGTTTGTTCCCGAAGGGATCCATCTACCCGAGAATCTTCGAAGGCGACGACGAGTCATCCTGGCCTTGTCGATCGCTCTGGAAAACAGCCCTCCGAGTGATCCGCGCGACGGGCTGCCGCGAGCAGGAGGGCAGTCGCCGTCTTGCCGTCGACGACCGGTCCCGAGAGTTCGGCGAGCGCCTTCGCGAGCGTCATGGGGACGAGCCGGATGATCTCGTCAGGTTCGAGGCGCTGCGTGGTCCTTTCGAGTTCGTAGGCTGCGTAGAGGTGAATGATCTCGTCGGTGAATCCCGGGGAAGTCCAGATCGCGCCCAGCTTTTCGACCCGACCGGCGAGGTAGCCGGCCTCCTCTTCGAGTTCCCGAATCGCGCAGGCCTCCGGTGCCTCGCCCGGGTCGAGCTTGCCGGCGGGGATCTCCAGTAATTCGCCGCCCGTCGCATAGCGATATTGTCGGATCATCAGGACCCGACCGTCCTCGAGAAAGGGAACGACCGCGGCCGCGCCGGGATGGAGAAGAATGTCCAGGTCGACACGGCGGCCATTGGGCAGATCGACGGGTTCCGTGATGAATTCGAACTGGGCACCCTGATGAACCCGGCGCTCTCCCATTTCACTGCTCCTAAGGGTGTGCATCACCCGGCGATTCGGTCTCGAGCAGGGTAGGCTGGCCGCCATGAGTCCGCGCGCCTTCGAACGACCCGCAACGATCGGCCTTCCCGAAACCCCGAGCCTGCCTCCGGGATCGTCGCTGGAGGGCCTTTGGCTTCCGCCCCGCGCTGAGGAGGGCGCGCGTGGGGGAGCGGTCATCGCGCCTCCGCATCCGATGATGGGTGGGAGCATGGATTCGCCGGTCACGACCGAGGTCGCCCTCGCGGCAAGCGACGTGGGTTACGCGGCGCTTCGGTTCAACTATCGAGGCGTGGGCGGAAGCGCAGGAACGCCCTCGGGAGAAGCCGAGGACTCCGAGTTCGACTACCGGGCCGCACTCGAGTTCGTGCAGGAGAGCGTCGAGGGCGGGATCCTCGCGTGCGGCTACTCCTGGGGCGCACTCGCGGCCGCTCGGATCGGGGTCTCATCGCCGCGAGTCCGAAAACTGGTGTTGATCGCGCCGCCCCCGGCGATGCTCGATCGTGCGGCATTGACCGTCTGGGGTCGTCCGATTCTGGTGATCGCCGGGGATCGGGACGATTTCGTTCCGATCGATGAGCTTACGGAAACGCTCGCGTCAATCGAAGACGCGGAGCTGGTCGTCGTCGAAGGTGTGGATCATTTCTTCATGGCGGGCCTGGCCGAGATTGGACGCAACGCCCGCCGCTGGCTCGGCGACTGACCGACCGCGAGGCCAACCACGGCGGGTTCGCGGACTGGGGCGCGCGATCAGCGCGACAGGGGCAATTCGATCCGGAAGCACGCACCGCCCCCGTGGCGATCATCGACCCGGATCGATCCGCTGGCTTCCTCGACGATTCGTTTGCAGATCGCCAGTCCGAGTCCCCCGGCCCCCTCGTGCCGGGTCGACCAGAAGGGCTCGAAGATCCGGTCACGAAGACCGGCCTCGAGTCCGGGCCCTTCGTCTTCGATGAGAAGCTCGATGTGGTTGGGCGTGTCGACGCTCCAGTCGGCGGAGATCGAGATCCTCCCGGCTTCGGGTGTAACCTGGGTCGCGTTGAGGAGCAGGTTCAAGAGCAACTGTCGAAGCGCATCCTGCGGGAGATCGAGCGCGGGAAGATCGGGGCGGATCCTGGTCTCGAGTTCGATCCCGCGTTCACGACATCGATAGGTCAAGAGCTGAATCGTCGTTTGGATCGCCTCGTCGATGCGCGCCTCGCCGTCGACTGGCGCGGGGGTCGTCGGTCGCGCATGGAGCAGGAGGTCGTCGAGCATCCGTTCGAGCCTGGAGACTTCGTCGCTCACGACCTCACGAAAATCGTGGTGAAAGTCGGGGTCGTCGAGTCGCTCGGGGAGAAGCTGAAGAAAGGTCTTGACCGAGACCAGCGGATTTCGGATCTCGTGGACGATTTCGGACACGAGTCCGCCGAGGCTCGCGAGACGATCGAGTCGCCGGACGGCGCCGTCGAGTTGGGACATCCGGTTGAGCGCCATGCTCGTCGAAAGCGTGTTCGTGAGTTTCGAGGCCACTTCGCCGAGGACGGCGATCGAGCGGGGGCGCAACGGGCGGCCCGGTTTGGTGGGGTAGACCAACAGAACCGCCGCGGGCATCGCTCCAAGCCCGGGAATCGGTGCCGCTGCGGTCACCCCACGTGACGCGAGCGACGTCAATTCGCGACCCAGCCCTGAATCCGTCAACCGCTGGGCGCGTTCCAGTCCGGCTACTGCACGATAGAGCTCGAGAGTCGGTTCGATGCGACTGGCGGAGTCCGCGGGCTGGGCGGCCATGACCGTCGGCTGCCCCTCAGGTTCGAGGACCCAGGCCACAGTGGCCTCGATGTCCTCTTGCCGTTCGAGGCGCTGGAGCGCCTTCATGAGGAGTGTTTGCCCCTCGACTCCGACGGCCTCGACCCTGGGATCGTTGGGAAGGAGGAGCGCGTCGAGCAGAGCATCCTCTGCTGCCCGCCGGCGGCGGGACGCACGCTGTGAGTAGTGGCGAAGGTCGCCGGTCGAGTTCGCCGGTGCGCCATCGCCCCGCGCCAATCCAGCGCCGCCACGGGCGTACCCGCCGTCGCCACGGGCGTTCCCAACCGAGGACACACTGGTCCCGGCACGCGTCACGATATTCGCGTCTCCCCCCATGGGGTGGGAGTTACCGATCTAGCGCCGTGATGTCAACGAAGGGGGGTGAGAGAGAGAGGCGAAAGAGCGAGGGCCGGGCCGACACCGGCTGCGCGCTAGAAGACGTCGTCGCGCGCAGCCTGGCGAGCTCTTCGCGACGTGGTCTGGTCGGTGAAGCTGCGTTCGGGGGCGGTGCCTTCGAGGAAGGGTTGAAAGTAGGCATCTTGGGTATTGGCTTCGGCGAGCAGGCCCGAGGTGCGGTCGATGCGCTGGAATTCGATCTTCTCCGGGACCTCGAAATCGCGCTGAGGGTAGGGGGCCAGGGCCACCTCCATGAAATCTCCCCAGATCGGAAGCGCCGCCTTGGCGCCGCTCTCACCCCAACCGAGGGCCTTGTTGTCGTCGTGTCCGACCCAGACACCCGTTGTCAACTCGGGCGAGAAGCCCATGAACCAGGCGTCCGTAAAGTCGTTGGTCGTGCCGGTCTTGCCGGCGAGGGTTCGACCGAGTGATTTCAGTCGACGGCCGGTGCCCTCCTGGACCACGGTGCGCAGAAGATCCGACATCAGATATGCGTTCGCCGGTGTGACGATCTGCATGCTGGGCATGATCTCGGAGTCCGGGTAGCTCTCCAGGACAGGCTGATCGGGATCGGCCAGCGGCTTCAGGACGGGCGGTGGAATCTCGCCGAGAGGGACGTCGCCGAGCAGAGGGATTCCGTTTCGATCGCGTACCTCACGAATGAAGCGCGGGATGATGCGTGTCCCACCCCGAGGATAGACGGCGTAGGCACGGGTGAGTTCGAGCAGGGTCATACTGCTGGAGCCGAGAGCGAGTGAGAGATCTGCGGAGAGGGGAGCCTGTATGCCGAAACGACGGGCGTAGTCGATGACGTAGCGAACACCGAGGTCTCGGAACAGATGGACGGTCGCGTTGTTGATCGACTTTTTGAGCGCATCTCGCATGGTCATCGGCCCGTAGAATTTCCGACCGTAATTTCGGGGTGCCCAGACGAATCCGCTGACCGGGTCGGTGTAGACGACGGGCCGATCGATCACCGTCGAGACCGGCGTGAAACCGCGGGTCAGAGCGGCGCCGTAGATGAAGGGTTTGAAGGCGGAGCCCGGTTGGCGACTGGCCTGGACCGCGCGGTTGAATTCGCTCCGCTTGAAATCGTATCCACCGATCATGGCGATCACGTCGCCGGTCTCATTTTCGATCGAGAGCAAAGCACCCTCGGCCAGCGGCGACTGCCAGATGTCGAGCCGTGCGAGTTCCGAGCGGTCTCCTCCCCGCGGCTCTTCGTCTTCGGGTGCGGAATTCGTCGACCCGATCGCCGCCGCCTCGCCGGGCAAACGGACAAAACGCGCGACGTCTCCGACCTCGAAGATCGAAGCGATCTTCTTGACACGACGTGGCCGCCTCTTGGGGTCGGGTACCCGAGCCCACTCGACATCGTCGAGATGAGCCACTCCTTCGAGTCCGCCTCCGAATCCGATTCGCGCGGCCTTAGCCTCGGGATCGACCTCGAGGACGACGCCAGTCACGGGCTCATCGAAGGGAATCGAGTAGCGCGTGACCGTGACCAGCCCGTCCGGGGGGTTGTCCGGCGCGGGCTCATAGTCGGTGAGGCCGCCATCGGCCCGCGCGGACCGGGTGGGGGAATCGTCCTTCGTCGATGCGGTGGGGTCGCTCGAGACCACGAACGCGTTCGCGGTGACTGCGATCTCCTCGGAATCGAGATTTCCCCGATTTCCCACGGCAAGCTTCTCGAGTTCGTCGGCGATCTCGGTCTCGGCAACCCGCCGGAGGGGACCGCGGTAGCCCCGGCGGTGGTCGTGGGCTTCGAGTCCGTTTTGGATGGCGTCTCGGGCCGTACGCTGAAGGTCGATGTCGAGGGTCGTATCGATTCTCAATCCGGCGTTCAGGACCTGATCGCCTTCGAGGCGATCGAAGAGCAGTCGCCGGACTTCCTCGGTGAAATGTCCTGCGACGCCAATATTCTCCCGATCCGCGTGAGGCCGGATGATGGGTGGGTTGTCGATTTCGGTCTGGTAGGTCGCCTGGTCGATGTAGCGGTCCCCGAGCATCCGGCCGAGCACATACCGTCGGCGGGCCTCGGCGGACTTCGGATTTCGGGTCGGGTCATAGGCGCTGGGACGCTGGACGAGACCGGCGAGCATGGCGGCTTCGGAGATCCTGAGTTCGGTGGCTTCCTTCCCGAAATAGCTGCGCGCGGCCTGGCCAATGCCCCAGGCTCCATTGCCGAAATAGATCTGGTTCAGATAGAGGTAGAGAATTTCGTTCTTGCTGAATTGCTGCTCGATCTGTCGAGACAGGATGATCTCGCGCATCTTGCGCTTGTAGGTCCGCTCGGGGGTGAGCAAGAGACTCTTGACCATCTGCTGCGTGATCGTGCTGGCGCCCTGGGCGATTCCGCCCTCACGCAGATTGGCCAGCGCGGCGCGGAAGATCGCGACGAGGTCGATGCCGGTGTGCTCGAAGAAGTGGCCATCCTCGGCGGCGACAAAGGCGAGTTGGACGTGACGCGGAATCCGATCGATCGCGACGAGCCGACGCTTTTCTGTGTAGAATTCGCCGATCAGTTTCCCGTTCCGGTCGTAGACTTCGCTTACGACCGGCGGGTGGTAATCGTCGAGGCTCTGGAAATCGGGAAGGTCTCGGATCAGGAGTACGTAGATCGTCAGTGCGCCAGCGGCCGCGCAAACGGCCATGACTGCGAGCAGCACCAGGGCGATCCGGATCCCCCCAGACCGGAAAAAAACCATGTGAACTCCAAGGTTTGCAGAAGCTAGCCGACGCGTCCGCTCGTGCGCTACTACACGAACCGAATGGGGGACACCCGCCGCCCCCTTGGAGTTCGCAATGGCTTCTCCCACAAGGTCGTCTCGACCGCTCACCTTTGCCTTCGTCATGGATCCGATCGAGAACGAGCCGATGGATGGTTCTACGACGATCGTGATGATGCGGGAGGCCCAGGACCGCGGTCACACGATTCTCTACGTCGATCCCGCGGATCTGGAAGTCGATGCGGGTCGGGTGCGGGCGATCGCCCGACCGATCGAGCTCGACCTCGGCAGCGACTCACCCGTACGCCGGGGCGCGGACCGGGTCTACGATTTCGATTCTGAGATCGATGTGGCCTTCCAGCGAAAGGACCCACCCGTCGATCGCGATTTCATCGTCGCCACTCAGATTCTGGACGTCTGCCGGAAAACGATCGTCCTGAATCGGCCGTCGGCGGTGATCGCCTTCAACGAGAAACTGCTCGCGACCCAGTTCGCGGACCTGATGCCGGCGACACGCGTCTCCCGAAGGATTTCGGAGCTGATGGACTTCATGAGCGAGCAGGGTGGCCAGATGATCGTGAAACCTCTCGATGGAAAGGGGGGGGAGGGCATCTTTCACCTGGTCGAGGACGATCGGAACCTCAATTCGATCCTGGAGCAGTCCACCGAATTCGGAACCCGCGCGATCATGGCCCAGCAATACCTGCCCGCGATCCGTGAGGGGGACAAGCGGATCCTCCTCCTCGAGGGCGATCCGATCGGTGCGGTTCTGCGAGTCCCGGGTGCCAAGGAAACTCGGGCGAATCTGCATGTGGGTGGATCCGCAAAGAAGGCGCCGCTCGACGATGCCGACCGCGACATTGTTTCGCGGGTCGGGCCCTTTCTGAAGGATCACGGCCTCTTTTTCGTCGGAATCGACGTGATCGGCGGCAAGCTGACCGAGATCAACGTGACGAGTCCCACGGGCATCCGGGAGATCAACGCGCTCGAGGAGACCCAACTCGAAAAGATCGTGATCGACCGAGTCGAAGACCTCGTCGAATCCCATTAGGCTGGCACAGAGAGGTCCCGGGCGATGCACGGCACTCGAGCGGGTTCGGAAAGCCGTGCATAACGCGTCTCCTCGACCGGTTCTCTCGATTCCCTCCCGGCCGGGCCCAGGACATGCCTCGGTCCTCCTCGAACTGATCGCCGCCTCGCCCTGCGGTAAGCTGATCGGATGGCTTCCATCGAGGGCGCAAAGCCGATCGGCGACGAGACTCCCTATGGAATCCTCGTCGTAGACGACGAGGACGCGATCCTGGAGTCCCTGGAGCTGACGCTGGGGGCCGAATACCGGATCTTCACTGCCACCAGCGCGGAGGAAGGCCTCGCCGTCCTCGAGCGCGAGGAAATCGCGCTGGTTCTCTCCGATCAGGTCATGCCGGGGATGAGCGGCGTCGAATTCCTGGAGCGGGTGATCGATCGAAATCCCCGCGCAATCCGGATGATGCTCACAGGCTATGCCGACATGCCGGCGCTGATCGGTGCCATCAACGAGGGACGGATCTATCGCTACATCCCCAAGCCCTGGGAGCCCGACGATCTGCGAATCGCCGTGAAGCGCGGACTCGAGGTCTACGAGTTGTCGAGCGAGAACGTGCAGTTGGCGGATGCTCTCGCGGAGGCGAACGAACGGTTGCAAGCGGAGAATGTCTATCTGCGCCGGGAGGTCGAGGCGCGATATTCCTTCGACGGGATCATCGGCGATGCCCCCGCGATGCAGAAGATCTTCGACGTGACGGAAAAGGTCGCCCAGACCGATGCGACGGTTCTACTGACCGGGGAGACGGGGACGGGCAAGGATCTCTTGGCGAGGGCAATTCACTACTCTGGGCCTCGGAAAGACAAGAAATTCGTCGCCCAGAACTGTGGAGCGCTACCCGATACGCTGCTCGAGAGCGAACTCTTCGGACACAAACGCGGCTCCTTCACCGGGGCCCACGCGGACAAGAAGGGGCTCTTCGAGGTGGCGGACGGTGGGACGATCTTTCTCGACGAGGTCGGGGAGACGGAGCCCGGGATGCAGGTGCGGCTATTGCGTGTGCTGCAGGACGGTGAAATCCGATCTCTGGGCTCATCGGACACGCGCAAGGTCGATGTTCGCGTCGTCGCCGCCACGAACCGCGATCTGAAGAAGCGTGTCGAGGAGGGGCTCTTCCGGGAAGACCTCTACTACCGGTTGCGCGTTGTCGAGATCGAATTACCGCCCCTGCGCGAGCGGAGTTCGGATATTCCTGCGATGGCCCATCATTTTCTAGATTCCTCTGCCGCGAAGATGAAGCGCACCTTCGTGGGCTTCTCGAATGCGGCGATGGATCGGCTCGTTGCGTACGGCTGGCCGGGCAATGTCCGAGAGCTCGCGAACGAGATCGAGCGCACCGCGGCATTGGCCGGGCCGGGCGAGACGATCGGACTCGAGGATCTCTCGGAACACGTGCTGGGCACTGCAGCCTCCCGCGCCGCCGGATCCGGGAACGATGCCGTGGTACTCGCACGCGAGGTCGATGCACCCATCAAGGATTGGGATCTGAACCGTTCCGTCGATCGTTTGAAGAGGAACATGTTGATTCGCGCGATTCGCGACGCGGGCAGCAAGAGCGGCGCGGCGGAACGGCTGGGAATTCCGCGCCAATCGCTTCAGAAGATGGTCAAACGCCTCGAGATCAGCGACGCCGAGTTCGAATCGACGGAGATGCCGCCCCCGAGTGATGGCACGGATTCGAACGCGTGAGGGGAGTCGCGACGTGACACCGCTGTTCTGCTGGCTGGCGGTATTCGGCCAAACATGCAGATGACGGTGTCGCACTCACATCTCCGGTTTGCCCCTCACAACCACAGCCGGAACTGGCGACGATTCGACAAAGTTTTCGCGACGAACCGTGAGAGTGTCGGGTAGACTAGTCGAAATGGAAACGCTCTTCGCCTCCCGCTTCGAAACCCCGGTCGGATCTCTTCGCATCGTGAGTAGTGAAAATGGTCTGGTCTATGTAGAACTTCCGCACGCGAACGGTCGTGGCTTTGCCGGTTGGCAAAGAACGCACGCCGCTGATGCCGAGGTGATCGAGCGAAGAACCACGCACGATTCGACGATCGACCAGTTGCTCGAGTACGCCTCGGGTGAACGCCGGATCTTCGAGGTCGATCTCGACATGCGCGCGACGGAATTCCAGAAGGCCGTCTACCGGGAGGTCGCCAAGATCGGGTACGGCGAGACGGTTTCCTATTCCGATATCGCGATCGCCATCGACAAGCCAAAGGCCGTCCGGGCCGTGGGCGCCGCAAACGGGGCGAACCCGATTCCCCTCGTGATTCCATGCCATCGCGTGATTGCACGCGGCGGCGCATTGCAGGGCTATGCGGGGGGGCTGGACATGAAGGCGAGACTGCTGGCGATGGAGTCGGCGTTGCCCGACGCACCCTCCG